>NZ_CP022365.1 GCF_003119115.1 Azospirillum sp. TSH58
TTACCAAGGATGTCCCGCCCTTTGCAATCGTTGGCGGCTGCCCGGCACGGTTGATCCGCTACCGTTTCGACGCCAGGACTATGGCGGACCTGCTCGAAATCAAATGGGGCGGTTCGCTTCCTGGGACCTGTTCGGGATTGCCTTTAATGACCCAAGAAGGGCCATTGACCAGATTTGGGAAAGAGTGGAGCAGCAAAAAATTTCGGAATGGGCGCCGGGTCACATCGGCGTGACCAATCTACGCTAAAACTCTGCTCCGAAAGGATCCAGCTTGGGCGGGGCTCACGGCATCGCCCGAACTGAAGGCGCTTGATGGTCCTTATCAAGCGCCTTTTCCATGCCCTTTCTACTTATATCTGGTGATTGGCATGGTCGTTTCCACCAGATCAGATTCTGCATTGGCTCAGACCGCCACGCCTGGACAGCTTATGGGACAATGCTCCATCAGAGGGCGTTCGATGACTTTCATCGAACGCCTTTGGCGTCAATCCGGGACGACGGCGTCCGCCCCGTCCACGGCGGCAATCCAGGCGTTCTCGCCGACCTGCAAAAGATCAATATGGTGCATCTTTCCGTTCCAGGCCCCATACCGCCTTCCGGAACCCCGGAGAAACGGGTCACGGATGGTTTCCTCTGCATAGTCCTGGATTGTCAGAACTGTCACGCGATGGCAGCGGATCATCTTACCATAGATCGTGACGCAGTCCTGCGAGAAGCGGTGAAGCGCCCCCTCATGGACAATGAGCCGCCCTGCGTTCCGAGCGGTGGCCGCCCCGGCGACGACCGGGTTGCCGGAATGAGGCGTATAGGGGCCGCGCAAATTCTCGGAATGGAACAGGCAGAGCCCGTTTTTCCTGTGGTCATAGCTGAACAGCCACCACTGGCCCTCCCAGTACACGATGCTGGTATCAGCAAGAGGCTGGTTCGGAAGAAGAACCGTGTCCAATTCCCAATCATATGGAAAGTTCCGGGCGCGATAGAGCCTCACTTGATTGGCGTTCACCGTTTCCGGAATCATGTAGAACTCACCCTCATGTTCGAAGACATGGGGATAGGACATGTGCACGTCACAGGAGAGCACGACTTGATCGAACCGCCAGTCCAGGCCGTCGGCGCTGACGGCGTGGCCGATCGCCCCCTTCTGGTTGCCCATCTCGAAGAACATGTGGAACTGGTCGTTGGCCGCCACCAGGAAAGGATCGGCGCAGAGCATGGCTCGACCCTTGACGTGGCCCAGGACCCCTTCTGGTATGTTCTCGTGACTGATGACCGGGTTCGAGAAATCCCGGCCGCCGCCTTCAGCGGCAGCTTGGATCGTAGAGTTCAAACGGTGACCGTCCGCAGTAGATGCCAAGCGACCAGCCACGCCGGATCTTCTGGGCGTCGATGAAATAGCAGCGGGTTTGCCCTTGCGAGCGGATCTGCCCCTCGTTCCACAGGGGTGGATGGGCGAACCGCTTGATCTGGGGAAACTCCGACACCGACCTGTGCGGAGTCTGGTCAAAGACCCGGAAGCCGGCTTCCTCCAGCATCTGCCGCATCGTGCTGGGGATGAGGGCGACATCGAATAATGGCATTCAAAGGCCCGTGCAGGTTCGCGTTGTCTTCGGTAACCCGCAGCACGCCGCCGCGCTTGAGGACGCGGAAGCAGTCCTTGAAGAATTCATGATATTGCGAAATTGGCACGTACATCATCATATGGGAAATCGTGATCCCATCGACCGAATCCGCTTCGAACGCGCGGAGGCCCATGTGGAACTCCCACAGCGTCGCCTGCAACCCGTCCTTCCTGTGAGGTCGGAAATCGAGATTGATCATGCCTTTTCCAGATCCCGCTCGCAGCCAGGATAAACCAGAACCGGTCCACCGAAGTCATATTCGGGATCAAGGTAGAGAAACTGCGCGCCCCCGATGAAATTCCAGCCATCGGTCAGAACGACGTCCGCCACCTGAGGAACGCGATCCTGCTTCAGTTCGTTGACGAGCGGTGGGCCAGCCTTCAATTCGGGAAGCCGGCAGGACAGGACGCTGACACCGGGCAGGATCGTCGGTTCGCAAACCACGTCCGCACGGGCCTCGGACGACCATCCCAGGAAGCGGGCATGGAGTTGCCTTGCATTCAGACGCTTCAAGTCCGCGGTCGGCACATGGATCGTCACGCTCACCCCGCCCGTCAGCGGACCCATCGAGGGCTGATGCGCAGGATGCTGAAGGACGGGGTCGTCGGATGATGCCCCAGATCCGTGTATCGCCTCTGACTGTCCGGCAGAATGACGCCCCGACCGTCGAAGGGAAGCGCATCCGACTGCTCCGCCCCCGCCCTTGCGGCCCGCTCCTGGTCGGCCCGGCTGGCCAGAAGATCGGAAACCATCCAGACGCCGATGGATTTGGAACTGTTCGGGTCGTTGGGGTTTGCCTGACGCTCCGGCAAGAGATGGAGTGGTTCCGGGAGATTGAACGGAGGCTTTGTCAAATTGATCGGACGCCACGCACCGCCGGGAGAATCCATGTTGGCGCCAAGGGCCGGATAGGTAGACAGCATGAGAAACCGGCCACCGCCCGCCGCCATCCGGTCGATGGTCCGTAGAATGTCGGCGTTCGAAAGGAAGCTCAGGGCGTCATGGGACAGCACCGCGTCGTAACCGCTGTAGTCCGCTTCCATCATGTTGCCGCGTTCGAAGCGATGGCCGGGCAGAAAGCAGGAGCTTCTTGCCAGCGACAGCGTCGCCTCGTCGATATCGATCCCGAGATAGGAGTCGATGCCGCCCGTAATGCCCACCACCCAGTTCGCGTTCCCGCAGCCTGCATCGCACAGGCTGCCCACCCGGTTCTCCTCGATGAAGCTGGACAGCAGATGGCGAATCCGCTGTGTGGCCTGCCATGTCGAACCGGGCCACAACGCCTCCGGCGTCGCGGCGTCGCCCGTGGTCTGGTGCATCAGACAATAATTGAGAAGCCTGTTGTGCACGGACTTGAAGGACGGAGACAGGAACGGCCAGAGAGCCAGCCACTCTTCCGACGACGTCACATCCAGCCAGCGGCTGATGTATTCCGGAGTGATGCCCCACCCGGGCAGCCCCGGTTTCTCTTCCAGATTGGGACGGTTGGGGCTCATATGGATGCCATGAACGGGGCGGAAGCTGGCCCCGGAGACGGCAGCGCCCCAACCTTGCGGCGCACGATCTCGTAAAGCACATTCTCATCGATGGTGCTGTCGAGCGGAATGTCCGAAATATCGGGCAAAGGATAGTAGGCGTCGAATCTTGAGAAATGAAGGCCCGTCATCAAGGTCGAGTTGGGACGCACGATGTTGCTGTAGGGGAGCTTGGTCTGCTCCATCATCGAAAGATGTTTTTCCGGGATATTCGATTCAAGAATGAAGATATCGATGTCACCGATGTAGACATAATGGGCGTTGGAAATAGGAACCTCGACGAACCGAACGGTGTTCGGAATAATGTTCGCGAAATTTCCCTCTCGAATGACGAGGCGATCCGTGCCGAAGATATTGTGGAGAGTTTTGATCGCTTCGTCGTTGCGGACGATAAAATTCTGGAGGCCCTGCACACACACTTCGACCAGCGCATCGTCATGATGGTACAGGATGCTGAACGCCCATGGGACGACGAAGTGATCGTAGGCACGGTTGACGGCGGAAAAGAACAGGGTGGTACGTTCGGTTCGCTTCAGGTCGCCGCGGGCTTCCCTTTGGGGCGATGGATTGGCCGGAGCCACGGCGGACCCGCTAGGCACCAGGCTGAACCCTTCGACAACCACGCCACGCCCGCGGCCGGGATAGTCAGTAGCCTCCCCCCCGTCCAGCAACATGATGCCGATGGAATAATGCGCTCCGGCGGTGAAGGCCGGAATCGTGAACTGGACGTGGAAAAGATCGGGTTCCAGCATCATGACCTCGAAAACATCCGCCGGAATCCGGGATGCGACGGAATTCGCGAAGGAGATCCAGGCATTCGACGACCATCCTCCGCAAACCAACCGAATTCGAAGGCCATTGGCATCGCGGTTGCGCAGGAGCATCCGCACCGACACGGCCTCGCCATCCGATACCGCCGTCCGGGTCCAATGAACCCAATGCACTCCGTCGGTGTTCGTTTCGGTCAGGGCGAAGGACAACACGGCGGGATCCTTCCACCCGGGCCGCGCCAGGGGCGCATGGGGAGTGGCCTTGACGTTCACAGCGCTCCAGGCACCGAGATCGTGGACCGTTGCGGTGAAGAAGGACGTCATGTTGCTCACCATCATCTCCTGCCAATGCCTTTTGTATGCAGCCCTTTTACGGACAGGGCCTTCCGGTTAACGGCGTGTGCTAGATTTTTTTAATACGTAGTGAATATGCATACATGACGCCTCACAGTACACAACTTTGGCAGGTATTTTTATTACAACGACAAGAAATAAATTGAGCACATTTTAGTTAGAGGGCGAATGATATTAATGCAACCTTAGGATTTATAGCTTGTTTAGCCAATACCATTGCCTTAGAATTCATCCGAATAATTCATTAATTCTATTGATTAGTTTTGATCTGATTGATGATAACAGGAAATAATTTAATCATCTTTTCATTTTCAATTAATGATAATATTGTGGTATTTTAATAAATATATTTTCTGTATCCGCATGTCTTCCGTTTCCACGGAATGGTGCTTAATCGGTCCCGCAGAACCGGCACGGACATTGTAGGCATTGGGAATGCAGTCCGCGATCGGGCTTGAGGATGGGGATGCCGGAGCGGTTGAGAAGACGAGGACGAAGTCGTTCCAATGGTCGGCGATGCGAGGGGCAATAAAGGACTCGATCAAATGGACCGGGTGTCCCATGCGCTGGGCCCAGACTTCGAGCGCGCCCCCGGCGTCCGGGAGAAGCGCCAGAAGTCCAGCGGGGTAGTGCCCGTTGCTGGGCGCGTTGATGTAGATGAATCCTCCGGGCTTCAGAACCCAGCACATCTCCAGAAAAGTCAGCCAGAACAGCCGGTCGTGCTCGAACGTCGCGGTGGACACCACGACATCGAAGGACGCGTCCGGAAACGGATAGGCCCAGGCGTCCTCCAGAACGGTGTCGACGCCTGGCCCCGCGGCCAGATCGATGCCAACCCACTCCGCGCCATCAGGCTTGTGCCGGCGCAGGCTGCCATTGACGTCGTACGCGCCGACGTCGAGGATGCGCCGGAACTCAGGCCGCCAATAGACCTCAAGGAACAAGCGGCCGATGGCATCGGCGGTGCCATGCATCGTTCAACCCTTCGCGGCTGCCGTTCCCTGAGAGCCCTGCCGAACGGGAACGGTCAGTCCGTTGACCGCGCTGCGGCGACCGCCTTCTCGGCCATCTCCAGGAGACGGGACGTATCCTTGCGAAGCTGATCGGAATCGGGACGCCGGAAGT
The DNA here is from genome assembly GCF_003119115.1 of Azospirillum sp. TSH58. NCBI lineage: Bacteria > Pseudomonadati > Pseudomonadota > Alphaproteobacteria > Rhodospirillales > Azospirillaceae > Azospirillum > Azospirillum sp. TSH58. The sequence goes on from NZ_CP022365.1 coordinate 5,404, forward strand.
CTCCCTGGGCAAAGCGCCGGTTGCGGTAAGCCAGGACGAGCGGCTCGGTCTCCGCCGCGGGGGCCTGCAGCTCCGGCAGGGTCCGCTCGGTCGGCCTGATCGCCTCCACCATCCGGATGATCGCTTCTCCGGTGACGCCGCCCGGAATGGCGGCATGGAGGAGAGCGGGAAGCCAGGCATCCTGCGCAATGGTCGCCATGCCGCGGGTTTCACGGATCGCGGCCATGCGCCGCTCCATACCGGCCCACTCGGTTTCGAAGGCCAAGTCCAGCGCGTCCCGCCAATCACCATAGGTGTTCGCGCAGAGAACGCCCGCGTCCAGATCCGAATCCCGGTAATAGGCCACGTCGCTGTAGACCCCGATGTGACCGAAGCCGGCGAACTCCACCATCTTGATGTCGGACTTGCAGTTGATGAAGTCCATGACATCCGGGGATTCGATGGTCTGGATCGGCGACACGCCGATGAGCGTCGGCTGATGCTCCAGGAACCGGAGATATTCGCTGAAGCTCATCCGCCCCATATGGCGGATCATCTCGTCGTCGTCCAGACTGCGGTCGGCGACGCCGAGCACATAGATCGGCAGACCGCGCTCCCGGGAAAAGTCCTGGATCGCGCTCACCACCGCCCGTTTCTGCGAGAACAGCGGCGGATTGTCGCTCGACACCCAGAGCAGCCCCTCGGGCTTGGACGGCCGCTTCATCGCGGCCCCCGGTGAAAAGCGGACGGCGTTCGGCACGACGAAGGTCTTCTCCAGCAGGCCGCCGCCGGCCCCCCGGTCCAGCCTCTGCGCAAGACGCTGGTTGGTGGTCACCACGCTCCGCGCGAGCCGGAGGTTGTTGAGCAGTTCCAGCGGATTCGACAGCGGGCTCCGGTGATAGGTCTGCTTGGCCAGGAGATTGTCATCGATGTCGAAAAGACAGCCACCCAGATAATGGATCGCGCTCACGATCACGGGGCTGCAACGGCGCTGTATCCAGACGACGTCATAGCTCGCTTTCCTCGCCGCCGGCGTCAACTCGTCCAGCGAGTTAACCGCGCAGTAGGAATCGATCTTTCCGCTTTGGCGCAGCACCTCCAGCGGCTCGATTCCGCGGATCGCACCCAATCCGCTGCGCTGCTCGAGCAAGGCCAGGACGCGCGGCTTGGCTCCGCGCAGGGCGGAGGGCATCGGCGCGCCGCGAGGCGAATCATGGTCCACAAGAAGCCGCTGCAAGGCCCCGACGGCGCGGGCGTTGAGCCTCCGGCAAACTCCAGCGGTCTGCCGGCGGATCGCTTCCAGGTCGGTCCCGCGCGCCAGTTCCAGAACCGTCTCCACCGCTTCCGTCACGCCGCTCCCCGGCATGACCGCGCCGAGCCCGCACAGGCGGACCAGATCACCCAGCGGCGACAGCCCGTTCAGAATGACCGGAACGCCATCGAGCAACGGCGAGCGAAGCGCCGATCCCAGTTCCGGCAGCATGGCTTCGACCGGAATCGCGATGTCGCAGGCCGACAGCAGGCGCGTCCGCTCCGCCATGCTCGTGTAGGACGCCACCTCCACCGGCAGCCCTTCGGACGGCGCGGGGGCGCCATCGGCAGCGTGGTGGATGACACGGAAAAGCACCGGCCCGCGGGAAGAATGCTTCGACAGCGCGTCGGAAAGGGCGGCGACGACCTGATCCGCCGGCGCAAGATCGGCCAGGATGGCGACCTGGACGCCCTCGCCTCCCGTCTTCTCGCCGCGCCCGCCGCCGACGTTGGTCAGCATGCCGGCGTCCTTCAGCGGATCGTCGTTCAGCACGAGATCGAAGATTCCGCTCAAACCGGCAGCGTCGCCGAGCGTTTCGCCATCGGCGATTTTAAGGCCGGCAAATCGGGAGAAGCGCGGCGGAAGCGGCTGTCCGGGCGCGCACCAGACGGCGGCCGCGGCGTTCAGCCGGACGAGAACGGCATCGCTGTGGGCGGGATTCCAGCGTTCAGAAGCGACCCGCTCCGATGCCGGCGCCATGGGATCGCCGGCGGCGATGTCCACGGCGACGACCGGATCGAACCCCGCCTCCCTCAGAGCTCCCCACAGCGTCTCGATACGGACGCCAATACGGGTGAACGGTCCACCATCCGACGGCGGAAACTGGGGAGCAAGAATGACGATGCGCATTCCAAACCTCGATCAGCATTCAAACCGGCAGATCCGGGATGCGGTACCCCCAGCTCTCGGCTTCGCTACAGGTGCAACGGCAGGTTCCTGAAGATCCGGCGTTTCAGCGGCCGCCACGCAGCGTTCACCGATGGCCTCCGCCTCGAGCATCCAGGTCCTGGTCAGGCCCTGCATGGCTTCGAGATGCTGCACGAGACGCCGCCGCTCGGACGTCAGCGTGTTGATGCGGCGGATCATCTGATCCGTGCGCCCGACCAGGGCCTTCAGGAGGTGATCCTGCTCGAAGTAATCGCCCGTGTGCAGGCCGTACAGGATAAACCACTCGAACCCGCTGCGGAACGTCTGCTCCTTGATCGCCCGCGCAACCTGCGGCCGGGAAGCGACGAAACCGGCTTCATTGAATCCGGCGAGGGCGGCATAGCCCTGGCGGCCTCCTTCGCTCAGATAATGCGCGAACGCCGAGCCGATCGTGCCGGCCTGGACGCGCCGCTCGACCTCCGGATACTTGTGCAGGTACCAGGTCGGGTCGAACAGGCGGCTGGGCGCCAGCCCCGCCCGCGCGCCCTGGTCAAGGAAGTGCAGGAAGGCCGAACCCGCGTGTTCCGTAAGGGACGGCGGCGCGGCCAGCTGCCCGGCATAATGGGCGGCGTCGAACCAAAGGGTCGGGCTGCGGTTCGCCGACAGGCCGCTGCGCAGGAAGTGATCCAGCCCGCAACCGTAATGCCCGACCGCGATCTGCTGGGGAACGTCGATGTACCGGCGCTGATACCAGAACTCGTCGAACAGCATGTTGGGACGCAGGATGGAGGTGGCGGCATGCGCCCGGAAATGGGCGAAGGCTTCCTCCACCGTCGCGTCCTCCGGCAGAGCCGGCGTGGTCGAGCGGTAGTACGCGGCGTCGAAACACAGAAGGACGGGATCGCCGTCCGCCGCGGCCTCGTCGGACACGGGTTCCGACATCCACAGCCCCTGCGCCTCAAGCGCGCGGCGGAAACGCAGGGCGTTCGCGCGGACCGCGTCAGCGTCCAGGTTGCGGGCCCTGCCGGTTCCAGCAACCGCGGGCACGTCCAACGGCATCATCGGACCGATCGTCACCGGCGAACCGTCGAGCATGAGTCCGGTGCCGCTGACCTCGACCGTGGCTTCCATCGCCTCGTCGGACAGCAGCCTGGCCGGAATGGGCAGGGCATAACCGTAATTGCCGTTTCCGATTCCGGCTGCGACCAGGTCGGGACGGTGGACATTTGCCACAGCCGAGGCAATGGCCTCGCCGTTGAGGATCAGATTGACCGTGACCGCCGCATCGGGCTTTCCCCAATTGCACACCCAACCGGTGACCTGGCCGTTCAGCACCTCGTCCACATGCCCGCTGTACGGCGAAAAGAGCACATTGCCGCCAGACAGTTCCTGGTCGTCGCGCCCCGCCGTCACCCGGATACGGTGGGGAAGTCCGTCCAGAAGGCTGTCCTTGATGTCGAACGAATAGCCGCACCGGCTCTCGCCGATCCCCTGATCCCCGAGATCGTTCCGCAGATGGTCCGCGGGGCCGGTGGCGACCTTGCGGTCGTCCACCCACACCGAAACATCCACCGCACTGTCCGGCAGGTCCGGATCGAAAGCCCAACCGAACACCACAGTGCCGGAGAGACCGGTCAGATCCCCCTTGATCGCGCGCCGATCGGGAACGCCCGCTTCGGAAAACGAGACTGTCTCTGCGATGTCGATCACCTGCATGATCCCCACTCTATGCCGCGGTCAATGTCGAACCGGCCCCTCCGCTGCGGTGGCCGGAATGCTTCCAGACGCCTGTGATCCCAGGAAGCCATCAGCGCTCCGAAACCGTCAAAGGCCGTGACGGCTCCGCGTCCACCCCGGTCCCGGCGGAACCGGCATCGAACAGCTCTTCCATCCGCGAAGGGAAGTTCCGCAGCCAGGCTTGTGGGGAATAGGCCGCGATGCAGGCATCGGCGGCCGCGTTGGCGACCCTCTCCCGCAGCTCGCCGTCCCGGATAAGCGCGTCCAGGCATTCCAGCCACTCGCTCGCCGACCCGGCCAGGAAGCCCGTCACGCCATGCTCGATCGCATCGCGGAACGGCTCCGTCGGGCTGGCGACCGTCGGCACACCGGCGACGGCCGCTTCGATGAACTTGATGGCGCTCTTGCATTCGTTGAACGGATTGATCTCGAGCGGAGCGATGTTGATGTCGAACTTGGCCAGTTGGAACGGCAGCTCCCAATGTTCGACGAAGCGGTGCTGGTGAACGCGGCCCGCCACCTCGGGGGAGAATTCACCCGGATCGAGAAACCCGATCAGGTCCAGATGGACGTTCGGATGGACCCGCAGGAGTTCGTCCAGGACGGGGCGGACGAGTTCGAAATCGGCGTTGTGGGTGGCGCTGCCGCTGGCATAGCCGATGCGCACGACGCCGCCGGTCGCAGCCCCCCGGCGTCCGGCCCGCGCCGCTTCCGACGCGGTCAGCAGCTGTTGCGACAGGCAGTTCGGCAACAGCCCGACACGCTCCACCCCCTCGTCGGCCAACATGCGCGCCAACGGCGCCGTGCTGCATGTCGCGCCGTTGCAGGCCCGCAGCAGGGCGGCGAAGCGCTTCGCCTCGTCCTCCGCGTTCCCCGGCTCGGCCTTTCCGGCGCGGACGAGCTGCTCGGCGTAGGCTTGGGAAAAGGTCACGTCGTCGAAGTCGGCCAGGCACACGATGTTCTTCGCGCGCGCTTCGCTGATCAGCGCGCCCAGCCGCCCGGAAAACGGCGTCCGGTGGAAAATGATGACGTTGTGGGTGCCGAGGGCGATTTCCTCGCGGCCGGATTTCAGGAAGGTTTCCAGGGGAAGCCGCCGGACGGGCATTCCCGCGCCACGCAGGGCAGCCTCGGGATGATCGACGCGCCAGGTTCGCGTTCCGCCCTCGGAGCCGTGAACGAGAAGGACTCCCTTGATCGCGTTCCGGATGATGCGTCCCGTCCGCCGCCAGGGCGTCCCGCGATCCGCATCGCCCGCCATGGCGGCCGGCGGTGCCGCGTTCCCATCGATCTCGCGAGCGATCAGTTCCTCCCACTCGCGCATGTAGTTGTTCACATGGAACAACTCCATCGCGGTGTCCCGCGCGCGCTTGCCGACCCGGCGACGCAGGCCCGGATCGCGGACAAGCTGGTTCAGCACCTCCACGGCGTGGTCCGGCTCGTCGCACAGGAAGCCGTTGTAGCCATGGTCGATGAACCGGTCGGCATCGTGCGTGGACGTCGTCACCACGGCCTGTCCCAGCATCATGGCCTCGCCACGCACGCGCGGCATGGGGCTGCGGGCCGTGGGATTGAAGAAGATGCCGAAATTGCGGACGAAATGGACATAGTTCTGGTAATGCGCAAGCCCGAGATCGTTCTCGTTCTTGAAAGCCGCCGTCACGGGCGGCTTCTGCACGCTGTTCGCACGCTTGCCCCCGAGCAGGAAGGCCTTGCCGCGCAGACGCTCCGTGACTTTGTCGTAGAAAAGAACACCGCGGTAATCGGGACGATCTTCAAGATCCCCAACCGTGATGATCTTATCGCTCGGATCGATCGGAGGATAATGGATCGGGTCGAAGCCGTGCCAGATCACATGGGAGCGGTGGAATCCCCACTCCTTGGCCGCCTGAAGCGAATTGCACACGACGAGGCAGTCCGACAGCGCGTCCACGATCTCACGGCGCAGCTTGTCGACGTCATAGGTTTCCGCTTCGAGCTTCGCGGCGATTCCCGGCCCGACGATCTCATCCCTGCGCCCGAACAGGTTCAGATCCCGCTCCGACAGGGGGGTCCCATGACAGATCGCGATCTTCTTTCCGTTGAAGCGCTTCATGTATTCGAACGCGGCGCCCCAATGGGTCGAGTGCTTCGGATACAGATAAGGCCGAAGAATGAACTCATCAAAATGCAGGATGGCAAAATCATAATCGTTGAAATTGCACTGCTTTTCGTTGACGTTCAGGAAGTTCGCATTATCCGGCAAAGGACGCGACTTGTAGTCCCAGGCCGAACCGAACCCCGGCAAGCCGGTCAGAAGCGTGAAGGAATAAGGCAGCTTCCAAAGATCGTACTGGTGACCGATGTGCCACCGCGTGGTCAGCACCTTCTTCTTGGGATGGCTGACGATGGTCCGCGGACGAACCACCCGGTGCGACGTGGCGAAATGCTCGGCCAGCCCGTCACGCTCCTCCGCCGCGGAGATGTCGTAACGGTCCAGCCAGTCCATGATCTTCTGGTACGTCGAATGCGCCCAGTCCGGAGCCGCGAGCGAAAGCTCCGGATGCTTGCGCATCAGCTTCAGGAAATTCTTAGCCGAACGCGGAGCCTTCTCCTGGTCGGACACTTCCGGTGGGTGGGTCTTGTGGACGGAAACGGCGGTGCGGCTGAAGCTGATCTTGGCCCCCAGCCGGTACAGCCGGTAGCCCATCTCGATGTCCTCCCAGCCGAAGCCGGAGTTGGCGTCAAGGCTGTAGGAAAAGGCTTCGTCGAACAGCGGCTCGCCAAGCTTGTCCAGGAATTCCGAGGTGATCGAGAAGTTTCGGGTCACCGTGTTGACGAAGGCGGTCGGCTCCACGTTGAACTGCAGCCGCATTTCCTTCAGCGCCTTGTCGGGCGCCGCCGCGAAGGCTCCGTGGAGCGCTTGGATGTCGCGGCCCTGGCCCTCGATCCCCATCGGACCGATGCAGACGTCCGCTCCGGCGTCGTCGTGCGCGGCGACATGCGAAGAGACAAAATTGGGACTGAGGCAGCAGTCCGCGTCGACCACGCACAGGATACGCCCGGAAGCCGCCAGCAGCCCCTTGTTGCGGCACCCGCAATTCCCCACGTTCCGGTCGTTGCGGATCAGCCGGATGGTCAGATTCTCGTCGCCCAGCTTCTCGGACGCCAGCTTCACAATGTCCGGGGAACCATCCGTTGAGCAATCGTCAACAATGATGATCTCGATGGACCCCTTAAAATCCTGTCGCTTTATCGAAGAAAAATAATCCCACAAAGAAGCCGACTTGTTGAGTACGGCTGACACAATCGAAAAATCCGCGGCCATCTTCACACCTGAGCAGAAAAACCGTTAACGCGAGCCTGCACTTCCTCAAATTCTTTCTTTATATTCGATATAGAAATGTTATCATTTTTATTTGCAGAATATGCCTTCTGATACAGCACATTTCCGCTGTGATTTTTTACAATCACACTCCAAATTATATTTGGATCTTTCTTTTCAACTTTAAATTCGACGACGCCTACCGCATCTATATTGATGTACACCTCGTTTGTTAATTTAATAAGTGCCATTTTACACCTTGCCAATGCCGTCCGCGCGCTCGCAACCTCCGGTACGGTTACGTCGATCTTCTTGATATTTGATTAAGAATTCCCAACCGCGCCGATCGGCCTCAGACGCTCGGTCCCGGTGTGTCATGGCAGGGAAACGGCCCCAGGAAAAGAGGCGTGGGCAGCCCAGGGCAAACGCCCCATGTCTGTCGCCACCCAGCCATCCCTGAAGCAACGGTCAAATCACGCGGATGAGTTGCACGCTCGAGGAAGCGACAGCGAAAGGTCGTTACCATGAGACCCAGGAACTGAACATCAGCGTACGATTTTGAACAGCTTCCGCCTCGCCTCCGTAGTAAGGGCCATGCCCGGGACTGAAGGGCGGGCACAGCAACCCTCCACCTCCCATGCCCCGCACCACACGCCCGCACCTGGACATGACCTTGCGGTGACACCGCGTTTTCAAGCCAAACGTGCCTGTTTACCCACTATATCAAACCGAGCTATCCCTTCATAACAGTATTGACACTGCCGATGGAATGGCGCACAAAAGGCTCGCCTTAATACACACGCCCCGCAAAGGGGAGACGTGTGTTGTACCAGCACATCGCACACCATAAAGTTTATTTTTTAGACATCTTAATGAACTTATGAATACTAAAAAATGCATCTTTGCACTACAAGGTAGAAGAATTTTATTCATAAAAATAAAATAAAATAATGCGAAAATTTATCGTCTACAGTTTTTTGCGATTTCTTCTGTGTGCCTTACGCGCTTGACTGAATTCCTGGAAAGAACGAGGCGTACTGCGCTGTGATCCGTATGAATACATACCGGGAATCCTTGAGCCTAAACGATGCAGGGCACACGGTTTCCATCATGCCCTTCCCGGTAGCCGAGGCCACGCCGAGCCCGCCGCCCTCCGGAACATGGCTATCCCCCAAACCCCGATTATAGGGCGCCCCCGTTTCCGGCCATCGCCCCCGGCACCGGCACCGGCGCTCACCGCGGCGCTCGGCGGGCGCCTTTGAAAAACGCCATATTTTCCAGCACAAGACGATACTGAAGATGATGCAGCGACCAAAGATCATCGGCAACCTCGACTCCGTCGATTTTAGCAATATTTATGGCTATTCTCTCTCTGGCTGGGCCTTCGACAGCGCGAATCCTGACCACAAGGTCGCCATCAGCGTCCTCACGGACGGGCAATGCATCGCGATGTCCACAGCGCGCTACTACCGGCGCGATCTCTTCAAGAGCGGCAGGGGCGGCGGCTTTCACGCATTTTCCATCCTGATCCCGATGGAGCATCTCCCCGATCACGCGCCGCGGGTCTTCCATGTCGTCGCCAACGGGGAATTGATCGGCAGCGCCTCCATCAGCCCGTCCGACCGCCCCACCCCGCTCCGCGCCCTGTTCGGCGGACAGAGCCCGGCGAGCCTGGCCGAAGCGGGTGTCGCCCCGCAGGACCGGCCGGTCGATGCCGTTGGCGATGTCGCCATGCTGGCCGGCGGCGGGATATTCGACGCCCAGTGGTATTCGCAGATTTACCCCGACGCCGCCGAATGGTGCCGTGGAACCGGGGCGTCGCCCTATCTGCACTACCTGTTCATCGGCCGCGCCCAGGAACGCCTGCCCCATGTTCCCATAAACATGTCATGGTATGTGGAACGGTACGGGACCATCATCCGCGGCATGCGCGGGGTTCGCGCCGCCACCCCGATCGATCACTATTATGTCGCCGGGAGCGTGTTCGGCTTCGACGCCGTTCCGGGATTCGACGAACAGACCTACCTGCGCATCAACGACGACGTCGCCGATCTGGTGGAAAACCGCCATCTGATCAGCGGCTACCGCCATTACATCATGTTCGGTGCCGCCGAAGGCCGCTCCACAGCGCCGTGGAGCGCGCTGCCGCCGCTCCACGCCCATGAACTGCCAAGCCGTCCCGAATTCGCCGCCATGATAAGCGGCGAACTCAATGGCGCCCCGGCTGCGCCCGGCCCGACCGGACGGAACTGGGCCATGATCAACGCCAGAAGCTTTTTCGCAGGCCCGGCGGCGGACAGCTTCACCGAGGAAATCTACCGCGCCCACCGCCCCGACGTGGCCATCGCCATCGCAGGACGGCAACTTCCCTCCGGCGCCGAGCACTGGCGCAACCACGGGCTGACCGAGGATCTGGCCGGAACCGCGCCCCGCATCCCGGGCTATTGCGAAAACCGTTATCTCTCAAACAACCCCGACGTATCGGAGGCGGTGTCGAACCGCGCGATCCCTTCGGGATATCACCACTTCCTCAGCCACGGCCATCGGGAAGCGCGCAAGGGCGGGATCGATCACGGCGAACCGGCCCCGCGCGCGATCGCGACCAACGACATCCTGCAGCGGATCGCGGCCGGGGACGGCTGGCCGACGATCTCCATCGTCATGCCGGTTTATCAGACGCCGGAACGCTGGCTGCGGGGGGCGGTCGACTCCGTGCTCGCCCAGCTCTACCCATTCTGGGAGCTGTGCATCGCCGACGACGCCTCGCCCAGCCCGCATGTCCAGGAACTGCTGGCCGAATTCGCCGCGCGCGACCCCCGCATCCGCGTCGCGACCCTGCCGGCCAACGGCGGCATCTCCGCCGCGTCGAACGCCGCCCTGTCCCTCGCCACGGGCGACTGGATCGCGCTGCTCGACCATGACGATCTGCTGACGCCGGACGCGCTCTATGAGATTGCCGCGGCCGTCGTCGAACACGACCCCGACGCCATCTATTCCGACGAAGACAAGATGAGCGTCGACGGCCGCTTCTACGACGCGACGCACAAGCCCGGCTGGTCGCCCGAGTTGCTGCGCAGCACGATGTACATCGGGCACCTGACCTGCTACCGCGCCTCCGTCGTCCGCTCGGTCGGCGGCTTCCGCAGTGCCTATGACGGGACCCAGGACTACGATCTGGCGCTCCGCGTCGCGGCGGTGACCGACCGCTTCGTCCATGTGCCGAAAATCCTGTACCACTGGGTGGCCATCCCGGGTTCCACGGCCGAGGTCCTGTCGGCCAAGAGCTACGCGGTGGAACGGCAGAGGAAAGCCATCGAGGAGGCCCTGGCCTCGCAGGCGGCCACGCCCTTCGAGGTGCGTCCCCACTGGTCGACGGGCAACTGGCGCGTGGTTTACGCACCGCCTGAACAAGCCCCGTCCGTCAGCGTCGTGATTCCCACGGCGGGCCGGAAGGGCGAGATGTTCGGGATGACCGTCGATCTCGTGACGAACTGCGTGATGAGCCTCTTCGGCAGCGAATGCTACGGCAACTTCGAGGTCGTCGTCGTGCACAACGGCGAACTGGAGGATTCCACGCTGCGCTTCCTGCGCGCCTTCCCGAACGTGCGCGAGTTCAACGCCCAGCGTCCGGTGTTCAACTTCTCCGAACGCGTGAACATCGGCGTGGAGCAGGCGCGCGGCGACTATGTCCTTCTGCTCAACGACGACATCCAGGCCATATCCAAGCATTTCCTGCGCGACATGGTGGGGTTGGCCTCCCAGCCGGGGGTCGGCATCGTCGGCCCGCGCCTGCTGTTCGCCAACGGCACGATCCAGCACATCGGCATCATGCTGCTGAACGGCAGCCCGACCCACGCCATGATCGGCGAACACCGCCTGTCGCCGGGTCCGCAGGGGATCGCGCAACTGACGCACAACGCCGCGGCGACGACCGCCGCCTGCCTGCTGGTCTCGCGCAAGCTCTACCAGGAGGTGGGAGGCTTCGACACCGGCCTCTGGCTGAACTACAACGACGTCGATTTCTGCAACAAGGTGCGGGCGAAGGGGTTGCGGATCGTCGTCGATCCCGCCATCGAGCTGTACCACTTCGAGTCCCTGTCGAAGGAAGGAACCTTCAACTGGGAATTGCAGAACTTCATCCGGCGCTGGGGCATCGAACGGGACCCGAACGTCAACCCGAACTTCACTTCCGCCAATCCCTTCTACGAGATCGCCCGCACCCCCTCGGACCGGCCCGTGCGCGACGTGGAGGAGCAGATCATGACGCGCATCGCCGCGTCGCGGACCCGCCCCGCCGTCGAGGAGTCGATCCGCTTCTCCTTCTTCATGAGCACCTACAAACAGCCGATCCGGTTCCTGCGCGAGATCGAGAAGACCATCCTCAACCAGTTCTACCGGAACTTCGAATGGGTGATCGTCAGCGACGGCGACCACCGGCCGGAGCTGCTGGACTGGCTGCGCGACGTGTCCGCCCATGACAACGTGAAGGTCATCGTCAGCCCGGAGAACCGCGGCATCATGGCCGGGTATGGAATGGCCTTCCGGGAAACGTCCGGCGATTACGTCCTGCCGGTCGATGCCGACGATTTCCTGACGCTCGACGCCCTCCAGGTGATGGCGGAGCACATCCACGCCCACGGCTTCCCCGCCGTGCTCTACTCCGACGAGTTCAAGAGCAACCCGCAGTCCCGGCTGTTCTCGCCGTTCCACAAGCCGGACTTCGACTGGGTCCTGCATATGAACATCTGCTTCACCTGCCACCTCTGCGCCCTGCGGCGCGACGTGGCGGTGGAGACCGGCGCCTACACCGACCTGAAGGCGACCTGGAGCCACGACTGGGACACCTTCACCCGCGTCGAGCGGGCGGGCCACAAGATCGTCCATGTCCCGCATCTGCTCTACGCGTGGCGGATCAACCCCGGGTCGACCGCATCCGTCGAAACCAGCATGAAGCCGGAGGCGCTGGACAGCCAGCGGCACGTCCTGGAACAGCATCTGGCCCTGACCGGACGCAGCCGGACGCTCGCCGTCGTCGAGAACACGCTGTTCCCCCATCCCGGAATCTGGCGGCTGGCGCCGGCGGACGGGCTGTCCGTCCCCGTGGCGATGGTGATCGACGCCGGAGCGGTCGACGAGACGGTGGTGGAGGCCATCCCCGCCATCCTGATGCAGCGCACCCCATCGTCCGGCCCGGTCCGGGTCCGGGTGGCCTCGTCCGAGGACGCGGAGCGGCTGAAGGCCCATCTCGACCGCCGGGGGGCCGGCTGGACCCTGGCGGGCCTGACCCTGCACGACGCCCCGCTCGCCTCCCTGCTCGCGGATGCCTGCGCCGACGCCGACTTCGTCGCCTTCGTGCAGGCCGGCTGCGTCCCGGCGAAGACCGGCACCCTGCGCGAACTCGCGGGGCTGCTGAACGGGGTGGAGGACGCCACGGCCGTCGGCGGGCGCGTCCTGGATCCGGATGGCCGCGTCGCCTGGGCCGGCGGCTTCTTCGGGTTCGGCGGCTTCCTGGCCACCGCGGATTACGGGCGCCGCGCGGACGACGGCGGTTATCACGGCATGGCCTTCTGCCAACGGTCCGTGGACGGCGTGTCGCCCGGCCACTGGCTGGCCCGCAGCAGCTTCATGAGCGGCCTCCTGCGGCGGATCCCGCGCGATGCCACCGCCGGGCAGATCGCAAGCGCCATCGCGCTGCGCGCCCACGCAGACGGCAAACGGGTGCTCTACACGCCATTCAGCACCTGGACACTGGCGAAGCGCGCCTGCGTCCAGCCGCCTCCGCCCGGCGAGGCGCTGCTGGCCGCTCTTGACGTGGCGGTGCCGCGGGCAAGCCGCTGGTACAGCCCCCGCCTCTACCCACGGACGGAACGGAGCTACCTGCCCCGCGGCTACGACGCCTGATACCGTCGGCGCCTTCAGGCGCCGCCGGTCCGGCCGCCGTACGGCGGGGGCGCCGTCCCCCCGCCCGTCACGGAGTGCGCCGTCATCCCGTGGCCGGTCACGCGCAGCAGGGCGGACAACGCCGCCTCCGGGGTGATGGAAGAGACGATGAAGCCATTCGGCCAGTGGCGCAGCCGCTCGGCGGGCGCGCCGATGTCGAAGACGCCGACCGGGAGCCCCAGACCGACCACCTCGTCCAGAACGTAGCAGTGGGTTTCCGGCCAGATCGACGGCACGAAGACCGCGTGGCAGCCGCGGGCGGCGAGCAGACCGGCCAGCCGCTCCGGTTCGTAGCGGCCGTTGTCGTGCAGCTGCGGAGAGACGATCGGCTGGTCGCTGTCGCCGAACAGCTCGAACAGGATGGGAAGCCGCTGCGTCTCCGCCAGCCGCACCATCGCCTTCAGGATTCCCGACCCCTTGGCGACGTTGATGCCGCCGACCACCGCCACGCGGGCGATCCGGTCCGGAGCGGGCGGCGGCAGGGGCGTCACGGTCACATGGTCGGCCAGATGCGGGATGATCCGCAGACGGTCGTCGCGCAGGGCGAAGGCCCGCCGGAGCATGGCGAGCGCGCTCCGGGAAAAGGTGACGTGGCGGTCGGCGAGGTCGAACAGCGCCTGCCACGCCCGGCGGTGCTCCGCGATGTCGAAGCCCTCGACGGGAACGCCTTCCCCGTCGGCCCGGCGAAAATGCCGGTTGGCCGGCGCGCAGGTCCGGCAGCGCGCCGGCTCCGGCACACCGCAGAAACGATCCTCCGCGTCGATCAGGTTCAGCGAGGGGCAGATCGGGAAATAGTCGTGGTGCATCAGGCGCAGCGGCACCCCATGCTCCCGCCGCAGGGTCCGCAGGAAGGCCATCACCGCGTCTGATGCCGCGTAGCCGACCAGCGAGTTGACCACCACCTCCGCCGGCGGCAGGGCGGAGACGAGGGCGCCGAGATCGGACAGGTCGTTCGCGGGAAAGCGGAAGGTGGCCTCGCGGTGCAGAAGCTCGATATCGAGCGCATGTTCCGGCATCGCCAGAGCCGGTTCCGTGGAGGGCCGCACCAGCAGCACCGTCCGCCCCTGCGCGTGCAGGCGCGCGATCTCCTTCATGCGGAAGGCGGCGGCTCCGCCACGGCCGGCATGGTCGAAGAGAAGCACCGTCTGCGGACGGCCGGACGCCGCGGCGCCCAGAATGCGGACCGCCGCCGCGGCGCGGATGGGACGCAGCGGGTCGGCGCGGATGAAGTCCTGCACCTCCGCGTCGAACTCCGGGTAGCGCTGCCGGATGATGTCGCCCGACGCCTGGATCTGGGCCTTTTTCTCCTCGCTGGAGAAACTGCCGCCGTGCCGGTGGTGGACGTAGAGGTTGGGCACCACGGCGTTGGTGAAGCCGCGCCGCATGGCGCGCCGGCACCAGTCCACCTCCTCCCCATAGCCGCGCCCGAAGGCCTCCTGGTCGAAGACGCCGACCTCGCGCAGCGCCCGGCGGTTCAGCGCCATGCAGAAGCCGACGCCCGTCGGCACCTCCACCGGGGGCAGATCCCCCAAGGCCGCGAAGCCCGCGTCGATCTCCGCCGCCGTGGCGCCGAGGAAGGGCTCGTTGTCCGCCGGCATGGACGGGAAGCCGCAGATGGTGCCGGCGTTGGTGAAGGGGGTGGTGCTGGCGATGGACGGCGTCGCCTCGATCGGCCGGACCAGCCGCTCCAGCCAGCCCGGCGGCACCTCCACATCGGTGTTCAGCAGGACGACATGCCCGTCGGGGTTCAGCCGCTCCGCCACCTCCAGCCCGGTGAGCACGGCCTTCAGATACCCCTCGTTGCGCGGCTTGGCGACGACCGTCACATGGTCGAGCGCGGTGCCGAGCGCCACCAGGAAGGCCGAGATGCTGCGGTCGGGATTGCCGTCGTCGACGAAGACGATGCGGTGCCGGGGATCGACCGTCTCGATCAGCGCGTGCACCAGCGGGGTCAGGAAATGCTTGCCGCCATAGACCGGCACGATGATCGTTACCGGGGCGATCGTTACCGGGGCGATCGTCACCGGGGCAACCGTAACGGGGGCGATCGTGACGGGAGCGGCGGTGGCGGGAAGACCGGCGCCCACCGCGTTCCGCGCCCGCGTCAGCGGCGCCGGCAGGGCGGCGGCGTAGCCCAGGCCGCGTTCGGTCAGGAAGCGGTACTCGACCGCCGCCGGCGCGCGTTCACAGGCGACCTGCCAACTGCGCAGAGACAACCCCTCGCGCAGCATCAGGGGAATGATGCGCTCCTCCCCCCCGGCGGTCAGCCGCAGGACGACCGCCGAGGTGCTGAGCGGCACGGCGGCGATCACCACGAAACCCGAGCGGTCGGCCAGAGGGTTCCCGAGGGAAAGGCCGACGTCGTGCCGGTCGATGCCCCTCCGGACATGGAGAGCGGACGGACAATGTCCCTGATCGATCACCACGCCGAAGCCGCACAGGCCATGCGTCCGGTGAAAGGCCCAGCCCTCGATCCGAAGCTCGGAGCCGACCTCGATGCGTTCGATGTAGTAGTCGAATGGTTCGGACGTCGTCATCCCCGCATCCCCGTCGTTCCGCGCCCGGCGTCAGCCGCCGAAGATGATGTCCCGGTCGTCCGGGGAAAGGATCAGGTCGTTGTCCCAGGGCATGACGCCGCGGACCGGGCCGTCCTGCACGCAGCGGACCTCGGTGTAGTCGAGGCCGCGCAGGGTCGCGATGAACCAGAAGAAGGTGTCCGGCATGCCCGCGGGCGCCAGATTGACCACGCGCGCGCCGGGCGGGGCGAAGGCGATGTTGGTCATCGCCGCCCCCATCACCCCGACGATCCGCGACGCTCCCTTGAACAGGGCGACCTGCTCCGGCAGGGACAGCGTGCCCGGCTCGACCAGGCGGTAGCCGCAGGCCTCCGCATGGGCGGCGAGCGCGTCCTCGTCCACGACGCGGCGGAAACCGGTGGAGCGGCGGGTGACGAACAGCCGCTCCACGCCGGCGGGCGCCGTATCCCGGGCCAGGGCATCCACCCCCTCCAGGACCAGCGGCGACATGTAGCCCCCATGCTCGCTCAAGCCGTCCACCAGAAGCAGATCGGCGAAGTGGAGCGGCGTGTCGTCGGCGACGATGGTCCGGGCGAGATCGATCCCCAGCATGGACAGGGAGAAGGCCATGGCGTTGTTCAGATGCTCGGGCGCCTGGGCCACGAGGAACCGCGCGTCCAGCTCCGGCAGCCGGCTGTGGACGAGATGCGCCTTGGGCAGCATCTCCATCATCCAATGCCCGTAATTGCCGACGCCGCGCTTCTTGCACAGCAGGACCGGCCCCTTGCCGTCGGTGCTCTCCCCCCGCTCCGGCCCGCCCGCCATGGCGGCCAGCACGGCGGCGTGCGCGTCCTCGATCTCCGCGCCGGAATGCTGGGTGATGGTCTCGCGGTAGAGACGGCCGTCCCGGTCGAAGACCAGCCCCTCCTTGGCCACCCAGACACCGGACAGGCGCGCCACGCGCACCGGCCGCTCCGGAAAACGTGGCGTTCTCCACGCCCATTCCATGACGTCGAGGACGGGCCGGGGGATCAGGTCCTTATGGAGAATCCGGGGATAGACGGCGTCGAAGCCCGGCGAGGCGAGGGTCAGGATAACGGAATCTTCGGACAGGCTGATCTGTGTCGGAGGCATCCGGGAGGCATTCCGTTGCAGGCCACGCACCGCACCACCCGGCGGAAAGCCCCCGCGCGGCAACAGGGGGCTTCCCGACCGGGCGGGAACGCTAGGAGCGGCCGTAATGGTCGTCGAAACGGACGATGTCATCCTCGCCCAGATAGGAGCCGGACTGCACTTCGATCAGGTTCAGCGGCACCTTGCCGGGGTTCTCCAGCCGGTGCGGGGCGCCCAGCGGGATGTAGACGGACTCGTTCTCGCGCAGCAGGATCTGCTCGTCTCCGCGGGTGACCAGCGCGGTGCCGTTCACCACCACCCAATGCTCGGCACGGTGATAATGCTTCTGCAGCGACAGGCGGGCGCCCGGCGCCACCGTCAGGCGCTTCACCTGGAAACGATCGCCGGCGTGCAGCGACTGGTAGAAGCCCCAGGGGCGGTGCACCCGGCGGTGCAGCAGCGGCTCGCTGCGACCCTGCGTCTTCAGGTGCTCGACCAGCGGCTTGATGTCCTGCGCCCGGTCCTTGGCAGCGACCAGGATGGCGTCTTCGGTGGCGACCACCACCGCGTTCTCCATGCCGAGCAGGGCGACGAGCGCGCCGTCCTCGCTGCGGACGTAGCAGTCCCGGCTGTCCCAGGCGACGGCGTCGCCGTGGCAGACGTTGCCGCCCTGGTCCTTCTCGCCGATCTCCCACAGCGCCGACCAGGCCCCGACGTCGGTCCAGCCGATGCTGCAAGGCACCACGGCGGCGGCCTCGGTACGCTCCATCACCGCGTAGTCGATGGAGATGTTGGGAGAGGCGGCGAAGGCCTCCTCGTCCAGGCGGAAGAAGTCGAGGTCGGAGCGGCCGCGGGCGAGCGCCGCCCGGCAGGCGTCCAGGACCGCCGGCGCCCAGCGCTCCAACTCGGCGAGATACTGGCGGACCGGCAGCAGGAACATGCCGCTGTTCCAGAAGAAGTTCTTCTCCGCCAGATAGCGCTCGGCCTGCTCGCGCGGAGGCTTCTCGACAAAGGCGGCGACGCGGAAGGCACCGTCATGGCCGTCCACCGCATCGCCGCGCCGGATGTAGCCGTAGCCGGTTTCCGGCGCGGTCGGGACGATGCCGAAGGTGGTCAGAAGCCCGGAGGACGCGGCGGCGGACGCCGTGGCGATGGCCTGGAGGAAGGAGCCCTGGTCCTGGATCGCGTGATCGGCCGGAAGCAGCAGGATCTGCCCGTCGGGGTCCTGCTCCGCCACGATCAGGGCGGCGACCGCGGCGGCGGGGGCGGTGTTGCGCCCGACCGGCTCCAGGACGATCCGCGCCGCGCCGCGCCCGGCCTGGCGCATCTGCTCGGCGATGACGAAACGGTGCTCCTGGTTGCAGACGATCAGCGGGTCGGCGAAGCGCCCCGCATCGGAGACCCGGTTCGCGGTGTCCTGCAGCATCGAACGTTCCGAGCAGAGCGGCAGGAACTGCTTGGGATACTGCTCGCGCGACATAGGCCAGAGCCGGACCCCTGCACCGCCGGACAAGATCACGGGGTGTATCCGGCTGTTCTGGGAGGCGTTCGTCATGGCTGGCGAAACTGCACCTTTGGTTAAGAATTCAACTCCCTGTGTAGAGGTTTTGCCGCAGGCATGCTACAGCGAAATCCGGCACCTTGCAGCCTTGCGGGTTCATAAGGCCGCCGCGTCGACGGGCCGGCGTTCCGGAGCCCGAATCCAGGGGGAAGCGACGATCACGGGCATGCTTGAAGGGCGGTCTCCGGCGACCGGCGGCGAGGGTTTCGCGCCGGAACGGGACGCCACCCCCGCCTTCACCATCATCACCCCCTGCCTGAACCGCGCCGCCCTGGTGGCGGAAGCGGTGGAGAGCGTGCTGGCCCAGGGCGGGGCGACGGTCGAGCACATCGTGGTGGACGGCGGATCCACCGACGGGACGTTGGATGTGCTGGCGCGTTATCCGCACCTGCGCGTGCTCACCGGACCGGACCGGGGCGTCTACGACGCCATCAACCGCGGGCTGGCCATCGCGCGCGGCTCGGTCATCGGACATCTCAACAGCGACGACCTCCTGCTTCCGGGGGCCCTGGCCGCCGTGGCCCGCGCCTTGGCCGCGGCGCCGGACGCCGACGCGGCCTGCGGCGGCGCCACGGTCGTCGAAACCGGCGCCGCCATCGACGGGGCCGGACGGCCGCAGGAGGCCTGCGGCTACGACGATCCGGCAATGAAGGGGCTGCGCCCCTTCGACCTGTGCCGCGGCGTGCCGATGATCAACGCCCGCTTCTTCCGACGCGGCCTGTACGAGCGGGTCGGCGTCTACGACCCGTCCTATCGCTACGCCGGGGACCGGGAGTTCCTGATCCGCGCCTGGACCGCCGGCATGAAGACCGTTCCGGTGGCGGAGCGGGTCTATCTCTACCGCCAGCACGCCGGCTCGATGACCATCGTCGGCGGCATGCGTCACATGGTCCCATGGCTCGACGAACACCTGCGGCTCGCCCGCCGGGTGATGGACGATCCGGCCAGTTCGCCGGCCCTGCGCCGCGAGGCGCGGGACTGGCACGCCTTCGAACTGGGCCGGGCCGCCACCCGCGCCCTGGCCAAGGGCGGCGCCGGACAGGCCGCCCGGCTGGCCTTCGCCGGCATCGCCACGGACCCCGTCTGGCCGGCCCGCTTCGCGCTTCAGGCGAGCGGCTATTGCCTTCGCCACTATTGCCTTCGCCGCCACGAACGGGCAAAGGAACGCCCCGGTACACCCT
This sequence comes from Azospirillum sp. TSH58, assembly GCF_003119115.1. NCBI lineage: Bacteria > Pseudomonadati > Pseudomonadota > Alphaproteobacteria > Rhodospirillales > Azospirillaceae > Azospirillum > Azospirillum sp. TSH58. The sequence goes on from NZ_CP022365.1 coordinate 24,911, forward strand.
GACACCCTTTGCGTCTTTCCAGCCGAGTTTCTTGTCCATGCCCTCATCCCAGTCTCCGTCCGCGCCCGGCTTCGCCGATTTTGTCGAACGGCTTGCGAGCACCGAGCCGGTCGCCCGAATTCTGGCGGTCGGTTCGGGGCCGGGGCGGGACGCCCTGCGGCGCGGGCTGGCAGGCAACCCGCTGCGCCCGTCCCTGACGGAGGCCGGGGGATCGGGGCCGACATCGCCCTTCCGCTTCCCAACGCCCACGAGATCGGCGAAACCTGGCTGCGCTTCCGCAGCGATGCCGACCTGCCGCCGCTCGCCGGCCTGCTCGCCGAACTCGAAGAGGATCTGAAGCGCCATCCCGCCGCACCTCCCGAGGCCGGCGCACGGCGGACCCGCGGCGGCTTCGGCCTGCTGCTGGTCGAGGACGCCGGCTTCACCGGGCTGCGCGCGCTGGACCGGGCCGACGACACCGCCACCGTGGTGATCCGGGCGTCCTCCAGGAGCGGAAGCGGCTGGCTGATGCGCCGCCGCCTGCGCGACGAGCCCGGCTGGGAGACGATCGCGGAGGGCGAGGACTGGACGGCCTTCCGGCGGCGCCCCCTGGAGTCCGGGACCGACCTGCCGATCCATTTCTTCACCATCGTCCTGAACGGCGAGCCCTTCATCCGCTACCACGAGGCGGTCTTCGCCTCGCTGCCCCTGCGGTGGCACTGGCACATCGTGGAGGGCGTGGCCTCGCTGTCCCACGACACCGGCTGGAGCCTGGCGTCCGGCGGGCGGGTGCTGGACAGCGTGCACGACCGGGGCCGCAGCAACGACGGCACCTCCGCCTATCTGGACGAGCTGGCGGCCCGTCACCCGGACCGCATCACCATCCACCGCAAGCCGCTGGATTCCTTCTGGGACGGCAAGCGCGAGATGGTCAACGCCCCCCTGCCCCACATCCGCGAGGCCGGGCTGCTCTGGCAGGTGGACGCCGACGAGCTGTGGACGGCGGAGCAGATCCGCACCGTCCACGCCATGTTCCAGGCCAACCCGAAGCGCACCGCCGCCTTCTACTGGTGCGACTATTTCGTCGGGCCGGAGCGGATCATCAGCACGCGCCACAACTACGCCCAGAACCCGCAGCAGGAATGGCTGCGCACCTGGCGCTTCGAGCCCGGCATGACCTGGGCCGCGCACGAGCCGCCGACCCTCGTCGGCGCCGACGGCAAGGACGGCGCCCAGATCGACCCCTTCACCCAGGACGAGATGGAGGAGGCCGGCGTCGTCTTCCAGCATTTCGCCTACGCGACCGAAGCGCAGGCCGCCTTCAAGGAAAGCTATTACGGCTACAAGGACGCCCGTGCCCACTGGCGCCGCCTGCAGGAGGAGGTGACGGGTTCCGCGCTGCTGCGCGACTATCTTCCCTGGGTGAGCGACGAGACCCTGGCCGACACCGCCGCCGCGCGTGGCGTGGTGCCCATCGCCGTGCCGGATGAGGCGACGGGGAGCGGGGCCTGGCGCTTCCTCGATCCCGCAAAGGTCGCCGAACGGCGCAAGGCCCTGGCGCCGACGCGCCCGAAGATCCTTGTGGACGGGGTGTTCTACCAGCATCTCGGCTCCGGCATCGCGCGGGTCTGGACGGCCGTGCTCCAGGCCTGGGCGGCATCCGGCTTCGCCGAGCATGTCGTCCTGCTCGACCGCGCCGGCACCGCGCCGCGCATCCCCGGCGTGCACACCCGCACCATCCGCGCCCACGACAAGGCGTCCCCGGGCGCCGACAGCCTCCATCTGGAACGGGTCTGCCGGGAAGAAGGGGCGGATCTCTTCGTCTCCACCTACTACACCACGCCGACCGCCACGCCGTCGGTCTTCATGGGCTACGACATGATCCCGGAGGCGCTGGGCTTCCCGCTCGCCGACGAGACGTGGCGGGAGAAGCACCGGGCGATCCTGCACGCCTCGGCCCACATCATGATCTCGCGGAACTCCGCCCGCGACCTGGAGCGGCTGTTCCCCTCGATCCCGGCGGGCAGCACGGCGGTGGCCTATTGCGGCGCCGGAGACGCTTTCCGCACGGCGGACGCGGCGGAGGTGGACGGCTTCCGCAAGGCGCACGGGCTGACCGGCCCCTATGTGCTGATGGTGGGCGAGCGATCCGGCTATCAGGGCTACAAGAACGGCCTTCTGCTGTTCCGCGCGCTCGGGCTGGGCGACCCGGCGACCCGCGACCTGACGGTCGTGTGCGTGGGCGGCGGCAAGGAGGTGGAGCCGATGTTCCGCGCCCTGGCTCCCGACACCCGGACGCTGCGCCTGTCGCTGACCGACGAGGAGTTGCGGCTGGCCTACGCCGGGGCGGAGGCCCTCGCCTACCCGTCGCGCTACGAGGGCTTCGGCATGCCGGTGGTCGAGGCGATGGCCTGCGGCTGCCCGGTCATCACCTGCGCCAACTCCTCGCTGATCGAGGTGGCCGGCGACGCCGCGCTGTTCGTGGGCGAGGACGACGCCGCCGGCATGGTGGCGGCCCTCGCCGCCGCCCGTGCCCCGGAGCGGCGGGGCGACCTGGTTCGCCGCGGTCTGGAGCAGGCCGCCCGCTTCACCTTCGGCGCCATGGCCGAGACCATGGCCGCCCATCTGCTGGACAGCGCGTCGAAGCTGAAGGACGGACGCCTCGCCCCGCCGCCGCCGGTGTGGCAGGAACTGCGGGCGACGCAGGCGGCGGGCGTGGCCGCCGGCGCCGGCGACGAGGACGACGAGTCACCCTGGGTCCTGCGCCGCCGCCTGCAGCGCAGCGAACAGCATCTGCACACGGTCCGGAACGAGCTGAGCAGCATGCAGAACAGCCCGTTCTGGCGCCTGCGCACGATCACGCTGGGCATCCTGGTGCGGCTCGGCGTGAATTGGCGGCGCTGAGCCGCGGCATGCGCGTTCTCTTCGACGACCATATCTTCTCCATCCAGCGCCACGGCGGGGTGTCCCGCTGCTTTGCCGAGGTCGTCACGGAATTGCGCGCCCGTCCCGGCGTGCAGGTGGTCCTGCCCTTCCGTCAGGTCATCAACAGCCACCTGATGGATCAGCCGGACCTGGACGTCCGGGGCTTCCTGGGCGGCGGGCATTTTCCCGGCAAGCGCAGCCTGCTGCGCGCCCACAACCGCAGACTGGTCCGCCGGGCGCTCGGCCACGGCGCCTTCGACGTTTTCCACCAGACCTTCTACGACGCCGGCCTGATCGACCTCCTGCACGGACGGCCCATGGTGGTGACCGTCCACGACATGGCGCCGGAGCTGATGCCGGAGATCTTCCCGAAGCCGGAGGAGATCCACCCCGGCAAGCGGGCGCTCTGCGCCGCCGCCGCCGCCATCGTCGCGGTGTCGGCGCACACCAAGGCCGATCTGGTCCGGCTCTACGGAGTCGATCCGGCGCGGGTGGAGGTGGTGCATCACGGTCTGTCGCGGGACGCCGTGTGGGTGCCGGGCCGCCGGGCGGGGATCGCGCTGCCGGACCGCTTCCTGCTGATCGTGGGCCGGCGCGACGGCTACAAGAACTTCGCGGGAGTCGCACGGCGTCTGGCCGCCCTGCTGGCGCGCCGGCCCGACCTGCATCTGGTCTGCGTCGGCGGGGGGCATCTCCAGGACGAGGAGCGCCAGCCTTTCCTGGAAGCGGGCTGCGCCACCCGTCTGCACCAACGCACGCTGGCCGCCGCCGACCTCGCCTACGCCTACGCGCACGCCGCCGCCTTCGTCTTCCCGTCGCTGTACGAAGGATTCGGGCTGCCGATCCTGGAAAGCTTCGCCAACGGCTGCCCGGCGGTGCTGAGCGACCGGAGCTGCTTCCCCGAGATCGCCGCCGATGCCGCCGTCTATTTCGACCCCGCCACTCCGGAAAGCCTGACCGAGGTCCTGGAGCGGGTGCTCGACGACGGCGCCCTGCGGCACCGGCTGATCGCCGACGGGCGCCGCCGCGTCCGCGACTTCACCTGGCCGGGGGCGACCGACCGTCTGCTGGCCCTCTACCGCCGCCTGCCCGCCCGCCACTGAACCCCGCCCACCGCCGAAGCGGGCAAGCGCCGGAAAGCCGGGACGGCGCAGCCGTCGGAAGGCCTGAACAGCGCAGCCGTCGGAAGGCCTGAACAGCGCAGCCGTCAGAAAGCCCGGACGGCGCAGCGTGCCAGGAAGCGCGCGGTGCGCGTCGGGGACCAAGAAAAGGCGCGCCCGATGTGGCTGAGCGCCTTCACATGGGCGTCCTCGTGCACGGCGGCGACCGCCTGTTCAATGGCGAGGCTGGCGCGGAAACGCCGCAGCCCTTCCGGACCGGCGATGCGCAGCACGCGTTCGGTGTGCTGCCGGTCGAGACGGTCGATGGCGACGGCGACCGGTCCCGAGCGCGCGGGCCGTCCCACATGCACCACCGCCCCCAGCACCGGCAGGCAGTCGAAGGTGAAACGTTCCATGCAGCGCAGGAGCCAGTCCCAATCCTCGAGTCGGGGCAGCGTTTCATCGAGCGGGCCGACGGCGGCGAAACAATCGCGCCGCACCATGAGGGTGGAGCCGGGGGAGACGTAGCAACCGTCGAGGATCGTCTCGAACCAGGTTCCCTCGGGCTTTGGCCACCGCTTCATGCGCCGCCCGGTCTCCTCCCGGTGCAGGAGGAAGCCGGTGCACAGCGCCTGCGGTGCGTCCGGCCCGCCCTCCAGCACGCCGATCTGGGCGCGCAGCTTGCCCGGCAGCCATTCGTCGTCGGAGTCGAGGAAGGCGATGTAACGGCCGCGCGTCGCCTCAACCCCCGTGTTGCGCGCCGCCGCCGCCCCGCGGTTGATTTCGTGCCGGATCGAACGGATGCGCGCATCGCCGAAGGAATCGGGTATATCCGGGCTGCCGTCGGTGGAGCCGTCGTCCACGACGATCAATTCCCAGGACGCGACGTCCTGCGTCAGCACGCTTTCGATGGCACGGCGCAGCGTGTGAGCCCGGTTGAAGACCGGTATGACGACGCTGACCAGAGGCTCTTCCATCGACGATCTCGTTCGCGGCACGGCAACCGTTACGGTCTGACCATAGGGCAGCACCCTCCATGACGGGAAGGGGCGACGCGCACTGTACACCCATTTCCGGAACGGTGTGTTCCCATCACCTCAAGGGCGATCCGGTGAGACGGCTCAGACGCTTCGGTTCTTCAAGGACAATTCGAGGTGGCGCAGGATCAGCTCGGTGTCGTAGTCGCTCGACTGCTTCACCACCCGTTCCCAATAGTTCAGCAGCGGAATGCGGGCCGGATTCTTCTGCAGCAGGTCACGCTTCAGGAACGGGAAATCCATCTGGGCGATCAGATAGTCCCAGAAGAAATGCGTCCCGTTCAGCGGCACGCCGGCGTTGATCGTCCGGAAAACCTGCTGGATGAAGGATTTGCGCACCGGGTCCATGCCGTCGCCGGCGATGTTGCGCTCCACCACCGCCTCGATCAGGGCGGTCGCCGCCTGACGGTAGGGGAAGGCCGCCCGGCAATGCAGGCCGGCGCGGCGTAGCGCGCGGGTCAGCCCGATCTCGTACTTGCGCACGATCCAGGTCTTGGACTGGACGTAGCGCAGCCGGTCCCAGAAGGCCGCGAAGGCGGGAGACGCGAGCGCCCCCTTGTGGAACAGCAGGAAATAGCTCTGCAGGTGGAAGGCGAACTCCCAACTGTCCGACGCGCCCCAGACGTCGGCGTCCTGCGGGTCCATCCGCTCCAGCAGCCCGGCCAGATGGTGCAGCGGGCCGTAGACGCTGTCGTTGGCGAGCAGCAGCGAATCGAGCGCGGACAGATCCGGAACGGCGGCGATGCCTTCCTTGTAGGCGCCGAAATCGTAGCCGACATTGTCACGCCGGAGGATGAGCGCGCAGATGTCCCGCAGCGGCTCGATCTGGGAATCGACCAAACGCGGCGCGTTGCTGGCGAAGACGATGGCGAAGCCCAGCGCGTGGAGCTGGCGCAGGTAATGCCACACGAAATCGTGGACAACGCCCTGCCGGTCGTAATGAACGAACACCACCACCCGGCGCGCCCCGGCGAGCGGCACCCGCCCGTCCCAACGTTCGCGCACATAGCTGTCCTTGCGGAAGGCGCTGAGCGCGTAGGAGGCGTATCCGGCGAGGATCTTGCTCTGCACGATCGCCCAGGCGATCACGAAACGCAGGCGGAAGGGAAGACGGATCAGGGTGCTCAGCATGGGGGCGTTTCCGTCCTCTGGCTCGCGTTCAGGTGGGCAGGCGCTGGGTGCGGACCAGAAGCTCCGTCCGCGCCCGCAGGTCGAGCGGCACGGACGGCAGGCCGGCCTCGGGCTTCAGCAGGCCGCGCAGGGCCTCGCCCGCCTCATCCTTCTTTCCGGCGTTGACCAGCGCCTGCCCCTGGTGGAACAGCGACGGCCACAGCAGGGCCTGGACGATCGGCGCGGTGGCGCGGTCGGGCAGTTCCAGGCAGGCTTGGTGGGCGCGCCCGAAGAAGGCCGCGGCGTTCCGCGGCGCCTTGCGGTGGTTCAGCGTCAGGATGCCGAGCGCGAAGGCGGTGGAGGCCAGGACGGCGCCGCTCCCCGGCAGGGCGGCTTCCACCCCCGCGGCCAGCCGGTCCGCCGCCTTGTAGTGGCCGAGATTGACCAGATCCACGAAGATCTTGCGCTGCGCGTCCTCCAGGATGCCGGCGGGAATGCGTTCGCCGAGCAGCGGGCTGGGTGTGTGGGCAAGCGCCTGCAGCTCTTCCACGGCCTGGTCGGGCTGGCTCCAGACGAGCAGGTGGCTGGCGTAGCAGCGGGCCCGCCACATCAGTTCCTCGCTTTCCTCGTCGTCGGCCCCGATGATGTGCAGGGTCGCGCGCATCTGTTCGCCGGCGAGCGCCGCCGCCTGGAACCACCGCCGGGCAAGGTCATGCTGCCCGTCGGCCAGCCACGCCAGAATGCCGCTGAAATACAGGATGCTGCCCAGGCAGAACGGATAAGCGCCGTGATGCTCCTCGATGCTCTTCGGCTTCGGAGCCGCCGACAGATCGGCGAGCAGACGGGCGGGGTCGGTGAGATCGAGCTTCCAGTGCTGCCGGCAGGCCGCGAACACGTCCGCCTGCGCGGCGCGCGCGGCTTCGAAGTTCCCGGCGTTGGTCATTTCCTTCAGAAGCCGGTACCGGTACCCCACGCCAAGGGGCGTGACCGGATCCGTCGTTCCGACGCGCGTCCGCAGATAATCATGGTAGGGGCGCCGGTCGAAGGGCCGGGTCAAATCGGCCCTCAGCTCCTCGCCGACCGACGCCGCCACCCTCAGGGTGTGCCCGCGGTCCACCACCATGACGCTCTTGAACCCGACCCTGCGCAGAAGGGCTTCGATCCCCTTGGGGCTGTAGAGCGCGTAATGATAGCCCGGGCACAGCATCGACAACAGAGTGCCCGGCTGCGTTTCCGGTCGGATCCCGGTGGCGCTGGGCGTGGTGAGCAGCAGCGTGCCATCGGTCGTCAGCGCATCACGCAGGACGACGAGCAGCTTTTCCGGTTCGAAGACATGCTCGATCAGTTCGGCGCACAGAGCGAGATCGTAGGGTTCCGGCCCCGCATCCGCCGCCGAATGCAGATAGACGTGCTGGATGTCGACGCCGAGCGCTTCCCGTCCGAAGCGGGCGCTGTATCCCGGATCGAAGCCCCGGGCATCCCAGCCGAACGCCACGCGGGCGTAATCGAGCAGGAAGCCGAAGCCGCAGCCGATCTCGATGTAGCGGCGCACCGCGGTGGGATCGATCGCCGCCAGAAGTTCGGCCATCACGTCGATGCCCGCATTCTGCTCCAGATAGACGTCCACCAGCGGGTCCAGCACAGCCTCGTAGGGCGGCTGCCCCATGGTCGGATGGAAGGCGGTTCCACAGGCCGGGCAGGACACCAGGGGCTGCTCCGGATGCGGAGGCCATGGGGAACGGACGCGCAGACGGACCTGCTTGGCCGCGCCGTCACCGCAGGCCGGGCAGATGGCGTCCAGATGATTATCCCCGGCCTCCCAAACGATCGTCTGGGTCCAGTCGATGATTTCCGTACCGCCCATGTCGATCTTGTTCATTCCATCCCCAACATCGTCCTGTTCCGTCCTGTCGTCTTAACAAGACGGTCTTCCAACCACAAGGAGTGCAGCACCGGACAGGCGCAGCACTGGCTTTTCCTTAGCCACGCTGCGGATAATGGCGAGCCAGATCTTCCGAAATCCTGCGATCGGTCGGCCATGTCACCACGCCATCCGGCACATCCCGCACCTTGCGGGCCAAGACAAAAGAACCGCCAAAGGACGAAACGAGCGGCATGAGCGCATGCGCCGGAACACAATGCTCCATGTATATTCGAACTCTCTGATTCATCCCGGCGGCGATGATCTCGAACCCCATGGCCGGACCGAACAGGATCTTGAGCCCCTCGTCGCTGAAGCGCCAGAAATCGTTCGGTTCCTCGTGCACGGGCCAGGACTGGTGGGTCGTGTGGAAGGTCAGGCCGCCGACCCGCAGCGCCCGGTTCACGCCATAGGCGAAGAGCCAGGGATGGGCGAGATGCTCCATCACCGACAGCGAGAAGACCGCCCCGGCCGCCGCCGTTCCGATCAGGTCGTGGATGTAGTGGGCGTCTCCGACCACGTCGACGTTGGGAGCGGCGTGGATATCCATGCCGATGTAGCGCTCCGCCCCGGCGAAGGCGGCGCGCAGCGGGCTCATCTGCGAGCTGACCACACGGGCGCCGACCTCGGCGACGACCAGCCTGCGTTCGTTCACTTCGCGCTGGAAATCCTCGAACGCCCGCTCCGCGGCGCCGTGCTCCGGCTTGGGGTCCTGCCAGACGCTGCCGTCGGTCAGGCAGTAGGGCTTGCGGGCGGCCTCGGGGGAGCGGGGAAGCTCCACCGTTTCGACGAAGCGGTCGTCGGCGGTGATCACCTCGAACGTCACCGGCGTGCCCGCCCGCCAGGGGAGATAGAGCTTGAACCCGCTCTGCGCGCTGTTGGGAAACTCCGCGTAATGGGGCAGCACGTCCGGGCGGGGCGCGAAGCTGGCGATCTCGTAGGCATCCTCCCCCGCGGCGACGCGCAGGGCCAGGATTCGCCGCTCATAGGCGTGAATCCAGCCCTCCAGATAGAGGCCGTTGCGGTCGCACCAGAAGACCTCGATGGCGTAGACGAAGGGCTTGCGGGACGGCTGCGGCGAGGGCCGCCCGGTCCGCGTCAGGGCGGCGCGAAGGGTTCTGGCGGCAAGGCGGAGGGCGGAAGGGCGCTGTTCCATGCGACTGTCCTGGAAAGCTCCGCAGGCGGCACCGCCACCAGCGCGGGAAGGAGGAAACGGGCCGCAACAGATAGGCGCTGCACGCCGCCGCTGTCAATTCACGCCGCCCGCCGGACTCCACAGCCGCCCCCAGGCGGCCAGCACCTCCAGCAGAACCGCGCCGTTCAGCGCCATACAAACGGCGAACAGCCCGAGCCGCAGCCCGCGGCGCAGGCCCGCCGGGGGCCAGGGCCCCGCCGCCGCCGCAAGCGCCAGGACGACCAGAACCTGGGCCGGCAGGAAGTAGCGGCCCTGGAGGCCCAGAACCGTGCCCGCCCCGACCGGGGTGAAGCCGACCCAGAAGGCCGCCATGACGAGAAGCACATAGGCCGGGGCCGGCAGCAGATAGCCCACCCCGATCACCGGATCGCGGCGGCGGGCGCCGTCGCACAGGGCCAGGACCGGCAGGACCCACAGGGCCGCCAGGATCAGCCGGTCGTCGGCGTAGCCGCTCCAGGGCGGCGGGTGACCGCCGTAGCGTCCGTAGCCGTCGCGCCACCACATGATCGCCCAGTCCCGCGTGGTGGTGGCGAAGATCCGCAGCGTCTCCAGCGGGTCGGCGCGCATGGCCGCGATCTGCGCCGCCGGGTCGGCCGCGGTTCCCCAATAGGGACCGGGGACGAAGGGATAGGCCATGTTCCAGGAGAGCGCGATGCCCAGCGCGAGCCCCAGGCACAGCGCGGTCAGCGCGATCCGCCCCCGCGTCCCGCCCGTCACCGCGCCCGGCAGGTAGAGCACCGCGGCGGCGAAGGGGGCCATGGTCAGCTTGAGGAAGCCGAGCGCCGCCGACAGGGCCAGCAGTCCCGCCACCTCCCAAGCCCCGAGCGGCGCGCCGCGGGCACGGAACCGCCAGACCAGGGCCAGGAACAGGGCGGAAATCGTCAGGTTCAGGGGGTCGGCGCTGAGCGAACAGGCGCTCTGCAGGGCGAAGGGCGACAGGGCGAGCGCCGCGAAGACCAGCCGCCCGCCGGGCAGCGCCCACAGGACCGCCAGCACCATCAGCCCGTAGGCCACGGCGTTGCCGATCCGCCCCGCGTGCATCTGGTCGAGCGGACCCAGCCCCCAGGCGCGCGCGGCGGCGGTGAAGGCCGCCTGCGGCAGATAGGCGAGCGGCGCGAAGCTGGCCGAGCTGGGAAAGGGAACCACCTCGTCCCGTGGCGGCAGGGTGGCGAGATGGTTGGACAGCGCGCGGGCCTGCGCCGCATCGACCGGGGCGTGCTTCTGGATCAGCTCGATGTAATGGAGCATGTGGAGGTAGCTGGCCCGGTCGATCGGCCCACCCCAGGAGTTGGGGCCGAGTTCCTTCGCCAGGAAGTGCCCTTGGGCGATCTGCAACACCCGCTGCCAGTGGAACGGCTCGTCCAGCCCGGCGTAGGGCGGGGTCTTCACCAGGAGCTGCGCGCAGAACACCACATAGAAGAGCGCCGCGGCGGCGTAGAGAAGTGCGGCGGCCAGCCGCGGACCGGACCGGGTCGGCTCATGCCGGGAGATCGTGCGCATGCGGCCGGGCATCCTCTCTTTTTTTCTTCCTTCACGCCGGACAGGCGTTGCCCAGGATGGGGAGGGCGCGGTAACAGACCACATTCCCCCGGCGGCTGGAACGCCGAATCGCCCCGCACCGACCATGATCCCGAGCGTCCGCATCATCACCGTGAACTGGAACGCCGGGGACCTGCTGCGCGCCTGCGCCGCCTCGGTGCCTTCGGCGCTGACCGGCGCCGCCCCACTGGAAGGCATGGCGCTGGAAGCCATGGTGGTGGTGGACAACGCCTCCGCCGACGGGTCGGCGGACGGGCTGGAGACCGGCGCCCTGGTTGCGGGCGGCGGGCCGCTGACCGTCCTGCGCAATCCGGAGAACCGCGGCTTCGCCGCCGCCTGCAACCAGGGCGCCGTCGGGTCCCGGGCCGACTGGCTGCTGTTCCTGAACCCGGACACCCGGCTGTCGGACCGGTCGCTCGCCCCGGCGCTCGCCTTCCTGGCGGAACCGGCGCAGGCGCGCACCGGAATCCTCGGCATCCGGCTGGTGGACGAGGCGGGGCGGACCCAGCGGTCCTGCGCGCGGGCGCCGACGCCGGGCCGCATCCTCGCCCAGGCGGTGGGGCTGGACCGGCTGGCGCCCAGCCTGTTCCCACCGCATTTCATGACGGAGTGGGACCATCTGGACAGCCGCCCCGTCGATCAGGTGATGGGCGCCTTCCTCCTGATCCGCCGCTCCCTGTTCGAGGAATTGGGCGGCTTCGACGAGCGCTTCTTCGTCTATTTCGACGATGTGGATCTGTGCCTGCGCGCCCGCCGCGCCGGCTGGGAGGTGGTGCATTTCGCCGGGGCTGAGGCCTACCACCGCGGCGGCGGCACCACCGACCGGGTGCGCGACCGGCGGCTGTTCTACGCCCTGCGCAGCCGGATGCAATTCGCCGCCAAGCATTTTTCCGCCCCCGCCGCCGCCTTGGTGACGGCGGCGACCCTGACGGTGGAGCCGCTGGTGCGGCTGGCCCACGCGCTCGCCGCCCGTTCCCCGGCGGACGCCCGCGCGGTGCTGCGCGGCAGCGCCCTTCTGTGGCGGTCCCTGCCCGGCCTCCTGGCGCGGCGGGCCGGATAGGGCCGGCCGGCTTACACCGGCTGGACCGTTCCGCTCCGCCGGTGGAGTCCAAACGGCCCTTTGGAAAATGCGTACACTCCGGAAGGCGACGCACCTGACCGGAGAACCGATGCCGACCCTGCCCGACGACCTCAGGCTCCTCGAAGCGGAATCCATCGCCATCCTGCGCGAGACCGCCGCCAGCTTCGGCAATCCGGTGCTGCTCTATTCCATCGGCAAGGACAGCGGCGTGCTGTTGCATCTGGCGCGCAAGGCGTTCCATCCCTCGCCGGTTCCCTTCCCGCTGCTGCATGTGGACACCGGCTGGAAGTTCCGGGAGATGATCGCCTTCCGGGACGAGACGGCGCAGCGGCTGGGGCTGAACCTGCTCGTTCACACGAACCAGGAGGGGGTGGCCCGGGGCATCGACCCGATCCGGTCCGGTTCCACCGTCCACACCCGCGTCATGAAAACCGAGGCGCTGCGCCAGGCGCTCGACCGGCACGGTTTCGACGCGGCCATCGGCGGCGCGCGGCGCGACGAGGAGAAAAGCCGCGCCAAGGAGCGCGTCTTCTCCATCCGCAACGCCGCCCACGCCTGGGACCCGCGGCACCAGCGGCCCGAGCTGTGGCGCCTGTGGAACACCCGCATCCGGCCGGGGGAGACGGTCCGCGTCTTCCCGCTGTCGAACTGGACCGAAATGGACGTCTGGCGCTACGTGGCCGCGGAGACCATCCCCGTGGTGCCGCTCTATTTCGCGGCGAAGCGCCCGGTGGTCCGCCGCTCGGGCGCGCTCATCATGGTGGACGACGGGCGCCTGCCGCTGAACCCCGGCGAGGTCCCGGACATGCGCCGGGTGCGCTTCCGGACGCTGGGCTGCTACCCGCTGAGCGGGGCCATCGACTCGGATGCCGCGACCGTGGAGGACATCATCGCGGAGATGCGGGCCTCACGGATCTCCGAACGGCAGGGCCGCCTGATCGACGGCGACGAGCCGGCCTCGATGGAGCGCAAGAAGCGGGAGGGATATTTCTGATGACGGACTCTCCGACAGCCGGCACCGGGCAGAGCCTGCTGCGCTTCCTGACCTGCGGGTCGGTGGATGACGGCAAGTCCACGCTGATCGGGCGGCTCCTGCACGATGCCGGACTGGTCCCCGACGACCAGATGGAGCAGGTCCGGCGCGACAGCCGCGGCCGGACGGACCGGGAGGGGGAGATCGACTTCTCCCTGCTGGTGGACGGGCTGGAAGCCGAGCGCGAGCAGGGCATCACCATCGACGTGGCTCACCGCTACTTCGCCACTCCGCGCCGCAGCTTCATCGTCGCCGACGCGCCGGGGCACGAGCAGTACACGCGCAACATGGCGACCGCCGCGTCGGGCGCGTCGCTCGCCGTGCTGCTGGTGGACGCGCGCAAGGGGCTGCTGACCCAGACGCGGCGGCACGCCATCGTCGCCTCCCTGATGGGCATCCGCCAAGTCGTCCTGGCCATCAACAAGATGGATCTGGTGGAGGACGGCGAAGCCGTGTTCGCCGCTGCCCTGGAGGAGTTCACAACCTTCGCCGGTCCCCTGAAATTCCTGTCGGCGACGGCGATCCCGCTGTCGGCACGGCGCGGCGACAACGTCGTCCACCGCTCCGCGGCCATGCCCTGGTACCGGGGCCCCACCCTGCTGGAGCATCTGGAGAGCGCCGCGGTGGAGGATGGAGCGGCGGCGGAAGGTCCGCTGCGCTTTCTGGTGGAGTGGGTGAACCGTCCCGACCCTGATTTCCGCGGCCTGTCCGGAACGGTCCTGTCGGGACGGCTGGAGACGGGTGGCGCGGTGACGGTGTGGCCGTCGGGCCGGTCCGCCCGGATCGCCCGGATCGTGACCTTCGACGGCGACGTGGCACGGGCCTGGGCCGGCGATGCGGTGACCGTGACCCTGGAAGAGGCGGTGGACGCCGGGCGCGGCGACCTGCTGAGCGGGCCGGACGGCGCGCCGGAGGTGGCCGACCAGTTCGCCGCGCATCTTCTGTGGATGGCGGAGGAGCCGCTGATCCCCGGCCGCTCCTATCTGCTGCGCGCGGGCGCGCGGTGGATCCCGGCGACCGTCACCGCGCTGCGCCACACGCTCAACGTGGAAACGCTGGAGCATGGGGCGGCCACGGTGCTGGGGCTGAACGCCGTCGGGCTGTGCAACCTGTCCACGGCGGCGCCGTTCGCCTTCGATGCCTACGAGGCCAACCGGCACACCGGCTCCTTCATCCTGGTGGACCGCTTCTCCAACCGGACCGTGGGCGCCGGGATGATCCGGCACCCGCTGCGGCGCGCCGCCAACCTGCACCGGCAGGAACTGGCGGTGTCCACCGGGGAACGCGCGGCGCTCAAGCGGCAGCGCCCGGCGGTCCTGTGGTTCACCGGCCTGTCGGGGTCCGGCAAGTCCACCATCGCCAACCGGGTGGAGCGGCGCCTGCACGCGCTCGGCCACCACACGATGATGCTGGACGGCGACAACGTCCGGCTGGGGTTGAACCGCGACCTGGGCTTCACCGACGCCGACCGGGTGGAGAACATCCGGCGCGTCGGCGAGGTGGCGAAGCTGATGACGGAGGCCGGGCTGATCGTGCTCTGCGCCTTCATCGCCCCCTTCCGGGCGGAGCGGGAGGCGATGCGCACCCTTCTGCCGGACGGCGCCTTCCTGGAGGTCTTCGTGGACACCCCGCTGGAGGAATGCATGCGGCGCGATCCCAAGGGGCTGTACGCCAAGGCACGGGCCGGAACCCTGCGCAACTTCACCGGGGTGGATTCGCCCTACGAGGCGCCGGATGCGCCCGAACTGCGGCTGGACACGGTGGCGGAGGACGCGGACGCGCTTGCCGAACGCGTGGTGGAGCTTCTGCGCCGGCAAGGCATCGCCGGCGTCTGAACGGCCTCCGCCTTCGGAACGGCGGTCGCGGCATAATCGCTTGCCAAAGCTGCGGACTTGCGGCCATGTGCAAGCGTGTTTTCCATCCGGGCGCCGGCGGTGACGTCCGGTGAACCGAACCGCCCAGAGAAACTCTCCAGAGACACTCCATGACCGGAATTCGTAGCTTCAATCGACGCGTCCTGGTGACCGGCGGCGCCGGCTTCCTCGGTTCCCACCTCTGCGAGCGGCTGCTCGCCCGCGGCGACGAGGTGGTGTGCGTCGACAACTACTTCACCGGATCACGGCGGAACATCGCCCATCTGATGGGCAACCCGAACTTCGAGACGATCCGCCACGACGTCACCTTCCCGCTGTACGTCGAGGTGGACCAGATCTTCAACCTCGCCTGCCCGGCGTCCCCGGTCCATTACCAGCACGATCCCGTGCAGACGACCAAGACCAGCGTGCATGGCGCCATCAATATGCTGGGGCTGGCGAAGCGGCTGAACGCCCGCATCCTCCAGGCCTCGACCAGCGAGGTCTACGGCGATCCCGCCGTCCATCCGCAGCCCGAGGAGTATTGGGGCAACGTCAACCCGATCGGGCCACGCTCCTGCTACGACGAGGGCAAGCGCTGCGCGGAGACGCTGTTCTTCGACTATCACCGCCAGCACAAGCTGCCGATCAAGGTGATGCGCATCTTCAACACCTACGGGCCGCGCATGCATCCCAACGACGGCCGCGTGGTGTCGAACTTCATCATGCAGGCGCTGAAGGGCGAGCCGATCACCGTCTACGGCGACGGGTCCCAGACCCGCTCCTTCTGCTACGTCGACGACCTGATCGAAGGCATGATCCGGCTGATGGACTCGCCCGCCGAGGTCACCGGGCCGATCAACATCGGGAACCCCGGTGAGTTCACCATGCTGGAACTGGCCGAGCATGTGGTCGCGCTGACCGGGTCGCGCTCCGTCATCGAGCACCGCCCGCTGCCCCAGGACGACCCCAGGCAGCGCCGCCCCGACATCACCAAGGCCAAGAGCCTTCTGGAGTGGGAGCCCACCATTCCCCTGCGCGACGGGCTGGAACGGACCATCCACTATTTCCGCAGCCATTTCTTCGGCTGACGCAGACAATGACGCGGACGACGGCCCCCGCGAAGGGGGCCGGAAAAGGGGCCGGAAAAGGGGAGGATGCCATCGGGCATCCTCCCCTTTTTCTTGCCGCGGCCCCCATCACGCCGCCCCCCGCGGACCGTTCCAGGTTTGGAGTCTTGTCGCGCCCCCTCTCCCGACTCACTCCGGTCCACCCACCCCTGCGGAGCATGAACGGCACTCCCGGGGCAAAAATCGCCGAGTCGCCGACCGAATCGTTTCCGAAAGCGATTCGGAAACGTAGAACTGGAGTTTTGTCGCGTCGACCCAAGCTTCCACAGGACGAATGAGTTATCCCCTGGAATGTTGTCGCGGAATTCCTGGACTCTTGTCGCGCGAATCGCGATTCTCTACTGGAGTCTTGTCGCTCAAACTAATAGGTGAATCTAGTAACCTTACTAATAGTCTGCGCGACAAGATTCCAAATTGCGGGTGTCAACCTGCCGTGTTATGGATCGGACCATAAGTGGACCCGGAACAAACGGCGAGAACAGCGCGCTATGGGCCAGTTGCATCGCCTGATCAGCCAAGTGGGCCGAGAGCAGGCCAAAGCACTCCAGACCGACCCTGATCAGCGGTCGCTGGTCGACATCGCGGCTGCGGTACTGGAAGAGGAACGCCAAGACCTTGGCATTACCTATTCAGGCTTTGCCTTGACCGCGCTTCCGCATCGTCGCCTTCCCGACGACCAGCCCTGGGAACGGCGCGGGCATCGGATTCGTTTGCTGATCGAGCCGGGCCGACTGCCTGTTCGTGGCGGCGGCTTCAAACTCTATGGCGTTCCCTATGGCAGCCGGGCGCGCATGATCCTGCTTTATCTGCAGACCCGCGCCCTTCAGACGGACAGCCGGGAGGTCGAGCTGGGCCGCAGCATGCACGACTGGCTCGACCGCATGGGCCTGTCGGTCGGTGGCCAGACCTACCGCGACATCCGGGAACAGGCGTCACGGATCGCCGCCTGCAACCTGACCTTTGCCTGGGAAGACGCCAACAGCCTGGGCTTCGAGAAGGACTCGATCGTCAAGGGCGGCATCCACTTCTCGTCGGAGCACAATTCCCCGCAAGGCACTCTGTGGGAAGACCGTGTCCTGCTTTCAGAAGCGTTCTTCCGCGAACTGAAAGCCCACCCGGTTCCAATCTGGGAACCGGCGCTGCGCCACATCCAGAACAACAGCACCAGCATCGATATCTACATCTGGCTGGCTTACCGGCTGCACAGCCTGAGCAAGTCCACGACCATCACTTGGCCCGCGGTGTTCGAACAGTTCGGCGCCGGCTATTCCCGTCTGCGTGATTTCCGGAAACGCTTCATCGAAGCGCTTCAGCTCGCGCTTGCCGTCTATCCGGAAGCGCGGGTCGATGTGGAGGATCACGGGCTGCTCCTGCATCCCTCCCCTCCCCCGATTCCGGAACGGAAAATGACCCAGTTCATGCGCTGAACCGGGCTTGCGCGCGCGCTTAGGGACACGCGACAAGACTCCAAACGCCACGGCGCAACGCCTCGCGACAACACTCCAAACCACCCCATCCGATCAGGGGACTTCATGCCTTGCAAGGCCCTGCTGCTGGACCGTGATGGGATCGTGAACGTCGACCACGGCTATGTCGGTGATATCGGCCGCTTCACCTTCATGGACGGCATCTTCCCCCTGGCACGGCACGCGGTGGACCGCGGGTTCCGGGTCGCCCTGATCACCAACCAATCCGGCATCGCGCGCGGCTACTTCACCGAAGCCGAGTTCCTGGATCTGAGCGATTGGATGCGGGGAATGTTCCTGGCCCAGGGCGTGGAACTCGCCGGGGTTTTCCACTGCCCCTATCATCGCAGCGGCAAGGTCGAGCGTTACGCCCGCGACAGCTTCTGGCGCAAACCCAACCCCGGCATGATCCTGGAAGCAGCCAGGAGGCTGAACCTCGACCTGTCCCGGTCGGTGTTTCTGGGCGACCAGCCGACCGACATGGCCGCAGCGCAAGCCGCAGGCATCCCGCGGCGGATCATGCTGACGAAAACCGGCGCGGCCCCGGAAAACATGGCGACACTGACCATCCGGCACCTTTCGGACCTGATTCCCCATCTCGTCTGAGGGGGATGCCGCAAAGCCGGCACGCCGCCTGCCCAGGCGAAATGGATCGGGCGTGTTCAAGCGCCCGGAAAATCGCCGTTTCATGGTTTTGCGGCGATCATCCGCTCCTTTCGCGAATGAACCGACGGCTCGTGGAGGCCGGTTGCGGCTTGATCCTGCCGCAGGGCGGAACAGCCGACGAAGGGATGCCGGACCTTGAACGCGCGCTCGACGCTGCCATGGATCTCGGTCTCCGGCGCTGCCCGTGACCCGCGGCGGAGCAAGGCTTGGGCCGGGGCGGGCCGGCGGTTTTGTGGTCCGGGACGCCTCAGGACGCTTCACTGACCGGGCTGTTCAGCCCGGAAAGGTGACCGTCACGGCGACACCGGCATCGTGGCTGATGTCCAGTTCGCCGTCGAGCTGTTGCACGAGGGAGCGGACGATCCCATAGCCAAGAGCACCTGCGCGGTCGCCGGACATGCCCACTCCGTTGTCTTGCACACGCAGGACCACGTGGCCGGCGTCCGACCGCAGGGCCGTGACCGCAATGCGTCCCGTTCGAAACGACGGAAACGCGTGCTTCACGGCGTTGGTGACCAGTTCGTTCACCACCAGCCCCAGCGCGATGGCGTGGTCGGCCGGCACGTGAATGTCCTCGTCCGCCTGCGCCTCGATCCGGATGCCGGCGTTCGTGCCGGCCGCCGTCATCAGGGATGCGCAGAGATCCCGCAGGTAGGGAGCGAGCCCGATCCGGCTGGGGTCCCACGATTTGCTGAGCAGATCGTGCGCCTGCGCCATCGCCGCCAGCCGCTCCTGCGTTTCCAGGAAGAGCGCCCGGACCCGCGGGTCGGCTTGCTGGTAGGCCTGGGTGATCAGCAGCGACGACGCGATGGCCAAGCTGTTCTTGGCCCGGTGGTCCACCTCGCGCAGAAGCACCCCGTTCTCCGCCAGAAGGCGGGACAGATGCGCGTTGGCCGCCGTCAACTCATGCGTCCGCTCGGCCACGCGCCGCTCCAGATCCCGGGTGAGGCGCCACAGGTCGTCCTCGGCGGCGCGGCGGCGCGTGATGTCCAGGAAGGACCGGAAATGATGGACGACCCGGCCGCTGGCGTCAGCCCAACTGCCGACGAACAGCGCTGCCCACAAGGTGCCGCCGTCCTTGCGGTACTGCAGGATTTCCTGCGTTTCGTCGCGCTGCTCGGCAAGGGCCGCCTTGAACCGCTGGATCGTCGCGGGATCGGTGTCCGGCCCGTCCAGGAAATGCGGCTCCTGCCCCAGCACTTCGTCCATGGTGTAGCCGGACATGGCCAGAAAGGCGCCGTTGGCGAAGATCACCGGATTGCCCGGCAGCGTTGCGTCGGCGACGATCATCGGCACACGGGTGACCGCAACCGCCTTGACGAAAACCCCTCCCTGCTGCTGCACCGCTCCCACCGTCCGTTCCGCATCGGAACGCTCCGGTGTGCCCGGGAGGTTTGAACGGAAGCCGTTCATGGTCGGCGGCATCGCACGGACGGCATCGGACGGCGAAATCCGGGCGCCGTCCGTCGCGCGGGTCTCCGAGACGCGCCCGTCCACCGTCCGTCCGCCCGGAGGCCCCCCGTCCGGAGGCCCCCCGTGGCGCGCCCAACGCCTTGACCACCGCGCCAGTGGTGAGCCGACGCCGGGCCGAAGGAAACGGACATGGGTTCGCTCCGCTCTAAGGGACGTCCGGGAATACAAACCGCTCACGCAGGCGGGACGCGATGCGCTCGTCGGTCACCGGCGGTCCATACCCGGCAAGCGCGGCGCGCATCATGTCGTTCACGCCGTCGCCGGGCCGTTGCGTCCAGAGCGCCACGTTGAAGGTGCAGCCGAACACCGTCTGGTAACGCCCCAGAAGTTCGTGGTCGATCACGGAACTCCTCCTGGTTCGGGGGGCCTCGACGCGAGCGCCGCCGGGCGCGGCCGCTTGGGACGCGGTTCCGGCGCCACGATCCGCAACGGCTCCACCCAGCATGGGGGATAGACGTCAACCCCGAAGGCCCAGACGGTCCGCGCGATGCCGTCCACGGCGCGCAACCACACGCGGGCGTCGTGGCCGTCCTTGCCGGCTTGATGCGCGGCCTGCACGGCGGCGGTCAGAGCGCCGTTCCGCCCGCTCAGGAAGGGGCCGTACCGGTTCTTCTCCAGAAGAATGAACCAGCCGGTTCCGCGTTGCGCGACGAGATAGTGCGCGTGTCCCATGCTTCAGCCCTCCCGCTTCGCCGGTGTGGCCGCGCGTCCGTCCGGACCGTGGATCCGCGTCGGCATGGTGCTGCCTTTTCCGGTGTGTGTCTCGGGAAGCCCGCCCGGCCGGTCTTGCCGTGCTCCTGCCGTGCCGGGGCCGTTGGGAGCCGTGTGCAAGGTGGGCCGGTTGGGGATCACCGGAGCTGTTCCCAGCACTGGCGCTCGGTTTCCAGTTCGCTCTTCTCCGACCCTACGAAATCGACGCGCGAAATCAGCCCGACGACACGCCCGTCATGGATGACCGGCAGGTGCCGGTACCCGCCGTCCTCCATCATCTGCAGCCCTGTGAGCGCGAGGTCCGTGGCGGGGATCGTGTCCGGATGCCGGGTCATGACGTCGGCCACGGTGACGCGGTCCGGATCCCGCCGCTCGGCGACGACGCGGCGAACCACGTCCTGTTCCGTGAGGATGCCGTCCAACCGGCCGGCGGTCATGGCGAGCACCACGCACTGCCGCCGCTCCTTCATCGCCACCGCCGCAGCGTGGACCGTGGCCGAGGGGGGCAGGACCACCGCATCCGCGGCGGGCATCGCTTCGAAGATTCGGCGCGGCATGGCGGGACTTCTCCACGGCGTTTGATCGGCGGGTTCGGCGCCTTTCTAAAAGAATTCAAAATAACATGGGGCGCTTCATCCAAGTTTCCAGGAAAAATATGGCGGCTTTCTCCAAAATATAGTGGAAAAGACTTTATTGCATTGGGATGCGACCTCATGGGTTCATATGCCGGAATTGCCGCGGCGCGAAACTGATTTCAGCACCACTTCTTCCATAGAGCCGATCGCAATCCCTTGATCGGCCCCGGTGGAGGCGCAACGGCGATGAGGACGTCGCCGAAGCATTCCCAATGCGGTCCGCCGAACATACGGAACATGACCATGATCCCTCAAACGCCCACATCCCCCGGCTCCACGACCCTTTGGAGCGCTGCAACGGAGTATTTTGTGCCGCCGCTGGTGATCCCGGTCGCCGTCGTGCTGGCGGTCGTGCTCTTCGTCTTGATTCATGGGCCCGTGGCCTGAACCGCCCGTGGCCTGAACCGGAGGAATCGCCATGCTCAGGAATGTCGAGAGGGAAGCCTTCGAACGGTGCGTTGCCCACGTCACGCTCCGCCCGGACGATTTCAGGATGAAGGACCGCGTCGAGGCCCAGGTCGTCAGGGGCGGCACGGTCCAGTTCCACACCATCACGGTGACCTATGCGCCGACCCGAACCTGCCGGGTCTACCATTCGTCGCTCCCTTCCGCCTGGTGCGGACCGTTCAGAAAGGATCTGGACGACGGGGTGTTCTACTGATCCGGCAAGCCGCGGGTGCAGGCCGTGAGGGGGCCCGTGTCACCGCCGGCGTTCGAGCGTGCCCTGGCGGCGTCCCTCGCCGTCTCGGATGACCAGCTCACCGTCGGAGAAGCCGCGCTCGACGCTGCCGATGTGGCGTCCGGCGTTGTCGCGCAGCACATGGCTTCCATCGATGTCCGCCTCGATACGCCCGATGGGCCGGTTTCCCCGGTCTCGGACGACGCCGGCGGCATCGACGTGATCGCCGGGGGCGAAGAGGTGCGTGGGGGTGCGCTCACCGGCCGCCGCGGCGGCGGTTCCAATGGCGAAGGAAAGAAAAAGGGCAATGACGGCGGGCTTCATGGTGTCCTCAAGGGCAACGTTTGAGCCGCGGCCTTCCCTTATGTGGCGTTCCACCCTCCATCTTGCGAGGGTGCACAGGCGGATCCCGCGCATTTTACCAGCCGCCCGGCGCCTTCAGTTCCGGGCGGCGTGAAGATCGGTCACGTACCGCATCAGACACTCCGCCAGATACTCCGCCTCGGCGAAGGACAAACCACGCTGAACCGCCTCACAGGCCAGTTCGCCGTTCACCACCGTGGTGTCGATGACCATCCAGCCGTCGAAATCAAAGCGAAGCCCATATTCTATCATCATCCAATGGACATGGAGGCGGGCGGGCGCGGACGCGACGGCGCAGACGAACACCCGCCGTCCGTACGGCCATGCACCGCACCGACCGCTCGCCGAGCAACCACCTATCCGACGGAGCCGGGCGCCATCGCGGGATTCGTCCGCCCGGGGCCGGACCGGGGGCTGGACCCAGGACCGGACAAAGGATCGTCATGCCGCACGAGACGACGTTCATCGCCACCATCGTCGTTGGCCTGGGGCTCGCCTTCCTGGGAGGCCTTCTCGCCAGCAAGCTCCGGCTGCCTCCCCTCGTCGGCTATCTGCTGGCCGGCGTCGCGGCCGGTCCCTTCACGCCCGGCTTCGTTGCCGACGAGGGGCTGGCGTCCCAACTCGCCGAGATCGGCGTCGTCCTCCTGATGTTCGGCGTCGGGCTCCATTTCTCGATCAAGGATCTGCTCGCCGTCCGCGCCATCGCGATTCCCGGCGCCCTCGGCCAGATCGTGATGGCGACGGCGCTCGGCATCGGCGTCGCGCACATCTGGGGCCGGCCGTTCGGCGCGGGGCTGGTGTTCGGGTTGGCGCTCTCGGTCGCCAGCACCGTGGTGCTGCTGCGCGCCCTTGAGGAGCGCAACATCCTCGATTCGGCGAACGGACGGATCGCCGTCGGCTGGCTCATCGTCGAGGATCTCGCCATGGTTCTGGCGCTGGTGCTGCTGCCGGCCCTGGCGGGCGTGCTCGGCGGCACGCCGCGCGGCGCGGCGGGCGAAGCCGGCGGCGGCGCCCTGGCCGTGACCCTGGCGCTGACGCTGGGCAAGGTCGCGCTGTTCCTGGCC
The DNA here is from genome assembly GCF_003119115.1 of Azospirillum sp. TSH58. Taxonomy (NCBI): domain Bacteria; kingdom Pseudomonadati; phylum Pseudomonadota; class Alphaproteobacteria; order Rhodospirillales; family Azospirillaceae; genus Azospirillum; species Azospirillum sp. TSH58. The sequence goes on from NZ_CP022365.1 coordinate 47,871, forward strand.
CTGGTGCTGGTGGTCGGCACGCGGGCGATCCCGTGGCTTCTGATGCAGGTCGCCCGGACCGGCTCGCGCGAGCTGTTCACGCTCTCGGTTCTGGCCACCGCGCTCGGCATCGCCTTCGGCTCGTCCGAGCTGTTCGGCGTCTCCTTCGCCCTCGGAGCCTTCTTCGCCGGCGTCGTCCTGAGCGAAAGCGATTTCAGCCATCAGGCCGCGGCCGACGCGTTGCCGCTTCAGGACGCCTTCGCGGTGCTGTTCTTCGTCTCGGTCGGCATGCTGTTCGACCCGATGATCCTGGTCCATGAGCCGTTGGCCGTGCTCGCCGTCGTTCTGGTCATCGTCCTCGGCAAAACGCTGGCGGCCTTCGGCATCGTGCTGGCGTTCGGCTATCCGGCCTCGACCGCGCTCACCGTGTCGGCCAGTCTGGCTCAGGTCGGCGAGTTCTCCTTCATCCTGGCCGGCCTCGGGGTGACGCTCGGGCTGCTGCCGCCGGAGGGGCGCGACCTGATCCTTGCGGGCGCGCTGCTCTCGATCACGCTCAATCCGCTGGTGTTCGTCGGACTCGACCGGCTCTCCGGCTGGCTGCGCCGGCGGCCGGGCATGCTGGGCCGCCTCGAACGCCAGAGAAACGACAGCCTGTCGGTTCTGCCTCCGGCCCATGAGGGTCCGCAGGACCATGTGGTCATCGTCGGTTACGGCCGGGTCGGCAGCATCGTCGGCAAGGGCCTGAAAAGCCAGGACCTGCCGATCGTGGTCATCGACCAGAACCGCCGGCGGGTCGAGGCGTTGCGCAAACGCGGCGTGCCGGCGGTCTATGGGGACGCGACGACGCCGGGCGTTCTGGAGGCCGCCGGCACCCGGCGGGCGCGGCTGATCGTCGTCGCCACGCCCCAGGGCTATCAGACACGGCGCGTCCTCGATCTCGCGCGCCAGATCAACCCTTCCATCGACACGGCGGTGCGGACCCACAGCGAGGCGGAGGTCGCCCACCTGGAACGGCAAGGCGTGGGTCTGGCGATCATGGGGGAGCGCGAACTCGCCTTCGGGCTGATGGACTACGCCCTGCGCAGTTTCGGCTCATCGGACGACAAGGTGCGGGCCGTGGTCCAGGGGGTTCGGGTCGCGGGCGAGGGCGGCGTCTACGAGCGGCGGCACGGCGAGCCCTGGCGCGGGGCGCCGGAGCTGCGCCAGCACCGGGACGAGTTCCCGCCATCCGATTGACGGGCATCGGGGCGGAGGAGAATGCAGGACCTTGAACATCCAGCCGCCAAAAAAACGAACGCTGGGTAAAAAATCCCGATAAAAAATCCCGCCTGCAAGACTTTCACAAAAATCCATCATTCAATGGACCCCATCGGCACACCGCTGATTTTTTCCAATGTGTCGCCATATACAGGAGCAGAACATAAAATAGCGCGGGAGGTTGATATGCCGTTGCGTCCTGAATACACCCTGCACCAGTCCGATTTGAACGATTTCCTGTGCGCCCCGCTGTGGGACGAGGAGAACGGAAGCCGCCTCAGCGTTCTCTCCGCGCTCGCGCGGCTCGGCATCGACCCCTGGGCCGAGGCGGCCCGCCTGGCGGCGCTGCCGAGGGACGCCGCGGCATCGGCGCTTGCCGTCATCCTCCGCCGTCTTCCGGCGCAACAGCCCGAAGCCCCGGACGCCGTCGCGACGGCGGATCGCCTGGTGAAGCTCCTGCCGGAAGGGGGCTCCGCCACGGCCCCGAACGGCGAGGTCGTCGAGCGGAGCCGCCGCCCGGTCGGCATCAACCCCCTGTATTTGCTTCTGCTCACGGCGGCGCTCGTCGCCTGGGGGATGATGAGCCTCTGGTCCTGACCACCCGTCCGCGCCCGCGGGGAAGCGATGCGGCGGGGCGGGCTTACCGTTCCAGGACATAGGTTCCGGGCGCGTCGGCGAGCGCCGGGTGCGTCGCGCTGCCCAGCGTCGGCGGCTTTCCCTTTCGGCCCGACCGTTCGGCCAGCCACGCCGTCCAGTCCGTCCACCAGCTGCCGCTGTGCGCGGTGGCCTTCCCGCGCCACGCCTGTGCGGTCGCGCCGGGCTCTCCGCCGGACTCTCTGGTGTCGTTGGTCCAATAGGTGCCCTTGCCGCCGGGCGGGTTGATGATCCCGGCGATGTGCCCGCTGGACGCCAGCACGTAGCGCACCTTGCTTCCCTTGAGCAGTTGGGTGACGCGCCACGCGGCGTCCCAGGGCACGATGTGGTCCTTCTCCGCGCCGACCGCGTAGACGTCCTGCGGTATGCGCCCGAGGTCGATGGCCTCGCCCTTGAGCCTGACCTTGCCCGGAGCGATCAGGTTGTTCTCGACATAGGTGTTGCGCAGGTACCAGCTGTGCGCCGTCCGCGCCATGCGGGTGCCGTCGCTGTTCCAGTACAGAAGGTCGAAGGCCGGGGGCTTGTCGCCCATCAGGTAGTTGTTGACGACGTTCGACCAGATCAGGTCGTTGGACCGCAGGAGGTTGAACATGTTGCTCATCTCCCGGCTGTCGAGGTAGCCGCGCTCCATCATCTGCTGTTCGATGAAGTCCACCGTCGGTTCGCCCAGGAACACCGCGGTGTCGCCGACATGGGAGAAATCCTGGAGCGACACCATGAAGGTGGCGGCGTTGAACCGGGTGTCGCGCTTCGCCGCCAGCCAGGCCAGCGTGATGGCGAGCAGCGTGCCGCCGATGCAATAGCCCATCACGTTGATGGAGGCGGCGCCGGTGATCTCGCGCACCACGTCGGCGGCCTCCAGCGGGCCGAGGTCCATGTAGTCCTCGAACCCCACGCCGTCCATCGAGGCGTCCGGGTTCTTCCACGAGACCACGAACACCGTGAAGCCCTGCTCGACCAGATGGCGCACCATCGAGTTTTTCGGCTGGAGGTCGAGGATGTAGTACTTGTTGATCCACGGCGGCAGGATGAGCAGCGGCACCGCGTGCACCGCCTCCCCTGCCGGCCCCCCTGCCGGCCCCCCTGCCGGCTGGTACTGGATCAGCTCGATCAGCCGGTTGCGGTGGACCACCTTGCCGGGGGTCGTGGCGAGATTGCGGCCCGGCTCGAAGGCGGTGGCGTCCACCATGCTGAGGCGGCCCTCCCGCAGGTCCGAGAGCAGGTTGCGCGCGCCGTCGGCCAGGCTGACGCCACCGGTTTCCAGCACCCGGCGCAAGGCGGCCGGGTTGGAGAACAGCAGCAGCGTCGGGCTCATGGCGTCGACGAACTGGCGGAGGTGGAAGGTCAGCCGCCGCCGTTCGGCGTCGTCGAGGCCGTCGGCCTGCTCGCCCTGCTCCAGCAGCCAGTCGGAGGCCAGCAGGTACATCTCCTTGAGCGTCCGGTAGGCCGGGTTGGTGTGCCATTCCGGTGCGGCGAAGCGCTTGTCGCCGTGGGGCGCCGAACCCGATCCGGCGGTGTCCGCCCCTTTGCCGTCGGCCAGCCCCCACCAGCGGCGGCCCGCGTCGTTCCAGGCCTCCATCGCCGATGTCCAGACGCCCGCCTGGACGTCGGCGGCCTTGCGAAGGGTCCTGTCCGGATGGCGGAGCGACAGCATCCACACGGTTCGGAGCGCGCGGGCGATTTCCGCCCAGTCGACCGGCACGATGCTGCGGAAGGGGTTGGCGTTCCACAGGCCATCGATGGACCGAAGCACCGGGTCCCCGGCCAATGCATCGCTGAAGCGCCGGGTTCCGGCGTCCAGCCGTGCGCCGGTGAGATCGTCGGGCGAAACCTGCCACCAGGGCCTGACGGCTCCGCTCCAATCGCGGACGGCGCCGACGTTGGCCTCCAGCCAGGATGTCCAGAGTCCCAGCGCCATGTCGGGTCTCAAGGGGAGCCGGTCGGGATCATGATCCGTACCGGATGCCCGCTTCGCGGCTTCGCCGTCTCCACGGGGTTGCTGTCGGCGGCGGCGATGTTCCGTTCCTCTGTCAGTGCCCATGGGAAAAGCCTTTCATTCGTTTGGCCCAACGCCCGGTCCAACGCCCGGTGAACCCGTCATGGACTGGCGAGCATCCACGCCACCACGGCGGCGATGCCGATCAGCACGCCGCCCAACCCGGCCTCGCTGAGGCGGCCGCGCCGGTACAGGGCGACGGAAACCGCGATGACCGAGGCGGCGGCGATGAACAGGCCCACCTGTGATTGGTTCATGGCCTCTCCCCCACCCCGCACGTTTCACCCTTCCCAACCGCCTGCCCCCACTTTCCCGGTGGGGCGACCGTCCAAGAGGCATTCCCATGATCACGCGTGCGCCCACATCGGTGGTGCTGAACGGGATTCTCGGCGAAGCGCCCGCGGACCATGTGACGCTGGACTGGCTCGCCGGCAGGCTCGGTCATCGTTCCTTCGGCGTCATCCTGCTCCTCCTGGCGCTCCTCGGCGTGCTTCCGGGCGTATCGGCCATGGCCGGCGTGCTGCTCACCATCGTCGCGTTCCAGATGATCCTGGATCGCCCCGGCCCCGCCTTCCCCCGCCGCATCGCCACCCGTCACGTCGAGACCCGCCGGCTGGCCGCGATCATCCGCCGGGCCGTTCCGGTGCTGCGCTATCTGGAGCGGTTCATCCGCCCGCGCTGGGCCACCCCGTTCACGGCAACCAAGCGGGCGGTCGGCGGTGTCGTCCTGCTGCTTGGCGCGAGCCTCCTCATCCCCGTCCCCTTGAGCAACCTTCCCCCGGCGCTGCTCATCGTCCTGATCGCCTTCGCCTATCTGGAGGAGGACGGCGCGCTGCTCTGCGTCGCGCTGGTCGGCGCCCTCCTTTTCTCCGTGATCGTCGTGGGAGCGGTCTGGCAGGCGATGAGCGCCGCCGGTTGGCTGCCGAGCGCGCTGTGACCGGGCCGAAGGATCATGCCCGCGGCACCAGTCTATGGGGTGGTCTGTGGGATGGCCGCGTCGGCCTGCTCGGCCCGCTCCAGGTCCAGGGGATCGATCGTGGCGGCCTGGGCGAGGGTCGTGCCGCCGGCGAGCGCCGGCAGCAGGATCACCGTCGCGACACGCCGATAAACCGGAAAGGACAGGCCATCGACCAGTTCCTCATCGGTTTCGACCGTGTAGCTTCCCGCCGGCTGCACGCCGTCGATCCCCGACAACACGAAGGGGTGCGAGAACGTCACCGTTCTGCGGCTGGTGCGTGCGAGCATTGGACGTCTCCTGGAACTTGATCGACATGGTGCGAAGGGGAAGGCGATGCGGGCGGGGCCCACCCTTCCGACATGGCCGCGTTCCATGATCCGCCCCCTGCCCCGTCCCATACCCCATCATCGCCCGGAATCGCGGCCGATTTCCGGTCATCACGCGTAATGTCATTAACCAGATCGTCAATCATCATGGCCTCCGATCCGCGGCTATGAAATTCAAGTCAAGTCACCGCATCCGTGTTTCTTATATAAGCACCGCCGCGGAGCTTCGGCAGAATGGCGCAAGGATATTCGGAACATTCCGCTTTGTTTCTGAAAACAGCCCCGGAAACGCGTCAAATTTATCGCAATCCGGTGAAGGGAACGGCGTCCGCAGCCGGGACCAACCGGCTTCCCCTCATTGGATCGAGCCGTCCCGAGGCGCCTGCCCCGTCGGGGAGCAGGCGTTCGCCGGCAACGGTGCGCGGCTTGGGGGACGGCTTGGGGTGGACGGCTTCAGGTCAGCGCTTGGTGGCGGGGCGGTCGCCGGTGGGCTTGACCTTCACATCGGTGCGCCGCGCCGAAGCTTCCACGGTCTTGTCGTGCTCGGTCGCCTTCTTGGACAGCACGACCTCCTCGACCACGCGCGCCTCCTTGGTCACCTCCGGCGTCTCGGAGGTGGCCGTCATCTTGACGGTCTTCTCCTCGAAGGCGGCGTCCGCCTCACGGGCCCCGAGAGCCCGGTCGGCCTTGTGGCGCTCGACATCCACCTTTTCCTCGCGCAGCCGGACGGTCTCCCGAACCGGCGTCTCGGTCACCTCCGTCGTGACCTGCACCCCGCCCTTGCTGACGCGGCGCTTGCCGATCTCCACCTGCTCCTCGACCACGGGAACGGTCTCCTCCTCGTCCGTGCCGCTGTCCGCCGTCTCCTTGTCCGCCTTTCCACTGTCCGCCTTCGCCGGCTTCTTCGGCTGATGCGAGGAGGCGTCGGGCAGGTCGATGGCGCCGTTCTCGTCAAGAATGGCTTCCGCGGCATCCGCGTCCTGATCGGCGATGTCGGCCGCCACCAGGGTGTGGCCCTGCTTGATCGCGGCGGCGTACCGCTGGGCGATGTCCTTGGTGAAGCCGTGGCCCAGCAACTCCTGCGTCGCCTTGTCGGCGTTGCCGGCTCCGTCGAAGGTGTCGATGTCCTTCTCCCGGCAACCGGCGGCGACGAGGGCCTGGAAGGCCTTCTTGGCGGCTTGCGGCTCCTTGTACAGTCCTACGACGATGGTGCTCATGATGGTCTCCGTTGAAGTCAGATGATGGCGAGGCCGGTCAGACCTCGGTGTCGGGCGGGGGTTGCACCCGTTCGATGATGATGTCCTGGCGGCGGACCGTGACCGTGTCGTCGAACCGGCGGGTGGCGGTGTCGCGGGTGATGCGCACCTCCTCCACCAGCTTCAGCCGCAAGGTCACGGTCGCGACCTCCTCGACGACCGAGATGATGGTCGTGTCGCCCTCCTGGCGGTCGGCGATCGGGTGATCGACGAACCGGTCGCACGGCACCCGCTCGATCCGGATCGTCTGCACCGACAGGTCGGCTTCGACCGGCTGCTCATGCTCGTGGGTGACGGTGTGGGCCTGGAGCGTTTCCGTGACCCGCTCGCGCTTGCGGATGGTCACCTGCTCCTCGACCACCGGAAGCGTGTGCTGTTCGTTGATGGGCGCCTTCACGGGGGGTCCTCCTGCCGCTGCATGGGGTGGCATCGCCGTCCCCCGAACGATCGGCGGATGGTTGGACGGCTGCCGGGCGGGTCAGGCCGGGCGCCGGTCCCGCTTGCGATCCGCCTCATCCAGCGTATGGGGCGCCATCTGGGTCGCCATCTGGGTCGAGGACCGGGCAATGCGGCCGTTGGCGTCGAGGAAGGCCTGCAGCCCGCCAAGCAGGTAGCGGTTCCCGGCGAGCAGGACGTCGCTCGGGCTGCGCGCCCGGAGCATGTCGTTCATCATCTCGCTCTGGCGCTGGGCCGCTTGCTGCATGTACCGGACGATCTCGGAACACGCCGCCTCATAGCGCGAGGTCATGGTGTTGCCGAACTCCATGGCGGCCGTGAGGTTCTGTTCGGCGGGGCGGGCGATGTTCTGGACCGCGCGACCGGCCAGTTCGCCACCGGCGGCGAATTGCTGGGCCGCCCGCTCGGTCAGCCGTTCGGCGGAGCCGCCGGTTTGTGCCTTCCTTCCTTCGAAAGAGCGGCCTTCGAAAGACCGGCCTTCGAGAGAGCGGGCCGACTGGTCGTGGGGCTGCTTGGTCTCGGGCTTGCCGGACTTCGTCATCCCCTCGTCGCTGGCGCTGCGGATGCTGTGGGTTTTGGGGTTTTCCGTCTTCGCGGCTGCCTCGTCGCTGGCGCTGCGGATCGTGTGAACCGGGGACGTGCCGTCGGCCATGTTGAACTCCAATGACTGATCGATAATTGATTGAGGGCCAGGGAGCGGGTGGGCTCGACCTGTTGTGTCATGCATCTATATTATGACGCACTGCACAATAACAAGTGTCATCAAATGAAATAATCAGATAACAGTCAAAGAAAATTGATATTGATAAAATATCTGTCAATGAAACTTCTAATAAATTCGGGGGCACTCGACGCCTTTGATTTTTCTTTTTTCCACAAAAGTCCCGGATATAGCGAGAAGTCCCGGATACAGCGAGAATAACTGAGGAACTTTTTGCTGCATCGAGCAGGAATGGGCCGGTCAAGAAAGGAGGGAGCCCGCCGCACGCCGCGATTTCGGGCTCCACGCCGTCGTCGACGGCGGTGGCCGGTCATCCTTGCCGGTCGGTTTATCGAACGACGCGCTGGGTCACCCGCAGCCGGCGCTGCACGGCCAGGGAACCGCCGACCGCCGCGGCGACGGCGCCGAGCAGCAGGACGGCGAAGCCGGCGAAGGAGGTCCGGGACGCCGCCGACGCGCTGGAGTCCGCCGTGTCCTTGGCGGTCTGCACGGCCTTGTCGCGGGTCTGCTGCAGCTTGGCCTGACCGTCCTCGAAACGCTGGGCGGCTTCGTCGTGGCTGATCTTCATCTGGACCGCCATGATGGTGATGATCCGCTCCTTGGCCGCCGCCTCGCCGCCGCCGCCCGCATAGGTCACCAGATCGGTCGCGATCGCCTTCTGGGCGTCCTGCGGGCTCATCGTGGCCGGATCGGGGTTCGCCGGCTGCAGATACGCTTCAGCCTGCTGCCGAACCATGTCGGGGGATACTCCCGCCGCCTGGGCAAGCGGCTTGGCCGCGTCGCCGAGCCCGCTGCCCGCCGCCGAGGTCACGCTGCCCAGGGCCGAGAAGCCGCCGCCGATGATCCCGCCGATGGCCGAGGTCAGCAGCCAGAACGTCACGAGGGTGGTGATCCCCCAGGTGACCAGGCCGTGCAGCATCCCGTCGAACCGGATCTCGACACCGGCCAGCCAGGCCGCGACATACCCGCCCGCGGCAATGGCCAGGCAACTGCTGACGACCCACCAGATGCCCGCTCCGATGCCCAGGCTGCTGGCGCTCGGGGTGCTTCCCGCGTTGGTCTCGACCGTGCCCAGGCCGATGCCGGCGCCCAGCAGGCTGAGCACGAGCTGGATGGCGAGGGCCAGGATCACGCCCCCGAAGATCGCCGCCCATGAGATGCGGCGGTGGATGTGCGAGTGCCCCTCCGTCGTGGTGGTGGTCTCGAGCACGCCCGATCCGCGGAGCGGCGGGGCGGCATAGGTGTCCGTTGACATTGCGGTCGCTCCGGAAAAGGGCGTTCGAGGTCCCTGACGGCGCCCCGAACGCAGGTTGGCAGGGTGAGCAGGATTCGGATCAGGTTTTGGCGACGGGCGGAGCGGTCGGAGTCGTCTCGATCTCGACATCCTCGCGGCGCACGGTGTCCCGCACCGTCTCGACGCGCTCCGTCGCGTCCTTGCGCAGCACCACCTCTTCGGTGACGCGGGCGGTCTTGCCGACGACGGCCTCCTCGTCCACCTCGGTCATCTCGACCGTCTTCTCGGTGAAGTCCACGTCTCCGACCGGATGGTCGCCGGTCACCGCGCGGCGCTCGACCGTCACCGTCTCGTCGCGCAGGCTGACCTGCTCCTCGACCGGCGTTTCGACCACGAAGCGGCGGACGCGGGTCGTGCCGCGGTTCACCGCGCGCTTGCCGACCTGCAGCTGCTCCTCGGACAGTTGGATGCTGCCGCTCTCGGTTGCGCCCTCATTGGCCGCGGCCATTCCGGCGGCGCCTTCCCGTGTGGGGGTCACCGGTGTGGCCGTGACCGGCGACGTTGCGGTGCTCGTCGTCGTTCCCGACAGCCCGTAGCCGGACGCCCGCTCGTCGATGTCGGCCGGGCCGTGCCTCTCCAGGATTTCGCTCACCATCGTGGCGTGCTGCGCCGGAGTCCGGACGGTCACGACGGTCGAACCGCTGTCCAGGCTGCGGTCATAGACGGCGTCGTCATGATCCGGGTCGCCGCCGAACAGGCTGGCCCAGAAGCCCGTCTCCTGGGCGGGGGCCGCCGCGGCGGTTCCCGGTGCCTTGCGGGCGTGCCGGCTGATCGCCTCCGCCGGAACGTTGGCCGCCGTGAGGTCACGCACGGCGGCATCGGCCTGGGCGTCCGTGTCGAAGATGGCGACGATGGTTTCGTCCGTCATGTCTGTCTCTCCTGGAGGGGGTTTGATCGGGCTTGCTCTCTGAGCCGGCGCCCATCAGCCGGTGTCGTCGCGCCGGTCCGGCGGAGTGCGGCTGATGTCGGCGTCCTGGCGGCGCAGCGTCACCGTTTCCCGGTGACGCTCGGTGACGCGGACCCGCCGCATGTGGATTTCCTCGCGGAGGACGAGCCGGCGTTCGATGACGACGACGGCCTCCTCCTCCACGACCGGAATGATCGTGAGGTCACCGTCCTTGCGGATGGGCGGCACGCGATCGACCACCCGGCCGACGGCCACGCGCTCGATGGCGACCCGCTCATGGGTCAGCTCCTCGTCCACCAGCCGCTCGTTTTCGTGGGTGGTGACGGAGACCCGGACCGTATCGCCGGCGGTGTCGCGGCGTGTGACCACCGCGTCCTCGGCGTGCAGAGGCACCACCGGGTCGCGGGGCGGGGTTGGGGCGGACGACATGCAAAGGCCTTGTCAAACGATGATGAGGATGTCTCGCGGAGGCTGGCACCGCCCTGACGCCGGAGTCCGTTGACGCCGGGGTCCGTTCGCACCACGGCGAACCGGTCGACAGCCCCATGAGAAGGAACAGCCTCCGATCCGGGAAGTTGGCCGCTCCGGCGAATCCAATTCCGGTGAGCGGCTATGCACATCCGCACCGATGCCGACCGCGGTGAAAACAGGTTGTTTCCCGTACTACCGGTTCGCCTTCCCATTTGACGACCGATCCACCCCTTCGGGAGACAGTGCCTGGGCAAGATTTCGAACGTGGCCGCCGATGTGGGTCAGGACGGTTCTGATCCGGGGCGTATGGCGGTTGTCGCGGTGCACGACGAGCCAGATCGCGACGCCTGGAGGCGGCGATGGCGGCGTCAGGCGCCTCAGGCCGTTTTCCCGATCGGCGCGGAACCGCGCCAGACAGGCCAGCCCACCGCCCTGCGCGGCGGCCAGCACCGCGGCCTCGTGGCTGTTGGTCAACATCGCGACACGGGCGCGGGGGGCCAGATCGGCCAGCCAGTTGGTCTGCGCCGCCTCCTGGATGTCGTCGGTCTGGGTGATCAGGTGATGCCCCGGACAACCGGCCTGATAGTCCGGCTCACCCTGGCGATCCAGGTAGGCCGGCCCCGCGTAGAGGCCGAAGTCCAGGCTGCCGATCTTCCGGACGATCAGGTCGTGCAGTTCCGAGCGGGTCAGGCGGACGGAGATGTCCGCTTCGCGCATGGCGAGGCTGAGTTCGCGGGGGTTGGAGATCAGCTCGACCATCATCTCGGGATGGTCCGCGTGCAGCGCCGCGACGCAGGGCGCCAGGATCTGGCTGGCGACGGTTTCGGCGCAGGTGACGCGGACCAGACCGGCCAGACGGGTGTCGCGTCCCCCGACGTTGCGTTCCAGGGTGAGCGCCTCCGCTTCGAGCCGCTCCGCCTGGACACGGACCTCCTCGCCGGCCAGCGTCGGCAGATACCCGTCCGGCGTGCGGTTCAGCAGCCGGACGCCGAGGCTCGCCTCCAGCGAGGCCAGCCGGCGGCCGACCGTCGATTGGGCGACCCGCAGGTCCCGTGCCGCCGCCGAAAGGCTGCCGGTGCGCGCCAGGGCCAGAAAGAACCTCAGGTCGTCCCAATCGAGCATGGACCCACCGCCAGGCGTGTTCGCCGTCCCGTCCGCCGGTGCCGGACGCGCGCCGCGGCGAGGGGAACCGCTTGCGGTGATCGGCCCGGCCTTCTCCGGCCGGGGTGGCCACCGCACAACCGCATCAACCGCTCAGCGGGCCATCCGGCACCGGCGGGCCCCCGGCCGGGATAACGCGCTCCCTGTTCGCCGGTCTTCCGGCACCCGGCGCGACGGGAAGACCGGCGCGACGAGAAGAAAGGACGCTGCGATGCCCAAGCCGCCCTCCCGGACCGACGGGGAAAAGAGACATCCGGACGCCGTTCGGACGCTGCGGTGCCGGACCGTCGCCGAGGATCGCTTCCAGCAACGGAACCACATCCGCGATCTTCCGGACGGCCCGCTGGTCGGGAGCGGCGGCACCCCGACCCCCTCGGAGGCGCTGTTGGCCGCCCTCGGCTCCTGTCTGTCCGCGGGCATCCACGCCGACGCCGTCGCGCGCCACATCCCGGTGCACCGGCTGGAACTGGTGGTCGAGGCGGAGATCGACAGCACGGCCGGATGGACCCTTGGCAACGCCGAACCGGGGCCGATCGGCTTCGAGGCGATCCGCGTGACCGTCCACCTGGACGCCGATGCCCCGCGCGACGTGCTGGCCGCTCTGGTCAGGCACGCGACGCTGTGGTCGCCGGTCGCCAACACCCTGCACAACCCCGTGCATCTGGACATCGCCCTGGCCGACGGCGCCCTGGCCGACGGCGCCCTGGCCGACGACGCCCCCGACACGCGTCCGGCCTGAACGTCTTCGGGCTTGAGCTTCCGGGGCCGTCAGGGGGTGGCGTCGCCGTCCGCTGCGTCGTCCGCCAACGCATTCCGCACGGCCGCCGCGAGATCCGGCGGGGCGATCGGCTTGTGCAGCAGGGAGAAGCCGCTGCGGCTGGCCTCCCGGATGCGTTCCGGCGAGGTGTCGCCGGTCAGGATGATCCCCGGCACGGCGAGTCCGAAAGCGTCCCTCAGATGCCTGATGGCATCCGCCCCGGTTTCCGCACCGGCGAGACGGTAGTCGGCGATGACCAGATCGGGCGGGCGCTGCCGGGTGAACAGCACCAATGCCGCCGCCCGGTCCACCGCGCCGAACACGTCGAACTCATACCGTTCGAGATACTGCCGGATGCTGTCGAGCACCACGGGGTCGTCGTCGATCACCAGCACACGCCGCCCGGCGCCGTCGAGCGGCGGTTCGGTGGCGGCCTCCTCCATCGCTTCGGCGTCGTCGGCGAGGGGAACGACGATTTCGAAGACCGATCCCCGGCCCGGATCCGATCGCACGCCGATCGGGTGGTGGAGCAGAAGGGCGAGGCGGTCCACGATCGACAGGCCGAGGCCAAGCCCCTGGCGGCGGTCGCGGCCGAGATTGCCGACCTGATGGAACTCCTCGAAGATCGCCTTGAGCTGCCCTTCGGGGATTCCCCGCCCGGTGTCCCAGACCTGGACGCGCACCGCGCCGCCGGCACGGCGGCATCCGATGAGGATGCGCCCGCGGTCCGTGTACTTCACGGCGTTGGCGAGGAGGTTCTGGAGGATGCGGCCCAGCAGCTTCGGGTCGCTGCGGACGGTGACGCCGGTGTCGACCGAACGCAGCGTCAGCCCCGCGGCGTCGGCGAGCGGCCCGAACTCCTCGACCAGGCGGCCGATCAGCGTGCGCAGCCGAAACGGCTTCGCCTGGACGTCGACCACGCCGGCGTCCAGACGCGACACGTGCAGGATCTCCTCCAGCATCAGGTGAAGGGCGGTCAGGGTGTTGCCCAGGCTGGTCAGCAGCCGCGCCGAGGCCGGCGGGAGATCCTGGCCGGACAGCAGGTGGTGGAACAGCACCGCGGCCTGCACGGGCTGGCGCAGGTCGTGGCTGGCGGCGGCCAGGAAACGGGTCTTGCCGGCGCTCGCCTGCTCCGCCACCGCCTTGGCGGCGTCCAGCGCCTGCCGGGCGCGGTTGCGTCCGGTCACGTCTTCGATGCCCAGCAGGATGAGCGGGCGTTCCGAGCGGCTCAGCGGGCGGGCGTTGATCTCCAGCGCGCGCGGCCCCTCGGTGTCGTGTCCGGCGGTGATCTCCAGCGCCTCGATGGTGGAGCCGTCGGCGATCATCGCCTTCAGGCGTCTTTCCAGCGCGGCGTCCCGGAACAGCCCGTCGGCCAACGCGCCCATCGGATGCCCCAGCGTCGCCTCCGGCGTGGTGGCGAACATGCGGTAGTAAGCCTGGCTGGCGGCCGCCACCGTCAGGCCGGCGTCGAGCACCAGCAGGGCCTCGCGCACGGTGTCGACGATGGATTCGGCGAAGTCGCGGGCGGTCCGCACCGCATCCTGGATGGCCGCCCGCTCCATGGCGAGGCCCAGGATGGTGGCGACGGCCTGCACGAACTCCACGTCGTCGTCGTCGAACCGGTTCGGCTGACGGCTGTACAGCGCCAGGACGGCCGGCGCCGTCGTGCCGTCGCCGCCGAAGGCGACGCCGAAGGCGACGCCGACGCCGCTGGCGATTCCGGGGGCGGGTGGACCGCCGGACACCCGCCGGTCGGTGGCGAAATCGCCGACGACGAGAGGCTGGCCGGACCGGAGGATCTGGCCGAGGTGCGACGAGGGATCGCCCGGCATCTCCCCGCGGGGCGCGGTCCCGGACTGGTCCCAGCCGCAGCCCTCCAGCATCCTCAACGTCCCGCCACCCCCCGAGGTGACGAAGATGCCGACGCTGTCGGCGCCGAACGTTTCGGCGATCAGGCTGCAAGCCGCCTGCAGCAGGGCGCCCATGGCCTCGTCGCCCAACGCCTTGCGGCCCAGGTCGGCGACCAGCTTCTGCTGCCGGACCCGCCCGGCGAGGATGGCGGCGGTGCGCTTCAGCGCCGTGACGTCGCTGAAGGTGATGACCGTCCCCTCGATCCGGTTGTCCTGGGTGCGGTAGGGATGGACCCGGCGCAGCAGCGTGTTGCCGCTCTCGGTCCGCACCTCGCGTTCCAGGGGCGACAGGGTGTCGAGGACCTTGCGGACATCGTCCATCAGTTCCGGATCGTTGAAATGGCGCGACACGTCGGTGATCGGCCGCCCGATGTCCGTCGGGATGAGCGAGAACAGGCGCGTCGCCGGGGCCGTGAAGCGCTTGATCCGCAGATCGGGCGACAGGAACAGCGTGGCGATGTCGGTGCTGGTCAGCAGGTTGGTCAGGTCGTTGGTCGCCGATTCCAGCTCGTCGACCTTCTCGTGGAGCTGGCTGTTGAGCGTGCCGAGTTCCTCGTTCAGCGACTGCAGCTCCTCCTTCGAGGTCTCCATCTCCTCGTTGGAGGATTGCAGCTCCTCGTTGATCGACAGGATCTCCTCGTTGGCCACGCGCAGGGCCTCGTTCGACGCCTCCAACTCCAGAATGGTGGCGCTCAGGTCCTCGCGGGTCACCCTCAGCTCGTGTTCGAGCTGCTCGACGACGGAGGCTTCGACGGACGCCTGCAGGTCGTCGGCGCCCCCGCCGCCGGCCGGGGATGTCGGCTCCATCACCGCGTCCCGGACGAAGGTGACCAGCAGCAGGTCCTCCCGCGCCTGCGGCGGGCGGACCGGGGCCACGGTGACGGTGAGCAGGGACAGCACGCCGCCCCGCGTCTGCCGGACCCTGCTGACGGTCACCCGCTGCCCCGACTCCAGGGCGCGCTTCACGGCGCCGCGCACCTTCAGGCGCAGGTCGCCGCGCATCATGGCCATCAGGTCCTGCGGCATCTCCCCGGTCGGCAGATCGAGGAAATCGCTGGTCGGGCCGTACAGGTAGAGGATGCGGTGCTGCTGGTCGATCAGCACGGCCGCGGGCGCATAGGCGAGCAGCAGCGCGTGCCGGGTGATCTCGGCCGGGCTGACCCGCGCCGTGACGGGCGGCACCGGGATCGTCCCCAACGACACGCCGGCGGGTCGCGGCAGGGCCGGGCTGTACCGGCGGCCGTTGCCGAGCTTGCGGTACAGGCGCCATTTCTTGGACAGCGGCGCGAACAGGTCGGTGCGGTGACCGATGGTCTCGGCCGATCCCAGGAACAGGCCGCCGCCGTCGTCCAGGCCGAAATGAAACAGGTCGAGGATCGACCGCTGGACCTTCGGGTCGATGTAGATCAGGACGTTGCGGCAACTGATCAGGTCGAGATTGGAAAAGGGCGGGTCGCTGATCATGTTCTGAACGGCGAAGGTGACCGTTTCCCGCAGCGTCCGGTTGACCTTGTAACCGGCATCGACGCGGGTGAAGAAGCGGGCCAGCCGTTCCGCCGAGACATCGACCGCGATGGTTTCCGGGTAGACGCCGGTTCGTGCGACGTCCAGCGCGTGCACGTCGATGTCGGTGCCGAACACCTTGACGTCGCAGGATCGGTTCGCCGCCACGCAGGCTTCCATCAGAAGCATGGCGATGGAGTAGACCTCCTCGCCGGTGGCGCAGCCGGGGACCCAGACCCGGATCGGCCGGTCGGAGCCGCGGCTTCGCACCAGCGGGCCGAAAATGACCTCGTTGAGGACGTCGAAGGCTTCCGGATCGCGGAAGAAGCGGGTCACGCTGATCAGGATGTCGCGCGACAGCTGCTCGACCTCGCCGGGATGGGTTCCCAGGAACTCGCGGTAGTGGCGCATGCTGTCGATCTGGTGGATGCCCATGCGCCGTTCGATGCGGCGCACCAGCGTGCGCGTCTTGTAGGCCCGGTAGTCGTGGCGGCTCCGCGCCCGCATCAGTTCGAGAATGTGGTCGAAGTCCTCCCCGTCGGATTGGGGGACTTCGGATCGGGAATCGTCGTCGTCCCCGCCGCCGTCGCGGACGTAGGGCTGGCGGACGTAGCGGAGCAGCGCCTCGGCCATCCGCTCCGGAGGCAGCACGTAATCGGCCAGACCGGTCGCGATCGCGCTGCTCGGCATGCCCTCGAACGCCGCCGTCGCGGGGTCCTGGACGACGACCAGCCCGCCGCACTCCTTGACCGCCTTCAACCCGGTCGTGCCGTCGGCCCCCGACCCGGACAGCACGACGCAGATGGCGCCCTGCGTCCACTCGGAGGCCAGGGACCGGAAGAAGACGTCGATCGGCAGCGCGGCCGCTTCGTTCGCCGCCGTGCCGAGGGCGAAGCGCCCCCGTGTCATGGACAGCGTCCGGCCCGCCGGAGCGACGTAGATGTGGTCCGCCTCGACCGGCATTCCGTCCTCGGCCGTGCGGACCGGCAACGGCGTGGCCTTTTCCAGCAGATCGACCATCAACCGTTCGTTGTTCGGCGTGCGGTGCTGAAGGACGACCAGGGCAAGCCCGCTCGCCTCCGGGACGGCCTGCAGCAGGGCGGTGATGGCTTTCAACCCGCCCGCCGACGCGCCGATCCCGACGACGGCGACCGGTCCGCCCGAACGCGTGACCGGCGTGGCTTTCCCAGGACCGGTTTGCGCGTCGTCCTGCCCGGTGAGGTCGCTGGGAGCGGTCATCATGTCCTCAAGTCCGCCGAACGGGACCCGCGCCCCAAGACCTCGGCATTGTGCGTTTCCAGCTTGCGATTCGAACGGCGCATTGATCAGCTGTCGGTATCCAAGCCGGCGGGGCCGTCGACAAACGAGTCAAAAGAGCCGGCATCGCAGGGACGTTGGAATTCAGCGCGTCTTCGCTAGGAAAGTCAACAAGCGTACGTCGTATTTCAGAGGCGCCGCTCGACTTTCATGGGAATTATTTCCCGATCCGCGAAGCGTCGACGAGACGCCCAATGGTTGCGAAGATTCCCGAGGAGTGTCCTGCGCCGACGGGACGTTTTTTTCCTGAACCGGAAGGGCGATCACCAGCCCTGGCCTCGATGGACACTTGGCATGCCGCCGTTGCTCCCGGCCGGTACGGTGATGCGACCGGCTGTGGCTATGGAGCGCGATCCGTGGTGCGCGATCCGTCTTGGGCCTTGGCCGGCGCGGCGATGGGGAGGCGATGGAAATCGACTGTCGCCGTTATGGGGTGCCTCTCAGGCTTTTGAGCGATTTGGGCGGACGGCCGCGCCGGCGAGGCGCTTCCGGTGCGGGAAGCGGCCGGTCTTCCAGAAGGCCCTGGGCGACGGCCTGCGCCAGCAGGTTCTGCACCGACGAGACCGACCAGCGCGTTTCCCCGCGGGGCGTCCGGCAACGCAGCTCTTCAAGATGCCGGGCAATGTTGGTCAGGGTTGGGTTGCCCAGCGTCCTCACCGCCGAGGCGACCAGGGTGACGAGATCGTCGCTGTCCCGCCGCCGCGGCGTACGTTCCAGCACCCGGTCGTCCACGAACCCGTCGCGCGCGAGGCGACGCACGGCGCGCGCCAGGGCCGCTCCGGTCCAAGGGCCGCCGTCGGGACGCCGCGAGCCATTTCTGGCCAGGCTGCGGGCCACGGTCGCCCAGGAATAGGCGGGGCGCATCGCGCGGACGTGAGGCAGGATGTCGTCGGCCACCCGCAGCACATCGGCGTCGCGTCGCGCCTCGCGGGCGTCGTTGACGGCGCGCACCGCCGACGCGGACCGGAAGCGCAGGCCTGGATTGCCGCCGATCCGGCCACGCTCCCTGGCCGCCTTCAGCCCGGCCTTGGTGCGCTCGCGAATGAGCGCGCGTTCGAACTCGGCCACCGCGCCGAGGATCTGCAAGGTGAAGCGGCCTTGCGGGCTGGTGGTGTCGATGGGATCGCCCAGCGAGCGGAAGCCCGCCCCTTGGGCGTCGAGGGCCTCGATGATCTCCAGAAGGTGGGCGAGCGAGCGGGCCAGCCGGTCGATGCGCACGACGACCAGCACGTCGCCGGCGCGGCAGCGCGCGATGGCACGCTTCAGCTCCGGGCGTGACCGGTCGCCGCCGGACCCATGCTCCCGGTGGATCGTCGAGCAGCCGGCCGCCTTCAGAGCGTCGAGCTGCGGGTCGGTGGTCTGCTCGTCGGTCGACACGCGGGCGTACCCGATCAGCGCCATGGCTTCGTCTCCGGTGACCGGCGCCTTTCGAACGGGAAGAGCGCCCTTGCCGGGTCATTTTACCAAAAAAGCAGACGGTACCTAACGGCCGTTTGGTAAAATATCTGGGCGTCGTGGGCCGCCGTGCGCTCCGCTGATCGATTGGAGCCGTCAGCCGGGGCGAGACAAGATGCCAAGCGGCGCCGGCCTCCAAAGCGTTGGGGCATCAGGCAAGGAACGCCTCCAGGCGGACCGTATCTTGATCTGTCTTCCTGAAAGAACGTCGGCTTTTCAACGACATGGAGCGATGTCCCGCGCGCCGACGGGGAGCTTTTCGCATGAACCGCCCGCATGTCGCACGAACCATCCGACGGTGTCGCCGAAATGGGAGGGCTTTGCGCGGCAGGCCTCCCGCAAACCAGCTTGCCAAATGGCACCTCGCACTCGGAAGTGAACGGCTGGATGACTATCATCGCGATGTGGCCGACCCAGCGCCCCGGATGGTTGCCTGCTTCAAAGATTGATGGCTGCCGAGGACAGCAAGATCGATGCGGCCGGACGCGCCTTCGCCGCCGCCCTCGACCGGCTCAAGCGCTGACAGACCCTGAACTGAACCACCTGACAACGACCTCCGCTCTTGAAGCCAATGCGGCGGATCCACGCCTCGGCAGTCCTGCGCCGCGTGCGATGGGATGCGGAAGCGATGTCCGGGATGAGCGTCATGATCGCGGCGAAGGCGCAGAAGGCTGCGGCCTGGTCGGGGGGCTTAGCGCGAAGGAGAGGGTGGCGCATCCGTGTCACCGCCGCCGCCCGCCGCGCCTTCGAAATACGCTCCGGCAATATCGATTGCGCCCGTTCCTCACCGCACGAGGCGTCGATCCATCCAAAGGACTTAAGTTGTCCTAAAGTGATGGTTCTGATGAAGGCCTCCATATGGAATGGATATCAATAGAACTGGCGTTTTTTATGAGGAGTAGGAGTTATTCCTTATTAGGAACTTGCGGGAATATGCCTTGGGAATTCATGTCATAGGAAGTCGCACGCTTTGCCATATACGCGGGCGGGGCGCCCGGTCATCCCAACGATCACAACAAAATTTACGGAGAGTTTCCCTTGAACGAAGTCATCATCGCGGACGCTGGGCTTGAGGATCTCGACGGGCTGCTCAGCCACCGCCGTCCCGACGTTCAGGTTACGCTCGTCTCCGCCACCGACGATGGCCATGCCGTGCTGGCCGCCGCCCTCGCCGCCCGTCCGTCCGTCCTGCATCTGGTCGCCCATGGCGAGCCGGGACGGGTCCTGCTGGGCGCCCAGCCGCTGGACGCGCGGTCGCTGCTCGACCGCTCCTGGCCGGACGCGCGCGGCACCGAGATCCACCTCCACGCCTGCCACGCCGGCGCGGGCGCCGAGGGCCGCCTTCTCCTCGACCGGCTGGCCGCCGCCACGGGCGCCGCGGTCGCGGCCTCCTCGGGTCCCGTCGGTCCGGCGGCGCGCGGCGCCTCCTGGAAGCTCGACGTGCGCACCGCGCCGGTGTTTACCCCCTCCCCCTTCGCCGGGGTCGAGGGCGCCGGCGCGCGCGGCTGGGCTCATGAACTGGCCGTGACCGGCACCCCGACCGACGGCAACGACACGCTGACCAGCGATGACGCCGCGGACAACATCGCTGGCGGCGCGGGCAACGATATCCTGATCGGCAACGGCGGCAACGACACGCTGATCGGCGGCATCGGCCACGACACCATGGACGGCGGCGCGGGGGCCGACGTGTTCGACGGCGGCGACGGCTTCGACGTCGTCACCTACGAGAACGCCACCTCCGGCATGGTCATCGACATCGGCAACCCGGCGAACAGCACGGGCGACGCCGCCGGTGACACCTTTACTGGCATCGAGCGCTGGATCGGCTCCAACTACGCCGACACCATGGTGGCCGGCAACGACCCCGTGTGGTTCTGGGGGCACGCGGGCGACGACGTGGAGATCGGCGGCGCCGGCAACGACACGATGGAGAGCGGCGACGGCAACGACACCGTCTATGGCGGCGCCGGTGACGACCAGATCTACAGCCGCGCCGACAACGACGTGCTCTACGGCGAGGACGGCAACGATCTGATCTACGGCGGCTGGGGCAACGACATGCTCGACGGCGGCGCCGGCAACGACACCCTGTTCGGTGAAGGGGACGCCGACACCATCAACGGCGGCGATGGCGACGACAGCCTGGACGGCGGCCAGGGCAACGATCTGATGAACGGCGGCGCCGGCAACGACACGCTGATCGGCGGCATCGGCCACGACACCATGGAGGGCGGCGCCGGTGCCGACGTGTTCGACGGCGGCGACGGCTTCGACGAGGTGACCTACGCCAACGCCACCTCGGGCGTCGTGCTGGATCTGCGCAATCCGGCGAACAGCACCGGCGACGCCGCGGGCGACACCTTCACCAACATCGAGCGCTGGATCGGCAGCGAGTTCGACGACCGGCTGGTCGGCAACGACGACGGCGTCTGGTTCTGGGGCCATGGCGGCAACGATGTCGAGATCGGCGGCGCCGGCAACGACACGATGGAAAGCGGTATCGGCAACGACACGATCTACGGCGGCGGCGGCGACGACCGGGCCTTCGGACGGGCCGACGACGACATGCTGTACGGCGAGGCCGGCAACGACCTGCTGGCCGGCGGCGGCGGCAACGACATGCTCGACGGCGGCACCGGCAACGACACGCTGATCGGCGACTGGGGCGTCGACACGATGATCGGCGGCGACGGCGACGACGTCTTCTACAGCGGCGCGCACGACCCCCTGCCGGAGGCCGACATCATCCAGGGCGGTGCCGGCAACGACACCTTCATCATCGCCGCGCAGAGCGACGCCGGCACGGTCTCCTACGACGGCGGCGACGGCACCGACACGCTGCGCATCAGCTCCGACAACGTCGCCGATCCGGAAAACAAGATCACCACGGCGACGCCGCAGATCGACATCTCCGGCATGACCCTGACCAGCGTGGAGAGGCTGGAACTGGTCGGCAGCGTCCGCCACACGGTGACGATGACCGCCGCCCAGGCCAACGGCTTCGCCAGCATCACCGGCGCCACCGGCGGCGACGTCTTCTCCATCACGGGCACGGCGATGGCCGGCGCGGTGACCGCCGGCAACGGCAGCCAGCTCGGCGCCGGGCAGGCGCAGGCGGAGACGGTGAACGGGGTCACCTACCTGCGCATCGGCACCGATGCCACGGCGGGCGCCGACGTGACGCTGCGCTTCGCCGGCGGCTTCACGGCGGACCAGTTCCAGGTCAGCGGCAGCGGGATCACTCTGAGCGGGACCCCCTCGAACCCGCCGACCACGGAGCCGCCGACCACCACCCCGCCGACGACCGAGCCGCCGACCACGACGCCCCCGACGACGGAACCGCCGACCACCACCCCGCCGGTCGACGATCGTCCTTCGACCGCCATGCAGCGCATCGTGGACGGCGTGACGGAGGACGTGAAGGCCTACGCCTATGAAGGCCCGGTTTCCACCCTGCAATGGACCTTCCTGGGCGACTCCCGCGGCGAGGTGCTGGGCGGATCGGACGGCAACGACTTCCTGAACCTGCTGGGCGGCGACGACGCGGCCGCGGGCGGGGCCGGCGACGACGTGCTGGACGGCGGCTCGGGCTCCAACTGGCTGATCGGCGGCTCGGGCAAGGACACCTTCTTCGTCGACGGCCGCGGCACGGAGGTCACCTGGTCCACCGTCACCGACCTGGAGCAGGGCGAGTGGTCCACCCTCTGGGGCTACAAGGAAGGCACCTCCACGCTGCGCTGGGAGGAGATGGACGGCGCCGAGGGCTACAAGGGCGCGACGGTCCATTGCGACATCGACGGCAACGGCACCATCGACGCCAGCATGACCTTCGCCGGCAAGTCCGTGGGCGCCATGACCATGACGACGGGCACCATGGGCGATCAGAACTACATCGCCTTCATCAGCCTGTGATCTGAAGCGGTCCGAAACGCGCCGGCCTGGAGGATGACTCCAGGCCGGCGTTTTCTTGACGGCAGCGCCAGAGGCGGCACCCCGTCCGGATGGCCGGATCCCCCAAAATCGCAGATCCTCTCATCTCATTTTCCGCCTCTCCCCCTTGAAGTGTAATATCTGTGTCCGCGAGCCATATATACATGAAAAATCATAGGACGTTGAGATTCGCCTTTATCTTGCAAGATAACCCAACAACTAAGTTTCATTGAAGACGACGTGTTATTTCTTCTTGGGCAATTGCAGAAACCATCTCCGAAAGCGCATGTGATTGGGTGTCGCGCTTCCCCGTATCCGCGAACCCCCGCAACCGCGAACAATGCGATCGGGCGCCCCAGCGATCACCACAGAATGCACGGAGAGTTTCCCTTGAACGAAGTCATCATCGCGGACGCTGGACTTGAGGATCTCGACGGGCTGCTCAGCCGCCGCCATCCGGACGTCCAGGTCATGCTCGTCTCCGCCGCCGACGATGCCCACGCCGTTCTGGCCGAGGCGCTCACCGCCCGTCCGTCCGTCCTGCATCTGGTCGCCCATGGCGAGCCGGGACGGGTCCTGCTGGGCGCCCAGCCGCTGGACGCGCGGTCGCTGCTCGACCGCTCCTGGCCGGACGCGCGCGGCACCGAGATCCACCTCCACGCCTGCCACGCCGGCGCGGGCGCCGAGGGCCGTCTTCTCCTCGACCGGCTGGCCGCCGCCACGGGCGCCACGGTCGCGGCCTCCTCGGGGCTGGTCGGCCCGGCGGCGCAGGGCGCCTCCTGGACGCTCGACCAGAGCACCGCGCCGGTCGTCGCCCCCTCCCCCTTCGCGGCTGTCGAGGGCTGGACTCATGTCCTGGCCGTGACCGGCACCACGACGGCGGGCCCCGACCTGCTGACCAGCGATGACGAGCCCGATGTGATCGAAGGCGGGGCCGGCAACGACACGCTGATCGGCGGCGGCGGCAACGACACGCTGATCGGTGGCGCGGGTGCCGACGTGCTGAACGGCGGGGCGGGCTTCGACGAGGCGTCCTACGAGACCGCGACCTCCGGCCTCGTGCTGGACCTGCTGACCCCGGGCAACAGCACGGGCGACGCCGCGGGCGACACCTTCATCGACATCGAGCGCTGGGTCGGTTCCAACTTCGACGACACCATGGTGGCCGGGAACGACCCCGTGTGGTTCTGGGCCCATGACGGCGCCGACCTGGTGACCGGCGGCGCCGGGAACGACACGCTGGAGAGCGGCAACGGCAACGACACCGTCCATGGCGGGGCCGGCAACGACCAGATCTTCGGGCGGGCCGACGACGACATGCTCTATGGCGACGACGGCGACGATCTGCTGGTCGGCGGCGGCGGCAAGGACAGCCTGATGGGCGGGGCCGGCAACGACACGCTGGTCGGCGACTGGGACGCCGACACGATGATCGGCGGCGACGGCGACGACGTCTTCTACAGCGGCGAACATGGCAACATGGATGAGGCCGACGTCATCCAGGGCGGCGCCGGCAACGACACCTTCATCATCGCCGCGCAGGGCGATGCCGGCACGGTCTCCTACGACGGCGGCGACGGCACCGACACGCTGCGCGTCAGCTCCGACAACGTGACCGATCCGGAAGGCAAGATCACCACGGCGACGCCGCAGATCGACATCTCCGGCATGACCCTGACCAGCGTGGAAAACCTCGATCTGGTCGGCAGCGTGCGCCACACGGTGACGATGACCGCCGCCCAGGCCAGCAACTTCACCAGCGGGGTGACCGGGGCCATGGTGGGCGACGCCTTCACCATCACCGGCACGGCCATGACCGGAACGGCCAACGCCGGCAACGGCAGCCAGCTCGGCGCCGGGCAGGTCCAGGCGGAGACGGTGGACGGCGTCACCTTCCTGCGCATCGGCACCGACGCCACCGCGGGCGCCGACGTGACCCTGCGCTTCGTCGGCAGCTTCACCGCCGGGCAGTTCCAGCTCAACGGCGACACCGTCACGCTGATCGACGCGCCCCCGACCACCGAACCGCCGACCACCGAGCCCCCGACGACGGAACCGCCGACCACCACCCCGCCGACGACCGAGCCCCCGACCACGGAACCGCCGACCACGACGCCGCCCACGACGGAGCCGCCGACCACCACCCCGCCGGTGGACGACCGCCCCTCCGCCGCCATGCAGCGCATCGTGGACGGTGTGACGGAGGACGTGAAGGCCTACGCCTACGAAGGGCCGGTGTCCGACCTGCAGTGGACCTTCCTGGGCGACTCCCGCAGCGAGGTGCTGGGCGGGTCGGACGGCAACGACTTCATCAACCTGCTGGGCGGCGACGACGCGGCCTGGGGTGGCGCCGGCGACGACGTGCTGGACGGCGGCTCGGGCTCCAACTGGCTGATCGGCGGCACGGGCAAGGACACCTTCTTCGTCGACGGCCGCGGCACCGAGACCACCTGGTCCACCGTGGTCGATCTGGAGCAGGGCGAGTGGGCCACGATGTGGGGCTATCAGGAGGGGGTCTCGAAACTCTCCTGGGAGGAGATGGGCGGCGCCGAAGGCTACAAGGGCGCGACGGTCCATTGCGACATCGACGGCAACGGCACCATCGACGCCAGCATGACCTTCACCGGCAAGGCCGTGGGCGCGATGACCATGACGACCGGCACCATGGGCGACCAGAACTACATCGCCTTCATCAACCTCTAAGCTGAGGCCGTCCGAAACGCGCCGGTCCGGGGGATGCTCTCCCCTGGGCCGGCTTTTTCCTGTTGATGCCGGCTGTTGATGCAACGGTGGTGACCGTCAACCTTGACCGATTCGGGGCTCCGTCGTATCGGTTGAACACGGCAAGCGCATTCGCTGTGGAGGTTGACGTGCGTGGCGAAGACATGAGGCTCCTGCGCGAGGAGCGCAAACTCTCACAGCCGGATTTCGCGGCCTGGCTGAACGAGCGGCTGGAGCGGCGCTATGACCGCTCCAAGATTTCCCGCTGGGAAAGCAACAGCGAGAAGATCCCGGACGCGGTGGTCCGCTTCCTCCTGAAGGAGACGGCTGTGGTGGACGGCAAGCATGGCCCGGCGCTGGTCATCTGCCTTGCCAACCAGAAGGGCGGGGTCGGCAAGACCACCTGTACGGTGAACACCGCCAGCATCCTGGCGCGCGAGGGCTACCGCGTGCTCATCATCGACGCCGACCCGCAGGCCAACGCCACGGCGCATCTCGGCATCGACCTGATCGAGTATGAGGAGGGCCGGCGCAAGTCGCTCGCCCATGTGCTGCGCGAGGAGGTCGCCGTCGAGGACATCGTCGTCCCGGTCGGCGACATCGGGCTGGAGATCGCCCCGTCGAGCATCGAGCTGGCGTCCGTCGAGGTGGAGCTGACCGCCGATCCCAGCGGCCCCATGGCCCTGCGGGAGCGGCTGCAGGACGCGCGGGCGTCCTATGACTTCATCTTCATCGACTGCCCGCCGAACCTGGGCCAATGCACCGCCAACGGGCTGGTGGCGTCGGACCTCATCGTCATCCCCTGCCAGACCGAGTATCTGTCCTCCATCGGCGTGAACCATCTGCTGAAGACGATCAACAAGCTGAAGCGGCGCTGCCACCCCAGCCTCGCCGTCCTGGGCATCCTGCCGACCATGCACAACGCCCGGCTGAACCAGCATCAGGTGACCCTGGAGCAGCTCCACAGCGCGCTGGGCGGCACGCTGCGCATCTTCCCGCCGGTGCCGCGGGCGACCATCTACGGCGACGCGGCGCTTGCCGGCCGCGCGGCCCTGGAGGCGGTGCCGGACGCCCCGGGAGCCTCGTCCTACCGGGCGCTCGCCGATGCCATCGTGGTGGAGCGGCGCAAGCGTGTGGAGGTGGCCAATGTCGCGTAAGCTCGGAACCGGGAACCTCGCCCGGCTGAACGCCATGAGCCGTGGCGCGCTCGCCGTTTTCGCGGAGCCGGAGCAGGGCGTGCGGCTCGTCTACCCCGACGTGGACTGGATCGAGGCCAACCCCGACCAGCCGCGCCGCCGCTTCGACGAGGCGGAACTGGCCGCCCTCACCGACTCCATCCGCAAATACGGACTTCAGCAGCCGATCGGCGTGCGGGAGCTGGGGCCGAGCCGCTTCCAGCTCGTCTTCGGCGAACGTCGCCTGCGCGCGGTCCGCGCGCTCGGCCAGCAGACGGTCCCCTGCATCCTCGTGCCGGACGGCGTCGACACCGCCGAGGTGGCGGTCGTGGAAAACGTCCTGCGCTCCGACCTGACCCCTTTCGAAGAGGCCGACGCCTTCGTGGCGCTCGTGGAGAGGCACGGCTATTCGCACGCCGACCTCGGCCAGATCATGGGGCGCGACAAGGCGGAGATCACCCGGACCCTCGGCCTGACCAAGATCGCCCCGGCGGTGCGGGAGCGCTACGAGGGGGCCGAGAAGAGGATTGCCCGCTACAAGCTCTACCAGATCGCGGCACTCGACGACGCGGACGCCCAGATGCGCCTTCTGGACAGCCTGACCAACGACCAGCCCCTGCCGGAGCCCCGCGCGCTCGGTGCTGCCGCAACGGGCCCGCGGGACGAGCCGGAAGCGGTGTTGAGCGCCTTCAGCCTGCGCGTCTCCCGCAACATCCTGCGCACCCGGGAGGCCTTGCACGCTTTCCAGGAGAAGCCGAAGCGGTTGGAGGATGTGGACCGCGAAGTGCTGCGCGACCTGCGCCGCTCCATCGACGCGATCCTGAACGGTGAGAATGAGGGCGGTGAGAACGGCTGACCGGAGCCGGTGAGAATTCTCACCGGTCCCTTTCCCTCGCGCGGAGCGGTGAGAATTCTCACCGGCTGCTTTCCGGGACCCACGCAAAGAAAAAGGCCCTTCCCCGCATCCACGGGGAAGGGCCTTTTTCGTTCCGCCCGATCAGTGGGCGCTGCCGCCGTCCTCGAAGGAGGGGGCCTGGAGGCCGGAGGCTTCCAGCTGGGCAACGACCATGCCTTTCAGCCGCTCCAGCCCTTCGGGCGTGCCCGACTCCGCGCGGGCGACCAGAACGTCCTGGGTGTTGGAGGCGCGCAGCAGCCACCAGCCGTCCGCCGTCTTCACGCGCACGCCGTCGATGTCGTTGACGTCCGCACCCTCGTCCTTCAGCCGGCCCTTGACCTCCTGGACGACCTGGAACTTGCGCTCCTCGCTCACCTGGAAGCGGGTTTCCGGCGTGTTCACCACCGGCGGCAGGCGGTCGCGCAGCTCCGACAGCGGCTGGTTCAGCTTGCTGACCAGCCCGATCAGCCGCACCGCGCAGTACAGCGCGTCGTCGAAGCCGTACCACTTGTCGGCGAAGAAGATGTGGCCCGACATCTCGCCGGCCAGCGGAGAGCCGAGTTCCGCCATCTTCGCCTTCAGCAGCGAATGGCCGGTCTTCCACATCAGCGGGGTGCCGCCGAGCCGGGCGATCTCGTCGAACAGCGTCTGGCTGGCCTTCACGTCGGCGATGATCGTCGCGCCGGGGTGGCTCTTCAGCACGTCGGCGGCGTAGATCGCCACCAGCTGGTCGCCCCACACCACGCGGCCCCGGTGATCGATGGCGCCGATGCGGTCGCCGTCGCCGTCGAAGCCGATGCCGATGTCGCAGCCGTTCTCCGCCACCGCCTTCTTCAGGTCGACGAGGTTCTTCTCGACCGTCGGGTCCGGATGGTGGTTGGGGAAGTTGCCGTCGATCTCGTCGAACAGCAGGATGTGCTTGCCCGGCAGCTTCGCGGTCAGGCGGCGCAGGATCTCGCCGGTGGCGCCGTTGCCGGCGTCCCAGGCGATGGTCAGGTCGCGGGTGCCGTCATAGTCGCGCAGCAGGCGCTCCACGTAGGCGTCCTTGATGTCGACCTGTTCCGAGGAGCCCTCGCCCGACGCATAGTCGGCCTTCGACGCGATGATGCCGAGGTCGAGGATCTGCTGGCCGTAGACCGGCCCCTTGCCCAGCATCATCTTGATGCCGTTGTAGTCCGGCGGGTTGTGGGAGCCGGTGATCATGATGCCGGCCGCCGCCTCGCGGTCGCGGGTGGCGAAATACAGCATCGGGGTGGGGCCGAGCCCGATCCGCAGCACATGCAGGCCGCAGGCGACCAGGCCCTCCACCATGGCGGCTTCCAGCTCCGGCGAGGACAGCCGGCCATCGTAGCCGACGCAGACGGTCTTCCCGCCGCCGCGGGCGACCACGGTGCCGAAGGCCCGTCCGACCGCGCGGGCGTCCGCCGCGGTCAGGGTGCTGCCGACGATGCCGCGGATGTCGTACTCGCGCAGCACGGTCGGATGGAAGATGTGGGCTTCGCTCATGGTCTCGACGGACCTCCTTGAACCGGATCGCTTCAGACGGTCGGAGACGGCGCCGTGGGCCGCCCGATGGAGGAATAGGCGAAGCCGGCGGCCGCCATGTCCCCCGGATTGTAGACGTTGCGCAGATCGATCATGACCGGCTCCTTCAGCAGGGTCTTGACCCGTTTCAGATCCAGCGCGCGGAACTCGTTCCATTCCGTCAGGATGGCCACGCAGTCGGCTCCCTCCAGGGCGCCGTAGGCGTCCTGCGTCCACTGCACGCCGGGCAGCAGCTTTTCGGCCTCGTGCATGCCGGCGGGGTCATAGGCGCGCACGATGGCGCCGGCGGCCTGGAGCGCCGGGACGATGTCCAGCGACGGGGCGTCGCGCATGTCGTCGGTGTTGGGCTTGAAGGTGACGCCCAGAACGCCGATCGTCTTGCCGGCCACCGACCCGCCGCAGGCGGCGACGATGCGCTCGGCCATCTGCTTCTTGCGCTTGTCGTTGATGTCGACGACCGTCTCGATGATGCGCAGCGGGCTGCCCACCTGCTGGGCGGTGCGCACCAGGGCCAGCGTGTCCTTGGGGAAGCAGGAGCCGCCGTAGCCCGGACCGGGGTGCAGGAACTTCTTGCCGATGCGCCCGTCCAGCCCGATGCCGCGGGCCACGTCATGGACGTTGGCGCCCACCTTCTCGCACAGGTCGGCGATCTCGTTGATGAAGGTGATTTTCGCGGCCAGGAAGGTGTTGGCGGCGTATTTGGTCAGCTCCGCCGTCTCGAGCGAGGTCAGGACGATCGGCGTCTCGATCAGGTAGAGCGGGCGGTAGAGGCGGCGCATCACCTCGGCGGCGCGCTCCGAACTGGTGCCGATCACCACGCGGTCGGGCCGCATGAAGTCGCCGATGGCCGAGCCTTCGCGCAGGAACTCCGGGTTGCTCGCCACGTCGAAATCGGCGTCGGGGTTGGCGCGGCGGATGATCGCCTGGACCTCGCGGCCCGTTCCGACCGGCACGGTCGACTTGTTCACCACCACCGTGTAGTGGTCGAGGTTGGCGGCGACCTCCTCGGCGGCGGCGTAGACGTAGGAAAGATCGGCGTGGCCATCGCCGCGCCGGGTCGGAGTCCCCACCGCGATGAACACGGCGTCCACGCCAGCCATGGCTTCCTTCAGGTCGAGCGTGAAGGAGAGGCGCCCGGCGGCGACGTTGCGCGCGACCAGTTCATCCAGGCCCGGCTCGTAGATCGGAATTTCGCCGCGCTTCAGGCGCTCGATCTTGCCGGCGTCCTTGTCGACACAGGTGACGTGGACGCCGAATTCCGAAAAGCAGGCGCCGGACACCAGCCCGACATAGCCCGTACCGATCATTGCGATGCGCATGAGGAACCCTTGTTGTCAACGTCCATAAGACCGCCCGTTTCTGGGATGAAACCGACCGGCGCCCGCCTTCCATGGCGGCCGGCCTGATCGGGACAGCCGTGATGGGAACATCACTCCGCGGCGGGCCGCCGCATGGGTCGCGTGCCTTCATCCAAGGCCGGAAGCCGATTCCGATCCGTTTCGCCGGAGGCGGACACGCCGTGGCTTGCTTCGCGGGCGCCCGCCCCCGCAGAACCGACTGGAAACGCCGTGTGGCTCAGATCGCCTGGAGATAGGCGGGGTCCAGGGCGCCGTGGCGGAACGGTATCCAATCCTTGTGGTCAGCCCGGTACTGCAGACCGTAGGGGTTCTTGAAGAAGATCTTCTGCAGCGGCTGGCCGCCCTCGGCGCGGGTGCGCTCCAGGTCGATCAGGGGCGAGGCGGCGAAGACCTTCTCCCACAACTCGGCATTGTCCACGTCGCGGCCCGCGTTCTTCACATAGTCGCGCGCGGTGTCGCTCAGTTGCCAGGCCTCTTCGACCATCGCGTAATAGTCCACAGTACCCTCGGCCATGACCCTGCTCCGAAGCATTCCAGATGACGCTTGGCATAGCGCATTTTTGGAAGAGAGAAAACTGTCCAGCAAGGACGCATGGGTTGTCATGCCGAAGCGGACAGGCCGAGCGTTTCGGTGAGAGCCGTGGCGACCCGATCCACATCGGCATCGGCCATGACCGGAAACAGGGGCAGCGACAGCGTCCGGGCGTAATGGGCGTCGGCGCCGGGCAGGGCGAGGTCGCCGCAGCGGTCGCGCCAATAGGGCTGCCGATGGACCGGGATGTAATGGACCTGGGTGCCGATGCCCCGCTCCCGCAGGCCGGCCATGACCTGCGCCCGTGTCCGCCCGGCGGCGGCGAAGTCGATGCGGACGGCGCAGAGATGCCAGGCCGGGCGGCACCAGGGCGCGCGGGCCGCGGGCAGGAGCAGGGGGGCCAGCGGGGCCAGCCGTTCCGCGTAGAGGTCCATCAGATGGCGCCGCCGTTCCACGAAGGCGTCCAGCCGGGCCAGTTGGCTGAGCGCGAGCGCCGAGTGGATGTCGGTCAGGCGGTAATTGAATCCCGGTTCCGCCATCTCGTAGTACCAGGGATTGGGGGTTCCGTCGGCGGCGAACGCGGCCTCGCGGTCCTTGAAGCTTGCCGGATCCCGCTCCATCCCGTGATTGCGGAAGCGGCGCAGGCGGGCGGCGAGAACCGGATCGTTGGTGGTGACAGCCCCTCCCTCGCCCGCCGCGATGGTCTTCACGGGATGGAAGGAGAAGGCGGTGAGCGTGCCGAAGCCGTTGGAACCGACCGGCAGGGACCGCCCGTCCGGCGTCACGTCCACGCTGCCGATGGCGTGGCAGGCGTCCTCGACCACCGCCAGCCCGTGGCGGGCGGCGAGCCCGGCGAGCCCGGCCATGTCCGCGGTCTGCCCGGCGAAATGCACGGGCGCCAGGGCGCGCACCCGCCAGCCGGCGCGGGCGGCCCGTTCGATCGCCGCCTCCGCCTGTTCCGGCCCCATCAGGCCGGTGTCGGGATCGACGTCGGCGAAGGCGACCTCCGCCCCCACGTAACGGGCGGCGTTGGCGGTGGCGAGGAAGGTGACGGCAGGCACCACCACCGCGTCGCCGGGGCCGAGCCCCAGCGCGAGGGTGGCCAAGTGCAGGGCGGCGGTCCCGTTGGCGCAGGACACCGCATGGGCCGCCCCGGTGCGCTCGCACAGCGCCCGTTCGAAGGCCTCCACCGCCGGGCCCTGGGTCAACCAGTCGCCGCGCAGGACGGCGGTGACCGCGTCGATGTCGCTCTGGTCGATGTCCTGACGCCCGTAAGGCAGGAAGGGGGCCAGGGAGAGGGGCGGAGGGGCTGAGTCCGGCCCGCCCATCACGGGGCTTCCGCGATCAGCCGCATCAGCCGCGCGCCGTCCAGCCAGTCGGTGTTGGTGTCGCTGGCGTAACGGAAGCCGTCGGGGACCGGCTGTGCGCCCAGCCGCCGGTAGGGCTCGTGCGTCCAGAAGGCGAAGGCCGGCTCGATGACGAAGCGGTCCGGCAGCTCGAAGGTCTGGCGGGAATCATCCTCGGTGATCATCACCTCGTGCAGCTTCTCGCCAGGGCGGATGCCGACCGGCTTGTGCGGAAGCTGCGGGGCCATCGCGCGGGCCAGATCGGTGATGCGCATGCTGGGGATCTTGGGCACGAAGATCTCGCCGCCCTGCATCATCGCGATGCAGGAGACGACGAAATCCACCCCGTGCTGCAGCGTGATCCAGAAGCGGGTCATCCGCTCGTCGGTGACCGGCAGGGATTCCGCGCCTTCCGCGATCATCCGGCGGAACAGCGGGATCACCGACCCGCGGGACCCCACCACATTGCCGTAGCGCACCACCGAGAAGCGCGTGCCGAGCGAGCCCGACAGGTTGTTGGCGGCGATGAAGATCTTGTCCGAGGCCAGCTTGCTGGCGCCGTAGAGGTTGACCGGGTTGGCCGCCTTGTCGGTGGACAGCGCGATCACCCGCTTCACGCCGGTGTTCAGCGCGGCCCGCACCACGTTCTCCGCCCCATAGACGTTGGTGTGGATGCATTCCATGGGGTTGTATTCGGCGGCGGGCACATGCTTCAGGGCGGCGGCGTGGACGCACACGTCCACCTCGCGCATGGCCAGTTCCAGCCGCTCGCGGTCGCGCACGTCGCCGATGAAGAAGCGCAGCGTGGACGCCCATTCGGGGCCGAGCTGCTGCTGCATCTCGTACTGCTTGAACTCGTCGCGGGAGAAGACGATGACCCGCCGCGGGCTGGCGTGGCGCAACACTGTTTCCACGAAGCGCCGCCCGAAGGAGCCGCTTCCCCCCGTCACCAGGATCGACTGGCCCTTCAGCATGTCGAACCCGGAGTGCCGGGAGTCGGTCGGCGATTCGTTCGGACGGTCAGGTTGCTGCATGGTCGGGGCGCCCGCGCTTCGTGGTTCGTCTAAGCAGGTATGCCCAGATCGGGCCATTCGACCGACCTTAGCCCGAGACCCCTAGCAGTGGGTTAACATTCCGGCAAGGAATTCGCGGACGCCGCGCGCGGCCATGGGTAGGACGGTCCCATCGGGAGCGGGCCTCGCGGCGTTTCGTCCGGCACTGTCTTGGGAGAGGCTTCGTGATACTGGAGCGGGCGAAGGGATTCGAACCCTCGACCCCAACCTTGGCAAGGTTGTGCTCTACCCCTGAGCTACGCCCGCGCCGCTCCAACGAAGGAGGCAGGGAGATACCGCACCCGCCCCGCGGAAAGCAAGCCCTCTGTTCGGCTTCCGCTCCGATTTTTCCGCAAGGCACTCCCTCGGCCATTCTGACGGGCCAAAGGAGAAAATTAGGCTTAAAGTTATAACCCGCTCAATGCGGTTGACTTCCCTGCGCGGACTGTGGAAATTTCCTCTCACAAAACAAAGGCCTTGAGGTCTGGGGAGGAAACCAAAAAAATCACGATGCTCCAAGAGCATTGGTCTGCCGCGCCGACCTTGTGTCCGGTCGCGGCATTTTTTTTGCCTGAAGATGTTCTTCTGCGAAGAACCGGTAATACCACTCCAGGCAATGGCGGGCAGGTTTCCCGGTCCACCCGCCCGATCCATCTGCCCAATCCATCTGCCCGGCCCATCTGCCCGCGTCACAGCGTGATGCCGCCGGCCTCCAGACAGGCTTCCAGCTTCAGCGCCTCGACCGTCGTCCGTCCGGCGCGGAGCTGTGCGCGCAGGCCTTCCTCCATCCGCTCGCGCTCCGCCGCCTTGGCGAGCGTCGCGGCGGCCTCGGCCTGGGGCACCACGACCACCCCGTCGTCGTCGCCGACCACGATGTCGCCCGGCATGACCATCACGCCGCCGCAGACGACGGGGGTGTTCACGTCGCCCGCCGGCTGGGTCTTGGTGGTGCCCTTCATGCTGGTCCCCCGGCAGAAGACCGGAAAGCCCATGTTGCGGATGGCCGCGGCGTCGCGCACACAGCCGTCGATCACCAGACCGGCCAGCCCGCGCTGGATCGCCGCCTCGGTCAGCACGTCGCCCCAGGGGCCGGCCTCGGTCATGCCCTTGAAATCGACCACCAGCACGTCGCCCGGACGGGTCAGCGCCATGGCGGCGTGGATCATCAGGTTGTCGGTGGGGCCGCCGGACACGGTCACCGCGGTGCCGAACAGCGTCATGCCCTGATAGAGCGGCTTGATCGGAAAGGACATGGCGCCCTTCTTGCCCATCGCCTCGTGCAGCGTGGCCGGGGACTGGCCGCGGAAGGCGGCGACCAGATCGGGGGCGGGACGGGGGAATTCTGTGACGACGGTCATCGGGCAGGCACCTTTCACGGCGTGAGGTCCGCCCGCCCTCTGGAAATCCGGGCGGGCGGGGACAAGGGAACAGGGTCGGGGATCATTCTTCCTTGAAGGCGTCGTCGCGGCGGCGGCGCACCGACGGCAGCACCATCAGGACCAGCAGGAAACCGGCGGCGGCCAGCAGGCTGCCGCTGATCGGGCGGGTGGCGAAGACGGTGGGGTCGCCGCCCGACAGCAGCAGGGCGCGCCCCAGATTCTCCTCCAGCATGGGGCCCAGCACGAAGCCCAGCATCAGCGGCGCCGGCTCGCAGTCCAGCTTGCGCAGCACGTAGCCCAGGATGCCGAACAGGGCCATCAGCAGGACGTTGAAGGCGCTGTTGTTCAGCGTGTAGGTGCCGATGCAGCAGAAGACCAGGATGGCCGGGAACAGATAGCCGTAGGGCACCTTCAGCAGCCGCACCCACAGCCCGATCATCGGCAGGTTCAGGATCACCAGGATCACGTTGCCGATCAGCATGCTGGCGATCATGCCCCAGAACAGCTCCGGCTGCTTGGCCATGATCTGCGGCCCCGGCGTGATGCCGTGGATGGTCATGGCGCCGATCATCAGGGCCATGATGGCGTTGGGCGGGATGCCCAGGCTGAGCATGGGGATGAAGCAGGCCTGCGAGGCGGCGTTGTTGGCGGCCTCCGGCGCGGCCACCCCCTCGATGGCGCCCTGCCCGAAGCGTTCCGGGTGGCGGGACACCTTCTTCTCCAGCGAATAGGCGGCGAAGGAGCCCAGCGTGGCGCCGCCGCCGGGCAGGATGCCGAGAAGGGCGCCCATCACCGTGCCGCGCACCGTCGCCGGCCAGGCCCGGCGGACATCCTCGCGCTTCGGCCACAGGCTGGCGATCGGGGCGGTGGTCCGCCCGGCGCCGCCGGTCTGCTCCAGGCTGATGATGATTTCCGCCAGCCCGAACAGCCCCATGGCGAGCGGCACGAAGTCGATGCCGTCGTAGAGCTGCGGCAGGCCGAAGGTGAATCGCGTGTCGCCGGAATTGACGTCGGTGCCGACCATGCTCAGCAGCAGGCCCAGCAGGATCATCGCGATGGCCTTCACCACCGACCCGTGGGCCAGCGTCACCGCCCCGATCAGGCCCAGCAGCATCAGCGACACATACTCCGCCGGCCCGAAGGCGAGCGCCACCCCGGCCAGCGGGGGACCGGCCACGGCGATCAGGACGGTGGTGGCGATCCCGGCGAACAGCGAGGCGAGCGCCGCCGTGGCGAGCGCCACACCCGCCCGGCCCTGCCGCGCCATGGCGTGGCCGTCCAGGCAGGTGACCACGGATGAGGATTCGCCCGGCAGGTTCACCAGGATGGCCGTCGCCGATCCGCCGTACTGCGAGCCGTAGAAGATGCCCGCCAGCATGATGAGCGCGCCGACCGGCGGCAGGTAGAAGGTCAGCGGCAACAGCATCGCCACCGTCGCGGTCGGTCCCAGACCGGGCAGGACGCCGATCAGCGTGCCGATCAACGCTCCGCCGAAGCACAGCAGCAGATTGTCCGGGGACAGCGAGACCGACAGGCCGAGCAGAAGATTGGCGATCAGGTCCATCACGGCGACACCCACAGGGGCCACACCCGCAAAGGCAGGCCCAATCCCCAGACGAACAGCGCGACGCAGCCCGCCGCCAGGACGCCGCCCAGCAGCGCCAGCGGAACCGGGCGCAGCGGCTGTCCGGCCAGATTGCCGAGTCCCACCAGGACCAGCACCGCCGGCACCAGCCCCAGCGTCTCCACCGTCCCGGCGAAGGCAAGCACTGCCGCGGTCACCCCGACCAGAGGGCGCCAGCCCCAGGGCGGCAGGGCGGCACCGTCGATCAGCAGGCTGCGACCGGCCACCATGACGCCGGCCAGCACCATCAGCATCCCGATCATTTTCGGGAAGAAGCCGGACTGCACATAGGCCAGAGTTCCGGTCGGCCAGTCGCGGCCCAGCCACAGGGCGCCCAGTCCGAAGGCCGCGATCAGCAGACCGGCGGCCAGATCCTGCGGAGCCCGGACCGGAACACGCCCCGAAGCGCGGCGGACGGCGGACGGGTCATGGGGCGGGGCAGCCACGGAAGAGGAGGGACGGATATCCGGGAGGGGCAGGCTTGGCATGGGGTTCCATGACTTTCGATAGGCGGCTTTCGATGGGCGGCTTTCGGAGGAGCGGATGCCGGCTGTGGTCGTCGATCCATCACCCTCCACAAGCATAAAGGTAAAATTTAATGCACAATTCGTATCGAGCGTTGTTCGCATATCCTAGCGAGATTACCAAAGAGAGCAAGAGCATCGAATCAGTGCGAATTAACGCGAAGCATGCGTTATGATATGTCGATGAAAGCTTGCTCTATCGATTGATAAGACCCTTAAAGATTGATGAATCTTTTCTAATGCACGCGCGGCGGCGGAATTCGGAAGTCTCTCATTCATGTTTCTTGCCTCGGCGACGCCTGGCCGCTACCCAGGGCACGGCGTGAACAAGGACACGACGAAGGAGATCCAGGGATGACGCGCCGCCTGCGCCCGTGGACCGTGCTCGAAAGCCGAGAACTGCTCGACGCCGATCCGTTCCTGAAAGTCCATGTCGAGACGGTGGAACTGCCCGACGGGCGGGTCATCCGGGACTATTACCAGTTCGACATGCCGTCCTTTGCCTGCATCTTCGCCGAGACGGAGGATGGGCGCGCCATCGTCTACCGTCAGTACCGGCACGGCCCGCGGCGCGTGAACCTGACCTTTCCCGGCGGCCATCTGTCAGCGGGGGAGGACCCGCTGGAGGCGGCCCGGCGGGAGCTTCTGGAGGAGACCGGCTTCGTCTCGGACCACTGGACGGCGCTGGGCGGCTACACGGTCAACGCCAACCAGGGCGGCGCGGTGTCCCACATGTTCCACGCCACCGGTTGCCGCCGGGTCGCCGATCCCCTGTCCGACGACCTGGAGGAGACGGAGATCCTGTTCATGACGCGGGACGAACTCCTGGACGCCATCGGGAACGGCGAGATCGCCCTGCTCACCCAGATCGCCCTGGTCAGCATGGTGTGGCAGGCCGACATCCGGAGGGTGCTTGCCCGCCGTCATCCGTGATGCCTTTGCGTGTTGCCGTGCACCAGGGAGCCGCCCCTTCACTCAAGCTTGAGCTTGGCTTTTTTGATCCTTGTCAAAAAATAGGTATGTCTTCGGAACATGTGGTCTGTTTACGCACTGTTAAGCAAACCAGTCCATAAATGACCTCACCAAGTTCTCTTGGTTTCCTCCCTCCCAGAACTAGGCTGCGCCTCACCGGCTGCAGCCTTTTTTTTTCGGCATCTGCGATCCGGTGGGGTGGGGCGGCGGCCGGGAGGGGGCGGAATATTTCAGGTGATGGCGGTTCACCGGGGGCTTGACCTTTGCTGCGTTGCAGCATAAATTGAATCCCGGATGCCCTTTGGGCGTTTCCTCCCTAGACTTGAAGGCCGCGCCGTCCAGGCTGCGGCCTTTTTCTTGCCTCGGGCCCGCGCATCCGCGCGGGCGTGATCGTCGCTCGCGGTGCAGGGACGCCCGTGATATGCAAGCCGGACCGAAACCGCTCCAGTTCCAAGACCCAAAGGCCCGCACCATGGCCGAGCGCCGCACGCCTTCCCTGTCCATCCTCCGCACCCTCGGGCGGGGGCTGCTCGTCCTGCTCCTGCTCGGTGGCGCCGGGGCCTGGTGGGCGTGGCACGGGACCTTCGGAATGGACGCGCTGCAGGACATCCTGCGCCATCACCCCGCGGCGCCGGTCCTGTTCCTGCTCCTGCACATCCTGGCCAGCCTGCTGTTCTTCCCGCGCTCCGTCATGGCGATGGTCGCCGGACTGGTCTTCGGCGTCTGGTGGGGCGGGGTGCTGGCGGCGGCGGGAAGCGTGATCGGCGCCTCCACCGGCTTCCTGCTGACCCGCTACGTCTGCGACGGGCTGGTTCCGGCCCTGGATGGGGCGCGCTGGGGCGAGGCGCTGCGGCGGTTGGAGACGGGTGGCTGGCGGGCCGTCGCCATGCTGCGGCTGGTCCCCGTTCTGCCGCACAGCGGGGTGAACTACGCGCTCGGCCTGACGCGGGTGCGGCTCGGCGCCTACGCCTTCGGTTCGCTGATCGGGCAGTTGCCGATGACGGTGGCCTTCGTTCAGTTCGGCGCCGCGGGCGACCACGCCCTTGCCGGCAAGCCGGACTGGATCGCGCCGACCGTCATCGGGCTCAGCCTGCTGATCCTGTCCGTTCTGCTGCCGAAGGTCGGGCCGAAGCTGCGGGAGAAGTTCGGCGCCGGGCGCGCCTGACGGCGGCGCCTGCATGGTCCTTGCGGAGACAGCATGAACATCGTCTTCATCCACCAGAACATGCCCGGCCAGTACAAGCACCTGGCCGCCCGCCTGGCCGCCGATCCGGCGAACCGCGTCGTCTTCATCACCAAGCGCACCGACCGGGACATCCCGAACGTCCGCCGCCTCTCCTACCAGCCCAGCCGCAAGGCGCGGGAGAACGCGCATCCCTATCTGGTGTCCACCGAGAACGCGGTGCTGCACGGGCAGGCCGCGGCCCGTCTGCTGATGGGCCTGCGCGAGGAGGGCTTCCGCCCCGACGTCATCGTCGGCCATCCGGGCTGGGGCGAGACGCTGTTCGTCAAGGACGTGTTCCCCAACACCCCCTACCTGAACTACTGCGAGTTCTTCTACCGCGCCCAGGGGCTGGACGTCGGCTTCGACCCGTCGGTCCCGGTGAATGTGGACACGGTGCTGCGGCTGCGGATGCGCAGCACGCCGCTGCTGCTGGCCCTGGAGGCCTGCGACCGCGGCATCGCCCCGACCGCGTGGCAGCGCGACTCCCACCCGGCGCCGTTCCACCCGAAGATCGAGGTCATCCATGACGGGGTGGACACCGCGCAGCTTCTGCCCGACCCGGACATCCGCGTCACCCTCGCCGACGGCACGGTGCTGACCCGGCAGGACGAGGTGCTGACCTACGCCGTGCGCAACCTGGAGCCCTACCGCGGCTTCCCCAGCTTCATGCGCGCCCTGCCGCGCATCCTGGAGGCACGGCCAAAGGCCCATGTGCTGATCGCCGGCGGCGACGAGGTCAGCTACGGCTCACCCCCTCCCGGCGGCGGGAAGAGCTGGCGGGAAGCCATGCTGGCCGAGGTGCCGCTGGATCCGGCGCGCGTCCATTTCCTGGGGCACCTTCCCTACGACCAGTATCTGTCGGTCCTCCGGCTGTCGCGGGCGCACGTCTACCTGACCTATCCCTTCGTCCTGTCCTGGTCGATGGTGGAGTCCATGGCGCTCGGCTGCGTGGTGATCGGCTCCGACACCGCCCCGGTGCGGGAGGTCATCCGGCACGGCGAGAACGGGCTGCTGGCCGATTTCTTCTCCCCCGACGACATCGCCGCCAAGGCCGTCGCGGTGCTGCAGGACCCCGGCGCCTTCGCCCCGCTCGCCCGCGCCGCGCGGGAGACGGCGGTGGAGCGGTTCGACCTGTCCCATTGCCTGGAACGCCAGATCGCGTTGATCCGCGCGATGGCCTGAGACCGGGCCTGAGGCTGGAAAGGCCCCACTCCACGCGGCAATATTTTCCCGCCAAGTGGGCAGAAGCCGCCGCCCATGGGGAGAATCTTGCCGGGCAGGCGGACCGGAAAGGGCTTTTTGCAGGCGCGAAACGCGACGCCCTCGTGAGAGGCGGCGGCGTCGCGGAAACCCCGGCATTGGTTTGATTTTGAGATAATTTCCATTCGAAGGCCCGGGAATGGCCGGATCGCGGCGCGGGGCATGGCATGACCCTTGCGATGGTGGGGGTTAGCAATCCGGCGAACCCGAACACGAGTGCCTGCCATGTCCATGACCGCAGTCCAGCCGATGCCGGCTGCCTCGGCGACCGCCCTGCAGGCGGACGACGCCCTCCTGCCGTCCAAGTCTCCGCGCCGCGGCGGCTTCGCCTGGGAAGCCGTGAAGACCCTGATCGCCGTCGCCGTCTTCGCCGCGATGCTGCTGCCGGTGGCCTTTCCGTCGAAGGCGAGCCCGCAAGGCCGGCTTCAGCAGGCGTCCTCGGAGGACATGGCGCCGCCCGCCGTCAAGGCCGTGGCGAAGGCCGACGGACAGAAGGCCCTCCGCAAGCCGGTGGCGAGCAACTGAACTTCCGAAGGCACTCCGTCCATGCGCGAAAGGCGCCCGGTGCCGCCACCGGGCGCCTTCGTCGTTTCGACCGGACCGGCGCCGCTCAGAGCGGCCGGGCACCCGTGTGGATGATGGTGCCGACATGCCCGCCGCGCAGCGCCGCGGTGAGGCGCCCCGGAACCAGCCCGTTGACGACCTGCACGCGCTCCAGGTGGCGGGCGTTCGCCATCACCTCCAGCAGCGCGCCGTCCAGCGGCAGCGTGCCGCCCTGCTTGGCCAGCTCGGCGGCGGTGGTCTCGCGCAGCAGCTCCGCCGTGCCACCCTCGGGGCCGTTCGGATCGGCGGTGTGGATGCCGTCCACATCCTCCACGATGGTCAGCCCGGCGGCGCCCAGCGCGTCGGCCAGCAGGAAGGCGCCGGTGTCGGCCCGGTGCTGCGGGATGCGCGAGCCGGGGAACTCATGGTGGTGGTAGGGCGGGAAGGCGCTGCCCACCACCGCGCGGGCGGCGGAGAGATGGACCGCGAGCTGGTTCGCGATGGTCCCGTGCTCGACGTAGGACACGCCGTCGGGCGAGAGCAGCGCGGCCAGGATGTGGCCGTTCTGCCCGGCCTCGGTCGCGGCGAGCGGGGCGAGCGAGCCGACCGGCAGGCCGAGATCCAGCCCGACGCTGTAGAGATGGCGGGCGCGGATGCCGGCGCCGGTCAGGATCAGCAGCCGGTGTTCCGGCAGGATGCTCCGGATCTCCTCGACGATCGGCAGGATCGCCTCATGGCCGCGGTCCATGATCGACCGCCCGCCGATCTTCACGACCTGGAGCCAGGGCAGCAGGCGGATCGGGCGGACGCCGGCGACCGGGGCGGTCAGGCTGCCGTCGAGAAGGGTCTGGCGGGCGAGCGGCGAGGCCACATGCTTGATGCTGTTGGCATGCTTCTTGTGCTGGGTGTCGGA
The DNA here is from genome assembly GCF_003119115.1 of Azospirillum sp. TSH58. Classification (NCBI taxonomy): domain Bacteria; kingdom Pseudomonadati; phylum Pseudomonadota; class Alphaproteobacteria; order Rhodospirillales; family Azospirillaceae; genus Azospirillum; species Azospirillum sp. TSH58. Next base: position 89,246 of record NZ_CP022365.1, read on the forward strand.
CATGGCGTGTGGTCCTTCAGCGCGCGGTGATGATGGTGCCGACATGCTCGCCGGCGAGCGCGCGGGTCAGGTTGCCGGGGACGAGGCCGTTGACGACCTGCACCTCGCGGATGTGGCGGGCGTTCTTCAGCAGGTCGAGCACCGGGAATTCCAGGATCGAGTCCTGAAGCCCCTTGGCCTTCATCTCGTCCACCGAGATCCTCGGGATGAAGGTGGCGTTCGTGGAGGTCTTCGGGTTCCCGGTGTAGAGCCCGTTCTCGTCCTTCACGTAGATCATCGCCTTGCAGCCGAACTGTTCGGCCACCAGGAAGCAGCCGGCGTCGGTGCGGTAGGGCGGGATCACGCCCTCGGCGGCGGGGCGCATCCACAGCTTGTAGGGCGGCATGCCGCTGAAGACGACGGCGTTCACTTCGGCCAGGAATAACGGTACCGACGACAAGCCGGCGCCGTCCACCGCGGAGATGCCGTGCTTGGCGAGGAGCTGGCCGAGCATGGCGGCGTTCTGGTCGGCGACCGAGCCGCCGAGCTGGGAGAGCAGGCCGGCCGGCAGGTTCAGCCCCGCCGCGATCGAGTAGAGGTGGCGGGCGCGGGTGCCGGCGCCGGTCCCGATCAGCAGCTTGTGCTCCTTGCGGGCGGCGACGATCTCGTCGACCAGCGGGTAGACGGCGGCACGGCCGCGGTCGATGACGCTCTGCCCGCCGATCTTGAGCACCGTCGCGTTCGGCAGGATGCGGAAGTCCGCCGCGGCTTCCGCCGCCGCCAGAAGCTGCGCGTCGGTCAGCGACCGCTGCATGAGGAGCGCTTCAAGCTCCGCTGTCGTGCTGGTCATGAGGGGCTGTTCCCTTTCGGTTCGAAGGCGTGTCGGTGGGGGCCGTTTCCTCCCGGTCCGGTCCGAGGGAAAGGGCAGCCGGTGGGATCGGCGGAAAACGGGTGCGTTCCCGCCCGGCCGATCCCGCAAAACGGCGTATCGAAGACTGACTTTTGTATTAAGCGTTGACGGAACCGTGATCCCTTCCCGTGCCCGCGTCAACCCTGAAAATAAAAAGATCGTTGTCTTTCAGGGCGTTATGAAGGGTGTGGTGATAACGCCGATGAATCGCCGCGTCTGTCGCCCGTGCAATCCGCCGGGACGCGCCTGTGGGTCCGGCGGTGCATGGTGGGTAAAGAAAAGGAGCCGGCTACAGGGTGATGAAGGCGATGTAGGGCTCGCTGCCGGCCATGCCGGTGGTGACGGTCATGGCGCTCACGGCCAATCCGGTGAAGGTCATGCTGGCGTCGATGGTGCCGTTGCCGTCGATGTCGCAGCGGACGGTGGCGCCCTTGTAGCCTTCGGCGCCGCCCATCTCCTCCCAGGTCAGCCGGGACTGGCCGGGCACGAAGCCCCAGAGGGTCGCCCACTCGCCGCGTTCCAGATCGACGATGGTGGACCAGGTGACCTCGCCCCCGCGCCCGTCCACGAAGAAGGTGTCGTGACCCGGCCCGCCGATCAGCCAGTTGGAGCCCGAGCCGCCGTCCAGGACGTCGTCGCCGGCCCCACCCCAGGCCGCGTCGTTTCCGCCCATCAGGTTGATGAAGTCGTTGCCGTCCGAACCGCCGACCACCTCGTCCTCGGCGGTTCCCAGGAAGCTCCATTGCAGCGTGGTGACCGGCCCCTCGTAGGCGTAGGCCGCCACCGTCGTCTGCACCCCGTCCACGATCCGGCTGAAGGGCACGGAGGGCCGCGCCGGAGCCGGGTCGGGGAGCGGCGCCGAGACCGACGGTGCGGCCGGCGTCGGCGTCGGAGAGGGGGCGGGGGGGACGGCGGGGGTGCCGTTGTCGGGCTGGGGCACCGGCACCGGGGCGGGCGGCTCGTTGGCCTGGGGATCGGAAGGGGGCAGGGGGGAGGTCCCGCCGCCGTCCTGCGGGGGCGCCGTGCCGCCGCCGGAGACGATGCCCATCAGCGTCCAGGCGAGATCCTGGAGGCCGGCGGTGAGCGCCGGGGACAGCGGCAGCAGGCTGTAGTCGTGGTTGTAGGCGTCGGCGAACAGCGGGTCGCCGGCCCGGTCGTTCGCCCCATAGGCGCCGACCTGGTGCAGGAAGTTGGCGTCGATGGCGTTCTGTCCCGCCGACAGGATCGTCACGTAGCCGCCGAGCGGCACCGCCCCCGACACGAGGTTGCCGGTGACCGTGTTGTTCGCCGGGATGCCGGCCGCTCCGGCCAGGGGCACCCACTCGATGCGGATGAAGCTCTCGCCGTTGGCGCCCAGCACGCCGATGTTGTTGGTGACGGTGTTGTCGTGGCCGCCATGGATCATGACGGCGGCCCAGGCGGTGTCGCGCAGGAAATTGCCCTGAACGGTCACGCCGCTGGTCAGGTCGTCCAGATAGATGCCGTAGCCCTTGTAGTCGCGCAGCCACTGGCCGGTGCTGGTGGTGGCGATGCCGCCGGTGTGCTCGACCCGGTTCCCCTCGATCCGCGTGCCGGTGTTCAGGTTCGACCGCCCGAGCAGCTCGATGCCGCCGGAATCCGCCGTCTCCAATCCCGTGTTGCGGACGCGGTTGTGGAGGATGGCGTTGTTCAGGCTGATCGTCGCGGTGTCCCAGTTCTTGACCGAGATGCCGTAGCGCGCGCTGTGGTCGATGTCGTTGTGGGAGATCACCGTGTCGCTGATCCCCGACGCCATGATGCCGCCGGCGTATTTGCGCACCTCGCCGATGTGTTGGATGCGGTTGCCGGTGACCGTGTTGCCGATCGACTGGCCGGTCAGCGCGATGCCGTTGATTCCCAGATGGTCCAGATAATTGCCGCTGACCAGGTTGCGGTCCGCCCCCTGGGTCAGCCGGATGCCGGTGCCGACATTCACGAAGCTGTTGCCGGCGATGGTGTTGACGTCGCCGTTGAGGACGTCCAGCGCGTTGCCGTCCGTCGTCGTGTTGGTGAAGGTCAGCCCCTGGACCGTCACCCCGTTGGCGCCGTTCAGCCGCATGAGCGTGCCGAGCCGGGCGACCTCCACCCCGGTCCCGTTGAACTCCTCCCCCGCCTTGATGACCAGCCGCCCGTCCGAGGCGCGGTAGGCGAACTCCCCCACCTGATCGACGTGGGCGCTGTTGCCCAGCAGCTTGAAGGTGGAGCCGTCGCGCATGGTGAAAGGCGCGTCGGCGGTGAAGGTCAGGGTGCGCGTCACCGTGTCGATGCCGGCGACGGTCAGGATCGCGTCCTGGAGCCGCTCGGTGTCGAAGACCTGGACCCGGCTGCCCGGCACCAGATCGGCGGCGGTGACGTCGCCCGCGCGGTAGCGCAGCGCGTTCTTGCTGGCGCCATAGGCGCTCGCGTCGGCGACGAACCAGCCGGTGGTCGGGTCCTGCGGGTCGTAGGCCGCCTTGGAGGCCAGCCGGTAGCGCGCGCCGTCGACGGTGACGTCCAGCCCGGGCGCCGCGGACAGGGGCGCCGACCAGACGCCGTTGCCCTCATAGGTGAAGCCGGTGACCCGCTCGCCGCCGCTGAGGACCGCCTGCTCGCCCGGATAGCCCAGGATGCGGACGCCGCTGTCCGGCGCGCCGAGGGTGAGCGTGCCCGTCAGATTGTAGGAGCCCTCGCGGACGTAGGTGGTCTTGACGGTGCCGGCGCGCATGGCCGCCTGCGCCCGCTCCAGGCTGGCGAAGGGGCCGTCGGTGCCCTCGGCGTTGGGGGCGGCGAGCCGCCCGGACCAGGCGTCGTTGCCGTTCTTCGCCACGTAGAAGGCGTCGCCCTGCGGCGCCGCTGCGTCCGACGCGGTGCCCTGGAACACGGGGGCGGCGACCGCCAGCGTGACGGACCCGTCCTGGGCGGGGGCCGGGGCGGCGAGGCTCTTGCCGTTGACCGCCACGCCTCCGATGGTCAGGTCTCCGGCCTGCGTCCCGCTAACGGGCAGGATCCGCACCGTGTGGGCGACGGACGGGTCGAGGGTGACGCCGAAGGTGAAGCGTTCGGCGCTGCCGGATGTGACTTCCGCCTCCCCCACCGGTTTGCCGTCCACCAGGACCTTGAAGCGCACCGGCCCCGTGGCGGACGCGCCGCGCGCCGCCTCGACGGTGATGGGGATGGGCCGGGTGATGACCTCGTCCGGCTTGGGCGGCGGGCGGACCAGCGGACCGCCGAACATCTCCTCGCCCAGCCCGAAGGACAGCAGTCCGCCCCAGTAGAGCCCGACCTGGCCGGGAACCACGTCCTTCCCGTCCACCGCCCCCTTGTCGTAGGTGGCGCGCGCGTCGGTGGACTTGACCTCCTGCCCGTCGACGGTGATGGAGCCGACGAACAGGTTGCGGTCCACCCCGTTCACCACCCCGTCGTTGTCGTACCAGATCGAAATCCGGTGGGCCTGATCGGGATCGACCGTGGCGGTGAAGCGGTAGGGTGTGCTGGAGGTGGCGGCGACCCACGCCTCGCCGATCATCACGCCGTCGACCAGCAGCCGGAAATGCGGCGCTTGGCCGGCGGACACGCCCCAGGCGTTCACGACGATCGGGATGTCGATGGTCCGTTGCGAGGACGTGGACATGCGGGATCCTGGAGCCTGCGGGCGGGAAACCGCCCGTCCCGAGGGTTGCGGAATGCTCCCTCGCGCTCCAAAACTGGCATACCACTATCGATTGGATGTGTGACATTGGTCCCAGAATGGCCACAGCCAAGACACTGGTCACAGCCCATGCGGGAAGGCTTGCCGGGGCTCGCGGAGCGGCGGTAGATAGCGGTGCTCCTCCCGCCTTCCGCCTCCCTACGCCGAGCCCCTCATGACCCTGCCGCCGACCTTCGACGCGGATGCCCTCGCCCGCTACGCGGCGGCGGACGTCATTTTCCTGGCCCAGGACGGCTTCCGGCAGCCCTCCGCGCGGGTGCGCTGCTACAATTTCGCCAAGGCGCTGCGCCAGCAGGGTCTGCGGGCGGAGGTGCTGTCCTTCTTCGACCATCTGGGCGCCACCGATCAGGCCGGCGCCCTGTCCACGATCCCCGAGGAAGAGAAGATCCGCCTGAACCTGGAGGCGCACCGGGTGCTGGCCACCAACCCGCGGGCGGTCCTCTATGTGCAGAAGGTCGGCTACCACACGCTGGCGGCGGCCCTGGCGGCGGAGCGCGGCGGCAACCGGATCGTGCTCGACTACGACGACTACGAGCTGGACATGCAGCCCTTCCGGCGGCTGGAGCCCTGGTTCCCCAGCCTGCGGCCCGACCAGCTCTTCCACACGGTGGCCAACCGGGCCGGGGCCTGCGTGGCGGCCAGCCACCGGCTGGAAACGCTGCTGGCCCCGCTGAACCCGAACACGCACCTGATCCACACGGTGGCCGACCAGGACCTGTTCACCGCGGATGGGCGGGACGCGCCGCGCCGCCGCTTCGGGGACCGGGTGAACATCCTCTATTCCGGCGACTTCTGGGGCGACATCCCCATGAAGGACGTGCTGTTCGCGGTGGACGCCTTTGCGTTGGTCCCCCGCGCCGTGCGCGACCGCGCCTGTTTCCACATCATCGGCTTCGGGCGGGCCTGGGAGGAGTTGAAGCGGCGCCTGAGGGAGCGGTTTCCGGACCTGCCCAACCTCGAACTGCACGAGTTCATCCCGCCGGCCGAGATCCCCGCCGTGCTGCGGGAGATGGACATCGGCGTGCTGCCCTACTCGGCCAACGAGTTCAACGTCGCCAAGAGCCCGACCAAGATGTTCGAGTTCCTGCTGGCCAAGGTGGCGGTCTGCGCCACGCCGGTGGGCGAGGTGACGCACTGCCTGGAGAACGGCGTGTCCGGCCTGCTGGCCGAGGGGATGGAGGGCTATTCCGCGGCGCTCGCCCGGCTGATCGGCGACGACGCCTTCCGCCGGGACGTCGCCGAGGCCGCCCACCGGGTGGCGATGGAACGTTTCTCCCTCCAGGGCATCGCCCCGCGGCTGGCCGCCGTCGTCCGCGGCCTGCTGGAGCCGGAGCCGCGGGCGGAGGCCCTGCCCGTGACGACGCTGGAGGATTTCCTGGCCGCCCGTCTCGCCCGCCCGGTCCCGCCGGCCCCGCGCGAGGTGCATCTGATGCGCCGCGACCTGGAAGCCCTGCTGGCGACCGAGGATCTGGAGGGCGCCGACCCGCGCCGCTGGAGCGGGCCGCTGGTCGCCGCCCTCGACTGGCCCGGCCTGACCAGCGTGGAGCGGGTGGCGCCGGACCGCGTGGCCGCCCTGAAGGCCGCGGCGGCGCGCCATCGCAACGCCGCGCGGCTGCGTCCGGAGATCCTCCTGCCGGTGCAGGAACGGCCCTCCGGCCCCCCGGCGCTCAGCAAGCTCGCCGCGGCGGAGGATTGGGACGACCCGTCCTGGCGGCCCTGGGCGGTGCGGGTGCGGACCAACGTCTCCACCTTCCAGGCCCCCTACATCGACGATGCCGACGCGGAGCGCCGCCGCGACGAGGACGCCCGCAACAACATCGACAATTTCTTCAAGCGCAGCCGTGGCACCTGGGAGCGCGCCCAGTTCCTCTACGGCCTCGACCGGCTGGGGGTGCTGGAACGTCCGTCCCGCGCCCTGGTGCTGAGCGCCGAGGTGGACGGCTTCTACCTCATGCTGACCGAGCTGACGCGGGCCGTCGGGGTGGTCGATGTCGGGCCGGGAGCGGCGGCCCACGCCGAGCGGGTGGCGCGCGGCGACCGTGACCCCTGGCTCGCCAAGCCGCGCCGCTTCCACCGCGACCGCATCGCGATCCATCACGGGATGCCGGGGCGGGATCTGTTCGCCGACGCGCCGTGGGATGCCGTCGTCCTGCCGCAGAACACGCTGCCGCGCCTGGCGGCGGAGGGGAAGGCGGCGGAGCTGCTGGCCTGGATCGGCCGGCGTCTGGCGCCGGGCGGGGTGCTGGCCTTCTCGGCGGAGGTCCGGCTGAACGGGCGTCCGGGCGTGCCGGGGCTCACCCCGCGTCAGGCCGCGGCCCTTGGGGATACCCTGGCGGGCATCGGACTGGACCTGCCGGGGCCGGTGGACCTGTCGCTCAGCGACGCCACGCTCGACCGGTTCGTGACCACCGGCGCGCCGGGGTCCGGAAACCCGAACTTCGCCGCCCGCACCGGCGAGGCCCTGCACGTCACCGCCGTCTGGTTCGCCCGCAAGCGGGCCGATGCCCCGGGCGGCGGCTGGGAGAGGCTGGCCCGGTTCCTGGCCTGACCACCTCTCCCCCGTTCCTCATTCCGCTGGAACGGGCGCGTCGTCGTAGAGGTCGTGCAGGGCGGCGGCGGGAACTCCCAGCCGGGCCGCGTCCTGCCGCATCGCCGTGCGGGAGGAGACGATGCGCGGCGTGAGGAAGACCGGCCCGGTGAAGCCGGGCAGGGCGGCGGGGGCCTCCACCGGGGCGCCGTCCAGCGACTGCCCGGCCAGCTTGCCGTCGAACAGCCGCACGCGGCCCTCCGTGATGAGCGGCTTCAGCGCCGGCATCTGCCCCAACGTCTCGAAGAAGTCGGTGCCGATGCCCCACAGGGCCACCGGGCCGTCCGCCGCCGCTTCGATCACCGCGGCACCCAGCGCGCGCCACTGGCGGATCAGGTAGTCGGAGCTGCTCTTGGCCTTGTCGGCCCCGATGGCGAGGTCGCCTTCGGACAGGCGGCGCATCTTCTCGCCGCCGTCGGGCACGTAGAGATACTGCTCGTCGAGCGCCGCCCCCGCGTAGCGGTCGAGATGCCCCTTCTCCCGCAGGGTGGACATGGGCGTGCCCTCGATCTCGCCGCAGCCCGTCTCCTGGAAGGTGTCGAGCGGCAGGCTGGCGATGTAGGCCTTGGTGTCCTGCATCTGCTCGCGCGTCTCGCCCGGCAGGCCGTAGGTGAAGGTGCCGTGCACCGTCATGCCCAGCCGCTTGATCTCATGCACCGCGGCGCGCGCGGTCTCCAGGTTCAGGCGCTTGTTGACGATGTTGTCGTTGACCCACTGGTTGCCGCTCTCGAAGCCCAGCTTGACGCCGAAGCAGCCGCTGTCGCGCATGGCCTGCCACGTTTCCAGCTTGATGGTGTCGGCGCGGCACATGGCCGACCAGGGCAGGCCGATGCGCGTCATCACCTCGCAGATCCCCAGGACATGCTTGTCCCCGAGGTTGAAGGTGTCGTCGTCGAAATAGATGGACCGGTAGCCGTAACGCCCGACCAGCTCGCGCAGCATCCCCTCCACATAGTCCGGCTCGTAGAAGCGGACCGAGCGCTTGCCGGTGCCGTCCGGGTCGTTGCCGGTCATGGTCGCCGGCCAGACGCAGAAGATGCACTTGTAGGGGCAGCCGCGGCTGGCCCAGACCTGGAGCTGCGGCGCCTTCTGCCCGGCGGGGTTCACGTCCCAATAGCGGTGGGCGATGACGTCGTCGAAGTAGGGGTAAGGGGCGGCGTTCATCTCCGCCACCGTCAGCAGCTCGTGCGGCAGCACACCCGACGCGCCGTTCAGCACGCGCACGCTGCCCTTCTCATACTCGCCCTGGATGACGGCGTGGATGGGGAACTGCTCCATCACCGCCTCGCCCTTGGCGGACATGGCGCCGGTCAGCACGATCTTGGTGTCGGGCAGCAATTCCTTGACGCGTCGCACGATGGTCTGGTCATGGTCCCAGCAGGGCGTCGCCGTCTCGATGAAGATGTACTCGTACCGCTCGTCCCGCAGATGCTGGAAATAGCTGTCGTAGGATTCGCGCAGCGCGATGGAATCGCGGAAGACCACCTTGGCCCCGGTGGCCTTGGCGGCGTAGGTCGCGGCGTAGCCCATGAAGAAGGGATAGGGCAGATACTCCCCGAACACGAAGTTGCCGGGCGAGGAGTGGGCCTGGTTGGTGTGCGGCCACCGCGAACCGGCGCGCACGCCGCTGAACCAGGCGGAGGCCGGGGCGTCGTCGCCCGCGAACTCGAACCGCTTGACCCACCAGGGCGGATTGCTGAACAGGACCTTCATCGCGCTTCCTTCCACCGCTCCCCGCGGATCGTCATTCTCAGGCCGGCCATCACGGGCGGGCAATCACTGGCCGGCGAACCGGTCGGCCATTTCGGCGTGCATCTCGGCCAGGATGCCGTCGATGTCGCGGGTCAGCGACCAGCCCGGATAATGCTCCTGGAAACGCCGGATGTCGCTGATCCACCAGATGTGATCGCCGATCCGGTTGGTCTCGTCGTAGCTCCAGGCCATCGGGCGGCCGGTCAGCTGCTCGGCCTTGGCGATGGCCTCCGCCATCGAGCAGTTGGAGTGGCGCCCGCCGCCGATGTTGTAGACCTCGGCGCTGCGCGGCGCCTGGAAGACATGCCAGAAGGCGTTCACCAGATCGAAGGAATGGATGTTGTCGCGCACCTGCTTGCCCTTGTAGCCGAACACCCGGTAGGGCGTGCCGGTGACCGCGCATTTCATCAGGTAGGCCAGGAAGCCGTGGAGCTGGGCGCCGGAATGGCCCGGCCCGGTCAGGCAGCCGCCGCGGAAGCAGGCGGTCTTCATGCCGAAATAGCGCCCGTATTCCTGCACCATCACGTCCGCGGCGACCTTCGAGGCGCCGAACAGGCTGTGCTTGGTCTGGTCTATGCTCATCGCCTCCGGGATGCCGTGGGCGGCCCAGGGGTGGGACGGGTCAAGTTCCCAGCGGTTCTCCAACTCCACCAGCGGCAGGGCGTTGGGCGTGTCGCCATAGACCTTGTTGGTGGAAGTGAAGATGAAGGGCGCGTCCGGGCAGTGGCGCCGCGCGGCCTCCAGCAGGTTCAGCGTGCCGTTGGCGTTGACCGAGAAGTCGGTGAAGGGCTCCCGCGCCGCCCAGTCGTGGGAAGGCTGGGCCGCCGTGTGGATCACCAGCGCGATGGCCGAGCCGTACCGCGCGAACAGCGCGTCGATGGCGTCCTGGTCGCGGATGTCCGCGGTGACGTGGCTGTAGGACGGATGCCGCTTCTCCAGACGCTCCCGGCTCCAGGCCGTGCTCGCCTCGTCGCCGAAGAAGTAGCGGCGCATGTCGTTGTCCACGCCGACGACGTCGAAGCCCTTCTCCGCGAAGAAGCCGACGGCTTCGGCGCCGATCAGACCGGCGGACCCAGTGACGATGACGACGGACATGAGGGAAGTCTCCTCGGAAGAATGGGGCGGCATGGCCGCCGAGCGTCGTCTATAACAGAATCGGCTCCAGGATGCGCCGATTGGCGTCCAGCCAGCCGAACAGCTCGTCCATGATGGCGCCGGGCATCCGCCGCGGGCGCCAGCCGGTCGCCTGCGTGACGTCCGCGTTGTCGGTCACGTACCAGGGAATGTCGGCGGCGCGGGTTTCCGGGCTGGCGGCGATGGGGATGCCGCGGCCCGCGCGTTCCGCGCAGAGCGCGGTCAGCTCGGCCAGCGAAACGCTCACCTCCGGCCCGCCACCCACGTTGAAGACGCGGCCCTTGAACCGGTCCATGCCCGCCACCTGCACCGTCAGCAGGTCGTAGAGGTCGGCGACGTGCAGCATGTCGCGCACCTGAAGCCCCTCCCCGCCGAAGCCGCTGTAGGACAAGGTGCCGCCATACAGGTGCCGGGCCGCCCACAGCACGACCACGCCCTGGTCGACCTTGCCCATCTGCCAGGGGCCGGTCAGCACGCCGCACCGGTTGATGACGGCGCGCAGGCCGTACATGGCGCCGTATTCCTCGATCATCAGTTCCGATGCCAGCTTGGTGGCGCCGTAGATGGACCGGCTGCCCGGCATCGGAAAGTCCGTCGCGATGCCCGCCGCCGACCAGCCCGGCCCGGCGGCGCCGTCCGACAGGACCAGCCGCGTGGCGCCGCGCTCCAGCGGCAGCCGGCGCAGCGGGTCGATGGGGTAGACGCGGCTGGTGGACAGGAACACCATGTCGGCGCCGTGGCGCCGCGCCGCCTCCAGGCAGTTCACCGTGCCGACGAGGTTGGTGTTGATCACATAGGCCGGGCTGCCGCCATAGCCGGCGTGCACCGACGGTTCGGCGGAGCATTCCAGCAGCAGATCGAAGGCGCCGAGTTCCTCCAGATCCTCCGGGTTGCGCACGTCGCCGTGGGCGAAGCGCACGCCTCCCGCGCGCAGGCGCTCCAGGGCCAGTTCGGAGCCGCGCCGGCGCAGGTTGTCGAAGGCGACGACCTCGGCTTCGGGCTGGTCGCGCTTGAACAGAAGGGCAAGGTTGGAGCCGACGAATCCCGCCCCGCCCGTGACGACGATCCTGCAAGGGCGTGTGGCGTTCATGATGGGGCGTTGTCCAGATATCTTGCGGCGGAATGGGTCGATGATCGAAGGGGGGCGGTTAACAAAGCCTCAAATCCTGCATGCCGCCGAGGCTTTCGCGGTCAGGCGCGCAGCGCCGCGGCCAGCCGCGCCCAGCCGCCGGGTGCCGTGGGACCCGTCTTGCGGCAGAACCAGACCACGGAGGCGTGCAGGGTGTCGCCGGTCAGCGCCACCAGATGCGGGTTCTCCGCGCCGGGCGCGCCGGTCCTCACGAGCCGGTCCAGAGTCGCGTCGCTCAACGACGCATCGAAGCCGCCCAGCAGTTCGAAACCCGTGTGCCGCGCGAACAGGGCTGCGAGCCCGTCTCCGGCCAGTTCGGGGCCGAGGCCGGCCACATCCGTGCCGCCGTCGAGGCGCAGCCGGCCCATGATGGCCAGAACGCCGCCGTCCGCCAGCCGCTCGTCCGCCCAGGCAAGCACATCGCCGGCCGCCGGATCGAAGATCGCATCCTGGAGCAGGAGGACCGCGTTCCAGGGCCGTTCCCCGGCGGCTTCGGGACGGGCCCCGGACAGGCCGTGGTGGACGGCGATCCGGTCGCGGTGGAACAGACGGGGCTTCAGCAGCCAAGTGTCCATCTCGCCCGCCGCCGCGCGCTCCGCCCGCGCCGTGGCATCGGCACCGATGTTCAGCACATCCACGCAGGAAACCCATTCCGTCAGGGTGAGATAAAAGCCGTCGACCGCGGTGCTGACGGCCAGCATCCGGGCCGTCCCGTCGAGCAGCCCCAGCCGGTCGAGCCCGTACAGGAGATGCACGCGCTCCCAGGTCCCCCGGCTGCGCTTGAAGTAGCTGTAGACGTGGTTGAGCAGTTCGTCGTCCCGCACCGCCTCGAAGTCGGCGATGTTGTCGGCCGCGCTGACGTGAAAGGTGCCGCAGTTCGTTTTGAAACGCTGCGCCCAGGCGAACCAGGCCGGGTCTTCCCAGTCCTCCGACGCGGCCAGCTTGCCGAGGCATGGCGGCCCGTCCGGCCGTTCCGTCGCGGCGATGCGCAGACGCGGACGCAGGCGGTGGGCGTTGCGGTGGCGGAGCGCCGCCTCTCGGATGCGGGCCAGCGTCTCTTCGGGCACCTCTTCACTCCGCGCGGCGCCCGGCCAGTCCAGCAGGGCCAGCAGCGGGGCGGACCAGCGGCGCGGATCGACGGCGGCGAGGTCGGGAGCCGCCGCCGCGGCCTTCAGATCGCCGCGGGCAAGCGCCACCTCGCGCGAGGGCATCGCCAGCCGGCGGCCCAGAGCCTGCCGCATGAATGTTTCGAGCGGCACCCCCGCCGGGCCGGCCGATGCGTCCGGCGCCATGGCCTGCCGGATGATGGCGGTGAGCCGGTCGCCGACGGCGTCAAGCGTGTAGTCGGCGAGCGCCCGTTCATAGGCGGCCTCGGCCACGGCCCGGCGCCTGTCGTCGTCATCGATCAGAGTCGCCAGCCGGGCGGAGAAGTCCTCCAGCCCCTCGCCGAGCAGGATGGACGCGCCGTCCTCCAGGCAATGCACCGCCTCGCCGACCGGCGTGGCGCAGATCGCCACCTTGGTCAGCATGTACTCGAACATCTTGGTCGGGCTTTTCGAGGCGTTGAACGCGTTGTCGGCGTAGGGCAGGACGCCGATGTCCATCTCGTTGAGCACCGCGCCGAACTCGCCCGGCGGGATGTGCTCGTGGAAAACCAGATTGTCCATGTCCGGGTGGCGCTGCCGCAGGCGCCGCTTCAACTCCTCCCACGCCCGCCCGAAGCCGATGATGTGGAAGCGGGCCTTGTGGCGGATGCGGCTTGGTACCAGGGCGAAGGCGTCGACGCCGAAGACGATGTCCTTCATGGGGATGTCGCCCCACACGTCGCCGCACCACAGGATGTTCACGGAATCGCCGAAACGCCGGCGACCGTCGCCACGGCGGCCCGGATTGAAGACGTCCCGGTCCGCCACCGTGTGGACGAGGTGGGTGTTCGGGTTGAATGGTGCGAGAAGGTCGAGGATGCGCCGGCTCGACGCCACGCAGGCCTGCGCCCGTTCGGCGAAGCGGGCGAGAAACTCCTCGGGTTTCAGCGATGGCAGCCAGGGCTCGATCCGGCGGAAGGGCTGGCTGCCCAGATCATAATCGTCGTAGTCGAGCACGATCCGGTTGCCGTTGCGGGCCGCCGCCATCAGGCAGGCGATGGCGTGGTAGCCGGCCTTTTGCACGTAGAGCAGCGCGCGCGGGTTGCGTGACAGGATCTCGAAGGCGGCCAGATTCAGGCGGAGCTTTTCCTCCTCCGCCAGACCGGCCACCGGTCCGCCCTGTTCGGCCGCGCCGAGATGATCGAAGAAGGACAGCACTTCCGCGCGGATACCGCGTTGGTTGACCAGCTTGGCGAAGCTGTAGGCGCGCACTCGGGCCGGTGCCAGCTTGAATCCATCCTGCGCGACGAAGATGACGTCAGCCTGGGCGTAGCGGGCCATGTCATCCGGACCCAACGGTGGAGGGATCGGCATCGATAATCCGGGAAAGATGCAGCGGAAAGTTTGGCCACCCTCCAACTGGTTTTTCTGGAGGTCAAGACAAAAATATTGAGGGTAACCGGGGCTTGCATCTTTTCAAAGATGGGTTGCGTGGTTCAGGATTTTGTTTCAGAAATTGGTGGGCGTGGCAGGCTGGCTGCAGCTTTTTTACAGAGGGCCTGCCTTCTTGTTTTGTAGATCCGGTGGTATTTCATGATTTCCGTCATTGTCTACGGCAGGAACGACTCGCACGGCTATAATCTGCACAAACGCGCCGCCCTTAGTCTCAACAGCATCGCAGAGGTTATGACCGCTCCCGGCGATGAGATTGTCTTCGTCGATTACAACACGCCCGACGATCTGCCGACCTTCATCGAAGCCATTCTCGATACTTTGACCGGGCGTTGCCGGGAGATTTTGCGTGTCGTTCGGGTTCGTCCGGCGCTGCATGCCCTTTTTGCCGACCGGACCAGCTATGCGACCATAGAATCGGTCGCCCGGAACGTGGGCCTCCGCCGCTCCAATCCGCACAACCGCTGGATATTGTCCACGAACACCGACATGGTTTTCCTCCGCCGGGATGGGGGCCGTTCCCTGTCAGAGCTGGTGGACGGGTTACCCGACGGCTTCTATCAGGTGCCGCGTTTCGAAGTGCCGGAATCACTGTGGGAATCCTTGGACCGCCGCGATCCCAGCGTGGTGATCGAACGGTTCCGCTGGTGGGGGGCGCGTTTCCACCTGAACGAACTGGTTCACACCGATCCGGTCACGCGCTTTGACGGCATCGGAGACTTCCAGCTTGCCCTCCGGTCGGACCTGTTCGCGATCCACGGCTTCAACGAGGACATGCTGGCGGGGTGGAACGTCGACATGAACCTATGCCATCGGCTGCACCGCCGGTATGGACGCGTCGATTCCCTATCAGACCAAGTCCTGGCCTATCACTGCGGTCACACCCGTCTCCCTACCGCGATCCATCGCGACGACACGGTGATGAACGATCCGGTGCGTTACATCGATCGCGTCGTTCGGGACGACCTGCCCGAACAGGCGGAGCGTTGGGGGCTGGCGTGGCATGCGCTGGAGGAGTTCCGGGCGGACGCTCCCCCGTCCGGCCGCTTGCCCGCCGCCCTGGAGGAGAGCCTGCCGGTGCAGGATGATCCCGGACGCGAGGCATGGAACGACTTCACCAATTTTACTGCCCGTTTCCGTTTGCGGCTCGACCCGGATCACGCGCTTCCCTATGTCGCGGATCTCCTGGCGACAGCGCCGCCGGATGCGGTGCTGGCCTATGTCGGCAGCCACCGCGGGATGTTCGAACGCACGCTGCGGGCTTGGCGGGCGCTTGGCCATGACGAGACGGTCCTGGTGCCTGAGGGCGGGATGATTCCAGGGGGATTTCCTGGCGTGGAAGCCGTTGACGCGCTGGAACTCGACCGCCAGGCCTCCCTTTTCCTGTTCGAATTCGCCTTGGACGACGATTGGCTCGCACAGGATCCCTGCCCCTGCTTCGAGGGGATTGCGGAGGAAGGGATGAGGCAACTCGGCCTGATCTACGGGCTCTTCGTCCAGCAGACGGAGCGGGAGCGTCAACGCCTCGCGGCGGGCAAGGGCACGCCGAGGCGTTTCATCGGCGTGCCCGCGGTCAATACGTTCTTCGGCATGCGCTTCGGAGAGCGGGTCATGTTCACACACACGATGTTCAGCACACGCGTCCGGCATGGGCAGGTCCGTCGCACAGGGCCCGCCGTCCGATCCGATGGGGCGGCGGACGAGACCGGGCGGCGCCTCGGAGCGGCCCTGGGCCGGGCCTTTCCCATCGACCGGCAGGAGGTCGAGATCGCGCGCGGCGATCTGGATCGCATCCTTGCCGCCGAAGGGCCGGATGCCGTCGAACCGCACCGCTGCACGGCGGTCGCTCAAGCGTTGCTGGACGTTGTCGGGGAGGCGGTGCCTGAGCCGGTGCGGCAGGAGCGTAGACGTTGGATCGAATGGAACCGGCCGAGTCGTGCATTGCGGGAGCGCATCGATCCTCTCATCGTCTCTTCTTCCAGACCTCCCGGCCCGCCGCTGCTCAACAAGCTCTGCGCGGCGGAGGATTGGGAGGATGCCCACTGGCGGGCCGTCGCCGAGGAGTTCACGCGTGACGGGCTGCCTTTCCGGGCGTCCACCTACGCCTATTTCAAGCGCAGCCGCGGGGTGTGGGAGCGCACGCACATGCTGTACGGGATGGGGCGGCTTGGCGTGATCGGGCATGACGCCCGCTGTGCGCTCATCAGTCGGATGCCGGATGGGCTGGGCCACTTCCTTTCCCTGAGGACCGCCGGGGTGGACATCATCGACCTCCAGGGGCATGAGGCCGGCTGGCTGGCGCGGCGGAGGATGCGCTGGGCGGACCGGATGTCCATCCACCCCGATCTGGACTCCATACCGTCAGACCGCTCGTGGAATGCTGTCTGCATTCCGCAGAACACCCTGCTGACGGTCGGATTGCGGCAGGCCGATGCCATTCTACGCAGCACCGCGCAGAGGTTAGCCGGGGATGGGGTCATCGCCTGCTCTATGGAGACCGTTCTCGATGGGCGGGGACGGAGGGATCGCCTGACTCCGAGCCGGGTCGCCACGGTGATGGCCATCCTTGCCGACAGGAGCGGACTGGAATTGTGCGGGAGCAGGGACTGGAGCCTGAGCGACGCCACGCTGGACCGGATTGCTGTGCAGGGAGAGGATTCGGAGCGCCGGCCGCATTTGGTGACGCGCGACGATCACGGTCCTCGCACCTGTTCGGTCTGGTTCCTGCGCAAGGGAGGGCATCGTCAGCGTTGAGCTCGATTTTGGCCAAATTTGGGGTCGGTGGATCAGGCGTGTATACAGAAGTCCGGCTCGTTGGCGATGTAGTCGAGGGCGCGATGGGGGGCCATGGTGGCAATCCCCAGCGGGCCTGAGGCTCCTCAGCGCTCGCCGTTCCAACAGAGCACCTGGACCGTGTCGACGTTGCCGGTCGGCCGCAACCGCGCGATGGGGGTGCCGGTGCGCTCGCTGAGGAGCGTGTAGCTGCGGGCGGCCTTGCGCACGATCACACCGCCGCTGCGTGCTTGGTTGAATCCCTCGATGTGCTTGAGCATGGCATCGGCGTTCATCGTGATCCTCTCGTTTCGACCGAGTTGCCCGATGGTAGCAACCAGCGGGAGCCACGGTCATGTCAGCCGTTCCACACAGCCTCGAACACTGGATGGCGCCGTTCGCGGCGCTGTTCACCCGGCCGACTTTGCGGCATGCCCTGGTTCTGGTCGCGGGGACGCTCCTCACCCCGGGGCGGCGCACCGTGACCGCGGCGTTGAGCATCATGGGACGGCGCGAAGACGGCGGCTTCGCCAAATTCCATCGCGTGCTCAATCGCAACCGCTGGTCCAGCCGTGCCGTCGCGCAGCGCCTGCTCACGCTCCTGGTCACCAGCTTCGTGCCGCAGGGGCCCGTGGTCATCGGCATCGACGAGACGATCGAGCGCCGCTGGGGGGCGAAGATCAAGCCCCGCGGCATCTACCGCGACCCGGTGCGTTCCAGCCATGGGCACTTCGTCAAAGCCAGCGGTCTGCGCTGGATTGTGGTCATGCTGCTGGTGCCGATCTCCTGGGCCGGACGGGTCTGGGCACTGCCGTTTCTCAGCGCTTTGGCGCCGTCAGAGCGGTTCTCCCGGGAGACCAGGCGTCGGCATAAGAAGCTCACCGACTGGGCACGCCAGCTTCTGCTCCAGGTCAGGCGCTGGTTGCCCAATCGCCAGCTGATCGTCGTTGCTGACAGCAGCTACGCGGCCATTGAGTTGCTCAACGATCTGCGTGCCCATCTCACCATCATCACGCGCTTGCGCTTGGATGCCCGCTTGTTCGAACTGGCTCCGCTACAATCTCCAGGAACGATAGGGCGCCCGCGGGTATCGGGCAGCCGGTTGCCGTCCTTAGCGCAACGCCTGGAGAATGCCGAAACCTCGTGGCGCTGCGTTCGGGTGATCGGCTGGTATGGCGGCAGCGAAGTAAGCGTTGGGTGACGACACATCCGACGTGATCGTGGTTCATGAAATATTCCGCTGGTCGCAGTTCAGCGGGGTAAGAGGATGTCGGGTCAGGATCTGGAGAGCTATTGGCGTGGTCATGTCGAGGCCTGGAAGGGCAGCGGGCTGACGCTGAAAGCCTACGCTGAAGCCCATGGCATTGGACGGTGGGCTCTGGGGCGGTGGTCGCGCCGCTTTGCCGCTGCGGAGGAGGTGAGCGCTCGCCGTCATAGGGATAGTCCTGGTGCTGTCCCTATGACGGCGAGCGCTCCCTTGGTGATGGAGATCGTCGAGGCGGCCCCCCGCCGGCGGTATTGGTCGCAGGCGGAGAAAGAGCAGCTGGTGGCGGAAACCTGCGAGCCGGGCGTGAGCGTGTCGCTGGTCGTCCGCCGGCGCGGGGTCGATCCCAGCCTGTTGTTCCGCTGGCGCCGCCAGATGCTCACTCCGGCCGAGCCGACGCCCATCTTCGCGCCGGTGGAGGTGGCGGACGCCACGCCGGCTCTTCCCCTCACGCCGCCAGCTCCATGCGGTGCCGGCCTGATCGAGATCGAGTTGGCCGGCGGACGGCGGCTGCGGGTCGGGCGGGATGTCGATGCCGAAGCATTGCGCCGGGTGATCAACGTGCTGGAGCGGCCATGATGCTGTCGATCCCGGCCGGTGTGCGCATTTGCCTGGCGCTGGAGCCCTGCGACATGCGCCGCGGCTTCGACGGACTGGCCCTGCTGGTGCAGCAGGCCCTCGGCAAGGACCCGTTCTGCGGCCACCTTTACATCTTCCGAGGGAAAGGTGCCGGGCGCGTGAAAATTCTCTACGCCGATCAGAACGGCCAGTGCCTGTTCGCCAAAAGGCTGGAAAAGGGGCGATTTGTCTGGCCAACGACACGGACGCCGGGCGGCACGGTGGTGCTGACGCCGGCGGAACTGTCCCTGCTTCTGGAGGGACTGGACTGGCGTCACACCGTGTCGGCATCCAGGCCGGCCGTAGCGGGATGAATGGGAGAAAAGGTGAGGAAAACCGCGGGCTTGGCTGGCTTGGGGCCGTGATCTGCGGTACAATCGGCCATGCGCTTCGACCTCGACAACCTGCCCGCTGATCCGGCCCTGCTGCAGCAGATGGTGCGCGATTTGGCCGAGGTCGTGGAGCGCCAGAAAGCCGATCTGGCGGAGTTGGAGGCTCTGCGTCAGCAGCTTCGGCAGATGCAGCGCACCGTCTTCGGGCGCCGCTCCGAGCGGCTCGATCCCGATCAGCTCGATCTCGGGTTGGAGGAGCTGGAGGCCGACATCGCCCGGGTCGAGGCCAAACTCGCAGCCCCTGAACCGGAACCGTCGGCCCCTGCGGAACCACCCAGCCGTGGCCGCGAGTTGCCCGATGATCTGCCGCATCACGATCTCACGCTCGAGCCGCCCGGGCTGGAGTCCGGCGCCGGGGTTTGCCCCTGCGGCGGCGGGGCTTTGCATGAGGCCGGCGAGACGGTGGCCCGGATGATCGACTACGTGCCGGCCCAGGTGCGGGTGCTGCGCATCCGCCGGCCCAAATACGCCTGCCGCGGCTACGGCACGCTGCATCAGGCGCCGGCCCCGGAGAAGCCGATCGCCAAGGGCATGGCGACGCCGGCGATGCTGGCGCACGTCATCACCAGCCGCTACTGCGATCATCTGCCCTTCTACCGCCAGGCGCAGATCCTGGCCCGCAACGGCTTCCCCGTTGATCGCTCGGTTCTGGCGGGCTGGGCGGGACAGGCGTGCTGGTGGCTGGAGGCGCTGCATGAGGAACTGGGCAAGGCCCTGTTCGCCTCGGCCAAGCTGTTCGCCGAGCCCGCAGGGCCAGCGAAGCTACGACACGCCGATGCCGACGCTGGCGCCGGGAACCGGCCGGGTGAAGACCGGACGGCTGTGGGCCTATGCCCGCGATGACCGGCCCTGGCAGGGGCTGGACCCGCCAGCGGTGATTTACGCCTACACCAGCGATCGCAAAGGCGAACGCCCAGCCGCCCACCTGCGGGAGTTCCGCGGGGTGCTGCAGGTGGACGGTTACGCCGGGTTCGAACGGCTGGCTGCCGGCAACCGGGTCGTGCTGGCGGCGTGCTGGAGCCATGCGCGTCGACGCTTCTACGACTTGGCCGAAAACGGCTCGCCGATCGCCGCCGAGGCGTTGCGCCGCATCGCCCGGCTCTACGCGATCGAAGAGCGCATCCGCGGCCGCACGGCCGATGAGCG
Organism: Azospirillum sp. TSH58; assembly: GCF_003119115.1. Lineage (NCBI taxonomy): Bacteria > Pseudomonadati > Pseudomonadota > Alphaproteobacteria > Rhodospirillales > Azospirillaceae > Azospirillum > Azospirillum sp. TSH58. The sequence goes on from NZ_CP022365.1 coordinate 109,172, forward strand.
CCGACAACTTTGGCAAGCCGAGGCCGCTTCCCAGGTGGCGGAGCTGAAGGCGTGGCTGGAGCACGAACTTCCCCGCCTGCCGGGCCGCTCCAAGCTGGCCGAGGCGATCCGCTATGCGCTCGGTCGCTGGAAGGCGCTGTGCGTCTACCTGGGCGACGGCCGGGTGGAGATGGATACCAACACAGTGGAGCGCTGCATCAGGCCGGTAGCCCTCGGCCGGAAGAATAGCCTCTTCGCCGGCTCCGAGGGTGGTGGCCATCGCTGGGCGGTGATCGCCTCGCTGGTTGAGACCTGCAAGCTCAACGCTGTCGAACCGTTCGCCTACCTGCGCGACGTCCTGGAGCGCATGGTGAACGGCTATCCCGCCAGCCGCCTCGCCGATCTCCTCCCCTGGAACTGGAAGCCCGCCGTCAACGCCTGATCCGGTGCAATCACGCTCCGCTTACGCAGCGAACGGCAACTGGAGATCAGCTCTGGCACAGCCTTGTGGTATATCCCGGCAAACAGGTTCCGATCCGATGGGTGCTGGTGCGCGACGTGCAAGGGAGGCTTCGAGCCACAGGGCTTTCTCTGCACTGGCCTCCAAGCCGATCCGCTCGATGTGCTGCGCTGGTTTGTTCGGCGCTGGGCCGTCGAAGTGACCTTCGCCGAGGTGCGCCGTCACCTGGGGGTTGAGACCTAGCGGCAATGGTCGGAACCGGCGATCGCACGCACCATTCCGGCCCTGCTCGGTCTGTTCTCGCTCGTCAAACTGTGGGCCAACGACATCTCGGCGGGGGCGGCAATCGCACCGCATGCCGCGCTGTGGTATCGCAAAGCCGAGCCAACCTTCAGCGATGCTCTCGTGGCCGAACAAGGGTTTTGGGAAGACCGGTTCCAACGTATGCTCTCGGTCGGCGGCTCGGTTCCATCGGGCCGAGGAATGGCCGGCCGCAAGGGAGAAAGCCGTGAAGCGCATCAGCGAGGACAAGGCAGCGGATCTTGCCCGGGACATCCGGACCCTGCTCAAGGTCCATGCCGAGGCCATGGGGGGCATCGAGGAAATGCTGGACAGGCCGAGCGTTCCCATCGCCGAGGCCGTGGCGGAACTGGCCGCCATGTCGCGTGGCTTCGCCGCCAACTGCCACGACGTGAAGTTCCGCTACGACTGGAGCATCCCGCCTGCGCCGGAATGGTTCGATCATTTTATCGACGCCTATCTCCTGCTGCGCCGCGACCGGAACACCTTCTGGATGGAGCGGGGCGTCTATGGTGTCCTGGCTCTGTCGCGGGGCGGGAGGGTGCTTGAGCTATGCTGCGGGGATGGCTACTACACGCGGAATTTCTATGCGCCCTTCGCCGGAAGCATCGTGGCACTCGATTTCGACCCCGACGCCATCGCGCACGCCCGGCGCTACAATGCCGCGCCGAACGTCGAATTCCGGAACGCGGACATCCGCAAGGACATCCCGAAAGAAACCTTCGACAATGTGGTGTGGGACGCCGCCATTGAGCATTTCACGCCGGATGAGATGGACGGCATCCTGAAGACCGTATCGTCGTGTCTGGATGGAAAAGGCTGTCTCAGCGGCTACACCATCGTCGCCATGGACTCGGGCAAGCATCTGGACCAGCATGAGCACGAGTTTACGTCCATGGGCGAACTCGTGGACTGCCTTTTCACGCATTTCCGCAACGTGAAGGTTTTCGAGACGGTCCATCCGGCCCGCCACAACCTGTATTTCTACGCTTCCGATACCGTCCTGCCATTTGACGGCCATTGGCCGCACGTCGTCGAGAAGCGCCGGTGATCCTGCCGCACCTTCACAGCCGCCCTACCCCCGGCATCACTCCCGAACGGCTTCCATGAACAGGCTATCCGGCTTGTGGGCCGTGCCGGACGGCGTGGTCTCCAGGTGGTACAGGGCAAAACCGGGAATGGCGGACTCGCTTGCCGCCATCGGGCGGCAGCCGACAAAGCCGGCCTGTTCAAGACATCGGCGGAGCGACAGGCGGTCGTACATCCAGCGATGCACCTCGCCACTCAGCCGGAAGCGCCCGATCTCGGTCGGATCTTCCGCACCGGCCGGCTCCGCTTCCTGCTCTACCGTGCCGTCGCTCAGCAGGGCTTCGGCGTCCGAGCCAATGCGGTGGCGGATGAAGTCTAGCGCCTGGACTGGGCACCGTTCCAGGAAGTGGGCGATCCGGCCGCCGCTGGTGTGACGGGCAAGCTGATCGACCAACTCGGCGATCATCCAATCGTGCCGCGCGGCGGCGCCCTCCTCCCCCGCGTCGCAGGCCGCCAATGTACCAAGATAGGCGCGGCAGGCGGCCTCCAGGTCCGGCACCGCGATTCGCAGGGTGCCGCCGGGCTTCAGCACGCGGCGGCATTCCCGTAGGAAGGCAGGGACCGCCGCCGGGCTCAGATGCTCAAGCACGTGAGAGTGGTAGACCGCGTCGAACGTTCCGTCCAGAAAGGGAAGACCTGCGGCTGCGTCGTGAGCCAGCACCGCGTAGCTGTAGGGCATCACGTCCATATTGACCCAGTCGTCGTGAAAACGCTCCCCGCAGCCGATGTTGAGCAGGAGCGGGCGGGCGGGGTTCACTGGCTCGACCACTTCGCACAGATAGGTCTTGGTCGGCGTCGGTTCGTCTAGGACATCGGCAAGGTCATAGGGGATGCTCCGCCAGATGCGCCGGATCAATAGCCCATGGCGGACGAGCAGCGCGCGCAGTTCGCCCTCGTTGAGGATCACCTCGGCCATCGGGGCGCCGTAGCCGGACTTGCGCAGCCAGGTCGTGGGGCGTCGGGCCAGCACGGGAACCGTGTGGAACACCACGAAACGGCGGGCGACACGACGCGCCTCGGCGATGGCCGCCTCGTAGTCCATGGTGTGCATCAGGGAGACGCCATTGAACACGATGTCCATGCTGCCGTTCCCATAGGGCAGCCGGGTGGCGTTGGCCACGGCGAAAGATCGGCCGGGGCGATGCTGGCAGGCCAGTGCGATCATCGGCGTGCTCCGATCAATGCCGGCGTAGCGCACGCGCCCGGGCAAGAGATGATCGAACACCTCGGCGTAATACCCGCTGCCGCACCCCACCTCGAGGAGTGTCGGAGACCACAAGCCGGCAGCCTCCACTGCCTGGGCCGCGACGGTCAGATCGCTGCGCGCCGCGCCGGCGCGCATGCCGGCCAGCAGGTCGCGGAAAGCCTGTTCCTGGGCGTTGCAGACCTCGGGCCGGCTCCATGCCTCATCTGGTCGGGCGGACAGGGTTTGGGCTTGCGCCCGGTCAATCACGCTGTAACCGCGATGCTCCAGTACCGGAGCGGAAGGCGGGGCCGCCGCCGTCTGGGCAGACTGGGCCGCCAGGGGCTCCGGAACCGCCGGCTTCCGCGCTGGCGACCGGGAGGAGAGATGGCGGCGCAGGATCGCGTCGAACTCGTGGATACGCTGGGCCATCCCATGCTCTTCCAGACAGCGCCGTTGACCGTTCCGGGCGATGGCGCGGCGGGCCTCGGGATTGGCCAGATAATGTTCAATCTTCTCGATCAGGTCGTTCACGTCTGTGAAGGTTTCGATGTCCCTGCCAGGCTGGAAGAAAGATGCTAGATTGTCGTGATGCTCCGTCAGCAGGAAGGCTCCGCCCCCGGTCGCCTCGAACAGGCGCATGTTGGAGGTTTCGTTCCCGGCCAAGTTCATGACGCGCCCGTCGCCAGTGAGGCTACTATAGTCGCCGCGGGCGTCGAACACGATGCGCCCGCTTTTCAGCACCCGCTGCATGGCCAGTCCGAAGACCTGGGGCTGCAACCGGCGGCGGGCCGACGGCGGCAGGTCGTCGAGATCGCCACCCAGATGCAGAGCGCAGGAGAAACCACGTTCCTCCGCCGCCTCGGCGATGCGGTTGACCAGCAGGTTGCGCGGGGCGTGATAGGCGCGGGTGTAGGAGCCGGGGAAGACGAGGTCGCACGTTTCGGGCACGTCGGCGACAGTGCTGGCGATCCATTCGGGAAAGCCGGGCATGTAAGGCTCGGCGGCCCGGACTCCCAACCGCTTTGCGGCATCGCGCACGCCGGCGAGTCCCGACAGGATGAGGTCGAACTCAGACCAGTCGGTGCCTACCGGAATTTTCGCGGCATGCCAGCCGACCACGAGCCGGGGGCGTCGGCGCAGGCTGCGGATGAAGGCGCTGTCGAAGGTGGCCGCGTCGCTGCAATAGAGAATGTCCGGGGCCAGTGCGTCCACTTGGCGGCGCACCACCTCGTGAAGCATGCGGTCGGGCGACGGTGCCGGAAAGCCGTTTTCCCGCAGCCAGGCTCTCTGCGCGGGCCAGGCGTTTCCGATGATCAGGTGGGCCTCGTACCCCACCGTGCTGAGATAGGGCGCAATGTTGTGGAGCGCGCTGAACCCGTCCAGGACAAGCGCTTCGATCTGATTGTCGAACGGCGCCGCCCGCAATGCCGGGTGGGCTTCGTAGAACGCCTCGATGTAACGGGGATAGAAGCTTTCCACCTGGACAAGCCGCAATTCGCCATCCGCCGGTCGTGTTGGTATCGGAAACGATCCGGTCTGCTGGGGCATTGAGGGTGTCCTTTCAGTTTCTGTCCGTGTCGGGCGGCGATGGACAGAATATGGTCCGAACTTAATTAAACATCTGCTGATTTGCAGCTTACAAGATGCGCGGCAAGACGGGGCGCAGTCTGCGCCAAGCGTCGGCGTAGCGCGCCGTCCTCCAGCAGGCGGATCAGGCATGGCTGTACCGCCTCAGGCTCTCAGCCTTCCACGGCAAGCACGCAGCCAAGCCGGGCGAAGGCACCTGTTCGCCTACATTGCAGGCTATTGCAATCGCTAACGCCTCTACTGGCGATCGGCTATAGCAGGGTGCGGAAAAACGAACATATTCCGGCCTTTTGCCTCCGCTGAGGCTGAAAATGCGGGTTTCAGCGGGCGATTTGGTCGGGACGGAGCGTTTTTCCTCGCTCTGAGGCCCCCGGAACCCCCGTTCAGGCGGATTGCGGGCGTGATTATGCCGCAGCCAGCAGCTTGGGCAGGCGGATCAGGTTGTAAGCGGTGGCGGTCAGGGTGAACATCCAACCGACGCGGGCCATGCCGCGATGACGCGTTTTGCGCAAACCGGCTCCCTTGATCCAGCCGAACACCTCCTCGATCCGTTTGCGGATGCGCAAGGACACAGCATAGCCAGGGTGGCGGGTGGTCCGGCCATCGATCGCCGAGCGGCGGTTGCTCGTGTTCTGCGCGATGTGCGCAGCGGCACCCAACTCACGCATGTTCGCCACGAAATCCTTGGTGTCGTAAGCCTTGTCGGCGCCCACCGTGATGTGGTGGCGGCCGGGGATCGCCTCGACCATGGACACCGCCGCCTCGCGTTCGGCCAAGCCGGTGGCTGCCGTCAGCCGGACATTCACCACCAGGGCGTTCCGGTTCTCCATCAGGGCGTGGCCCATGAAGGCCAGCTTCGCCGGCTGCCCGTTGCCCTTGCGGTACAGCCGCGCCTCGGGATCGCTGGTCGAGGCATGGGTCTCGTTGGACCGCTTCTCACCATGGAAGTCGCGGTCGCCGTTGCGTCCCGGCCCCGGCGGCTCACCGCTGCCGTCCTTGGGCCGGAAGCTCTTCACCGAGGCCCACGCTTCGATCAGCGTCCCATCCACCGAGAAGTGCTCGTCAGACAGCAGCGCCTTGACCCGGGGTTGACCCAGCACGGTGGCCAGGAACTTGCCCGCCACATCGCCGGCCAGCAGGCGCTCACGGTTCTTGGTGAACACGGTCACGTCCCACACCGGGGCGTCCATCGACAAGCCGACGAACCAGCGGAACAGCAGGTTGTAGTCGAGTTGTTCCATCAGTTGGCGTTCCGAGCGCACCGAGTAGAAGGCCTGGAGCAGCAGCGCCCGCAACAGCTTCTCCGGCGGGATCGAGGGGCGCCCGATCTTCGAGTACAGGCCTTCGAACGCCGGCGACATCACCTCCAGCGCTTCATCCACGATGGCCCGGATCGGCCGCAGCGGGTGATCGGCCGGAACCCGCGCCTCGCAGCTCACGTAGCTGAACAGACCCTCGCTGCGTTCGTCCGAGCCCCGCATCGCCCCCCTCGCTGGCTGCATTCTCCACGACCCCAGAGAATCACGACCGGCCGGCTACGCACAGCCTTTTTCCGCGGCCTGATAGAGCTTTTGAGCAGGCCGAGTTGCGGGCCGGCCGCCGGTTACCCGGCACGAAACGCGCCCGCCACCGCTTCGGCCACGCGCGCGACCTGCCGGTCGGTCATCTGCGGATACATGGGAAGGCTGAGGATGCGTCCGGCCAAGCTTTCGGTCCGGGGCAGCCCGCCGGGAGCCAGAGGCACGCGCCCCGCATAGGCCGGCTGACGATGGATCGGTACGGGATAATGGATGCCCGTGGCAATCCCGCGCGCCGTCAGCGCCATGCGCAGGGCGTCGCGCTCTTCGAATTCGACGACATATTGGTGGAATACGTGGACGGCGCCGGCGCGTCGGCGCGGCAGGGTCAGCGGCAGCCCGGCAAGCCGGTCGTCGTACAGCGCGGCGATCTGCTGCCGACGCGTGTTTTCGGTTGCCAGATAGGGCAGTTTGGCCCTCAGCACCGCCGCCTGCACTTCGTCGAGCCGGCTGTTGCGTCCGGCCAAGGCACTGACGAAGCGGTCGCGCCATCCGTACTGGCGCAGTTCCCGGACCCGCTCGACTAGGGCCGCGTCGCTGGTTGTCAGCACCCCGGCATCGCCGAGCGCACCGAGATTCTTGGTCGGGTAGAGGCTGAAGGCGGCGGCGTTTCCGAAGCCGCCCACCGGCTGGTCCCGCCACAGGGCGCCATGCGCCTGCGAGGCGTCCTCGATCACCGCGATGCCATGGCGTCCAGCAATCTCCAGGATGGCGTCGAGATCGACCGGCTGGCCGTAGAGATGGACGGGGATGACCGCTTTGATCCGGCCGCCGGTAGGGTCGGCGCGCAGCACCGCTTCCAGGGACTCCGGATCGAGGCCATGCATTGCATCGACATCGGCCAGCACAGGCGTCGCCCCGGCCATTTCGATTGCCGCGACGGTGGCGACTGCCGTGTGCGATACGGTCACCACTGCATCGCCGCGTCCGATGCCCAGCGCTTCCAGGGCTAGCACGATGGCGTCGGTGCCGTTGGCCACGCCGACGGCACAGGCGGTGCCGGCGACAGGAGCGAACTCCGCTTCAAAAGCTGTCACCTCCTGGCCCAGGATGTACCAACCGCTATCCAGCGCCCGGCGCAACGCGGCGTCTATCCCGTGGCGGTGGGCACGATACGAGGCGACGGGATCGGTTTGCGGAACGCTGTCGTCCATGGAATGAAACAGGCCCTTCTAACCGTCACAGATAATGCCGGACATGTCGGCGGTAGTACGCGACAGTGCGTCGCAGTCCGTCTTCCAAAGGCACGCGGGGTACCCAGCCGGTCACGGTGCGAAAGGCCCGGTCGTCGGCGTAATAATCGCCGATGTCGATCCGTTTGCGTTCCGCCGGGAACTCGTGAACCAAGTAGCGCCCGCCCGATACTGAAGCCAGAAGGGCAGCCGTGTCCGCCAAGCTGTAAACGCCGTCGCCTCCCAGATTGAAGGCGCGTCCGACCGCATCCTCGGCCATGGCGAGACGCATAAGCGCATCGACTGCGTCGTCGACGTAGGTGTAGTCGCGCAATTGCCCCCCGCCCCAGACCTCGAACGGTTGACCCTCGATCACGGCGCGCACCCAGACGCCGAGGAAGGTCTGGCGGGCGTCCTTGATGCGCATCCGCGGCCCATAGGTGTTGGTCAGCCGCAGAGCCGTGGTTTGAAGACCATACACCCGCGTGTAGAGCATATGATAGGACTCCCCGGCGATCTTGTTGATCCCATTGACGTCCACAGGGTCCAGCGGATGCGCCTCGTCCACCGGCAGGTAGCGCGGGCGGCCATAGATTTGGCGCGTGCTGGCGAAGACAATGCGTGCGCCGGGATTGTGCTGGCGGCAAATCTCAAGGATGGACAACTGTGCGGTGCCGTTGATGGCGAGGTCGGTGAACGGGTCGTTCATCGAGTCAAGGTGCGATGTCTGCCCCGCCAGATTGAAGATCAACTCGCGGTCGTGCATCAACCAGCGCAGGCTGTGCGGGTCGCGGATGTCCGAGACATTGATGCGGACCGGTGGCGCGGCACCGTCCAGACCATCTCCTTCCAGGTTGAACGGATTGCCGCCATATTCCGGGACCAAGCTGTCGACCACCACCACATCGGCCCCAAGGCCGGCCAGTCGCAGCGCGAGATTGGAGCCGATGAAGCCGAGCCCGCCGGTGATCAGCACACGGCGACCGGCCCAACAGGAGAACTTGCCAGTATCGGTGGGCAGCATGGCGTCGAGGGTGTTCATCGGTATCCGTGGAACTGGTACACGCATCGGACTCCCTGTTGCCGTCGATGCGGAAGGCCGATCCGACCATATCATCTTCATGCCGAATGGCAGCGCTTGTCACGCCCGAAATTGCCGCGCAGAGTGGCGCCTGCGTTCCCCCGACGCGATGACGGTCCGCCCGCCGCCTCTTGAGAGAGCCTATACCCATGAACATCACGTCCCGATGCCGCAGAAAGCCCGGTCCGCTGGTGGTCGCCACCTTGGGGCAGCATTTCGAGCAAATTGACCGCTGTTGGGCTGCGGGAAATCATATCGGAGCGCTCGACATCGTCGCCGCGCTCGTCGAACAACACCCTAGCCGTTCCATCGAATTCCTGGCGCGCGTCTATCCGATTTTCATGGAGTTGGAGAACCGGACCCGGTACGAACTCTACCAGCAGCGTCTGTTCGACTTCCCCATCCGCCCCGGTGACCGCGTGCTCGACATCGGCAGCGGGCACATGCCCTTTCCTTTGGCGACTCATCTGGCCGACATCGCCACCACCGACGACGGCTATGGCCGGGCCGGGGTGCCGTTCCGCTGGATCGAAGACAAGCCCGTCTTCGAGGTGCCGCTGGAAAACACCGGCTTCGCCGATAAGGAGTTCGACTTCGTTTATTGTTCACACGTTCTTGAACATGCGACTGATCCGGAGAAAGCCTGCGCCGAACTCATTCGTATCGCCAGGCGCGGCTATATCGAAACGCCTAGCCCGGCGAAGGATTTTTTCCTTCAAATGGCTGGTGTGTCGAATCATCGCTGGTCGGTCGATCTGGACGGCGATTTCCTTTCCATTGTCGAGTACACGCCCTGGGACATTGCCGGTATCGGGTCCAACGTTTTGCTTCATATGTGCTGCGATCCCGTCACGGAACGCGAGAAGGCGCTCAAGTCATTACTTCTTCTGTGCGCGGATCGTGTGAACACTATGTTCATGTGGGAGGATTCCTTCGAATACTCCGTCCGCCGCATTGCAATGCCGCCGCAAGCGTCATGAGGGCGCGCTTGCTGGATGCCCGTCAGCGCATGAGGGCAAGCCCCAAATTCTGGTAGGTTCTCAAGGTTCCGGCAGCGGCCCAGGGGCGGGTTCTTATATAATACTCCAGGCCGCGCCTGACATGGGACAGGACATGCCGGTGTTCCTCCAGTGCCTCCGTGCGTCGGTTCATCGCTTCCAGCGTCAGGGCACGGTCAAAGCGGGACATGATCAGGGATGGAGCGGCCTTGATCGCGCGGTTGTGCAGGTCGAGCGCCTGTTCGAAATGCCCTTTCCTCTGCTGTGTCAGGCCGAGCCAGCCAAGAACGGCCGGGTGCTGCGCTTCGATTTTCATCGCGCGCGTTAGCGTGCCTTCAGCTTGGTCAATCTCTCCGGCGGCCAGATGCGCGAGGCCCAGGGTCGCCAGGGCTGAAGTGCTCTGGGAAGGACTGCTCTGCAGCAGCCGGACGGCTTCGCCGCCCCGGTTCAGCCCGATCAGGGCCATAGCTTGGTAAAGGTGCAGGGAGGCGATCTCCGACGGTGGCAGAGTGGGAGCGTGCCGGTCTATCGTGATCGTCTCTTCGAAACGGCACGCTTCGTTCAGGGTTGTGGCCAAGCGGAACAGCAGGGACATCTGGCCAGGCTCGATCTTGAGGCTGGCCTCGAAGCAGTGGATCGCCTCATCCCAGCGTTCCGCAACGTCGTAGGCGCGGCCCAACTGGGCCAGGATTCCTGGATTGTCCGGGAACATGAGCGCGCCCTTCTCCAGTGCAAGAAGGGCGGTCGTGGAATCGGACTGGGTCAATAGGTCCGCTATTTGCAGCAGCACGTCGGCAACCATGGAACGGGCGTCCCGGGCCGAATCGAGGGCGTAGGCGCGCTCCAGCAGGGCAAGAGCGCCGCCCGGATCCTGATGCTGAAGGTGGCTTGCTTGGTCGGCCAGGTCTATGGCTGCCGCCGCCGCAGCATAGCGCGGTTCCAGCGACAGGGCGGTGCGGTGGATGTCGTCCGCTTCGGGCCGCCGGGCGGCGCGCAGGCAATCGGCGAGCAGACCGTACGCAAGGGCATGCTCGGGATTTGCGTCGATCGCTCTCCAAAACGCCTGAATCGCTTGTTCCGTGTCGCCGAGCCTGCGGAAAGAACGCCCCATGACAAAATGATAGTTTGAGAGCGTGTCCGACCGGATGCGTTCCCGCCACGCGGCGACATCGATGGCACCCGCTGAATTGGGTTCCGTTGGGGTGGACAAGGATCTGCTCCCGTGATGCACATGGTTGTCGCGACCGGCTGGCCTCAACTTACCGGGTCTTCCCCGGCACGCGTCAAGCCTGCTGTGCGGGGCAGGTTTGACCATCAGCTCTAGGTTCTGTTCTCAAAGGCTGTGAGGGTTTGGCTGTGCCCTGTTGAAGGGGGATGGCACGATCTGAGGTCGTGTCCCGAGGCGTGGTGTAGGAGCCGGGGCGCTCATCTGGTCTCCGGCGTGTCTGGCCGGGACAGTCACGCGGTCGCAGCGGGCAACGTGAGGGCGAGATCATCGCGCAAGGGGGCGATGGTTTCCAGGGTCATGTAGCGTGCCCGCTGCACCGCCCATTCGTCGTTCTGTTCGAGCAGGATGGCGCCGATGAGCCGGGTGATCGCCGCCTCGTTGGGGAAGATGCCCACCACCTCGGTGCGCCGCTTGATCTCGCCGTTCAGCCGCTCCAGCGGGTTCGTGCTGTGGATCTTGGCGCGGTGCTCCTTGGGAAAGGTCATGAAGGCCAGCACGTCCTCCTCGGCCTCGTCGAGCAGGGTGGCCAACTTGGGCAGCTTGGGGCGGACCTGATCGGCCACCTGGCGCCACTGCGCCTTGGCGGCGCCGGCGTCATCCTGGGCGAACGCGGTGGCGATGAAGGCCGACACCACGCGCCGGCCGCTCCGCCCGGCATGCGCCAGGGCGTTGCGCATGAAGTGCACCCGACAGCGCTGCCACGTGGCGCGGAACACCTTGGACACGGCGGCCTTGATGCTTTCGTGGGCGTCGGAGATCACCAGCTTCACCCCGGCCAAGCCGCGGCGCTTGAGCTTGCGCAGGAACTCGATCCAGAAGGTCTCGGCTTCCGAGGCGCCGATGTCCATGCCCAGCACCTCGCGCCGGCCGTCGGTGTTCACGGCCACCGCGATGGTGACCGCCACCGAGACGATGCGCCCGTTCTGGCGAACCTTCACGTAGGTGGCGTCGATCCACAGGTACGGCCAATCGCCTTCGATGGGACGCTCCAGGAAGGTCTTCACCCGCTCGTCGATCTCCTCGCACAGCCGGCTGACCTGGCTCTTGGAGATGCCGCTCATGCCGAGCGCCTTCACCAGATCATCCACCGAGCGCGTCGAGATGCCGTGGACGTAGGCTTCCTGGATCACGGCGGTCAGCGCCTTCTCGGCCATGCGGCGCGGCTCCAGGAAGCCGGGGAAGTAGCTGCCCTTGCGCAGCTTGGGGATGCGCAGCTCGACGGTGCCGGCTCGGGTCTCCCAATCACGCTCGCGGTAGCCGTTGCGCTGAACCAGCCGCTCGGCGGAGCGCTCACCGTGGGCGGCGCCGGTCAGGCCTTGCACCTCCAGTTCCATCAGCCGCTCGGCTGCGAAGCCGATCATCTCGCGCAAGACGTCAGCGTCAGGGCTCTTCTCCAGCAGCGCGCGAAGCGCCATCATCTCGTCGGTCATCGTGGTCACCCTTCGGTCGGGTTGAGGTGTGGTGACCAGACTCTACCGAAGACCCACGATGACCGCCCCGCTGTGGAAAACCGGCCCGCCTACGCCAGCTCTGGGGGCGCTTCGGCGGGCCGGCTCCCCACAGCTCCTACACCACGTTCAGGGACGTGACCCGATCTGAACTGAGCGATGAGCAGCTTCAGCATTTGCTGGAGTTGCTTCCGCCGGAACGCCCGTGGACGGGCCGGCCGGCGCGGGACCTGGAGCGCACCGTGCGGGCGATCCTGTGGGTGAACCGCACCGGCTCGCCCTGGCGCGATCTTCCGGCCGAGTACGGTCCCTGGCAGACGGCGGCCAACCGCTTCTACCGCTGGCGCAAGGCCGGGGTATGGGAGCGCGTGTTGGAACTGGTTCAGGCCGAGGCGGATGAGGCCGGCAAGTTGGACTGGAGCCTGCACCAAGTCGACAGCACAGTGGTCCGCGCCCACCAGCACGCCGCCGGCGCAAAAGGGGGCAGTTGAACCAAGCGCTTGGCCGCTCGCGCGGCGGCTTCTCAACCAAGATCCACCTGCGCGCCGACCGCCACGGCCAACCGCTCGCTTTCGTGCTGAGCCCCGGTCAAGCCGCCGACCAGAGCGCGTTGACGGTGCTGATGGAGGCGGTCGCAGTGCGCCGAGTGGCAGGTGGACGACCGCGGGAAAGACCCGAGCGCGTGGTCGCTGACCGCGCCTACTCCAGCCAAGCCATCCGCCGCTACCTGCGTCGGCGCGGGATCGGGGCGGTGATCCCACAGCCCTCCAGCCAGAAGCCCTGTGCTCTGGTGGATTGGGCCGCCTATCGCTCCCGCAACGCCATCGAGCGCCTGATCAACCGCCTCAAACAGTTCCGTCGCATCGCCACCCGATACGAGAAACTCGCCGCCAACTACCTCGCCATGGTCCACATCGGGGCTATCCGACTATGGCTCAGGGTTTGAGAACAGGACCTAGAGCTGACAAAGGCAAGGTCTTCGGTCAGATTATAGATGAATTTATTGAAACTGGTGCGGAGAGTTTTCCTCTGCGCAGAGAACTCTGCCGGCATTCGGAGCAAGTCAACAAGAACGCCGAAGGTTGCATTAGACTGCCAGCTCGACGGGAACAGCGCTCGCCGAGTGAAAGAATAGAACGATAGCATTTTCTTCTTGTTTGATTGCGGAAAAGGAGACGACCTGTGTATTATCAATTCTACTGGAAATACCAAACGTTAAATTTCTAACCTTAAATAGTCCGTCAGGGAGCGTCAATCGGAAGGCAAGGTTTCGCATTCTGGCGGGCAACGAGCATGTCACCGCAGGGCAAAGGGAAAGCGCGATAGGCATACCCATTCGTGCTTGGTCTCCACATACTGCAGCACCGGCCCCACGTAGCCACAGCGGGCAAGGCCGCCGAGATCCTTCGGCGATGACAGGCTGCGGTATTCGTCCCACACTGTGGCGCGCAGGGCGGTCGCCTCCTTGGTCAGGGAACGGTCGATTTCGGCATGGTAGGACGCGATGTCGGAACCGAGCTGTCCCGTGTGCTGGCGGAAAGTCGCAAGGACGCTGTTGACCACGGTCAGCGGCGCGTGCATGGCGAACCGCCGCCAGAGATCGAAATCACCCGCCCTTTGGAACCGGCAGTCCATGCCCCCGGCCAGACGCCACAGACGCCCTGTCCAGAAACAGCCTTCTTGTTGCACGAAGGGCAGATGCCGGTTGTCGTGGAGCCCGGCGATCAGGGTCTTCGTGGGATAGGCGAAGACGTCTTCGATGAAGACGAGGTTGCCGCGCTCGTTCAGGCGGGCGACGCGGCCGCCGATCCATTGGGTTTCGGGAAAGCGGTCGAGAAGATCGGCGACCGTCTGAAAGGCTCCGGGAAGAAGCCGGTCGCTGGCGTTCAGCCAGGTCAGCACATCCCCATCCCGGACCGGCAAGGCCGAGAAGCCGCGGGCGACGGCGTCGTAAAGACCGGTATCGTGGGCGGAATTGAAAGAGAAGCGCAGGCCGCGGCACAGCGGCGGCAGGCCGCGGCCCTGCGTTCGTTCGGACCAGGCCGCGAGTCGCAGCACGGTTCCGTCCTGCGATCTCCCATCCTGGACATGGTAATGGATTTCGAAGTCCCCGGCTTGGCCGAGCACGCTCAGGATAGTTTCATCGATGAAGCGGCCGGCGTTCAGACAGGGCGTGACCACAAGAAAGCGGCGTGGCATGGCGAATTCCCGGTTCCTGAGAAGGATGTGGGGCGGACCGATGCTCAGGAGCCCGGTTTGATGACGAACAGGAAGTGGTGGAACCCACCGATCGCAGATTCTGCCGGATGGCTGCGTTGATCAGGTTCGCCAAGCCCATGACCTTTTCCGACCGGATGAGTTCGAGGCATTCCGGGGACAGAGCATAGACCCCGACGTTGATGAAATGTGTGAAGACCGGCTTTCCCCGGATGCCAACGATGCGGGATGCCTTCAGTTCGACGATGCCGTAGAGAACCACGACCTGCTCCTGGGCGAGCGCCACGGTCATGCTGTTGCCTTCGATCCCGTGGAACCGCCGCATCTCTGTCATAGGAGATGTTGGTCAGGAGGTCGCCGTTGGTCACCAGAATGGAGGTTTCCGACCTGCCCGGGATCAGCGATATGCCGGCGGCGGTTCCCTGCTTGCGGCCTTCGCACAGGGAGCGGATAACGTGCCCCGTCTCGTCCACGGCCAGAACACCGTGGCAGTTGCACTTTTCCATCAGCGCCAGGATTTCGCCATCGGATATACCAAAATGGGCGATGGTGGGATGCCTTATCATGATGTCGCTGATGGCTGCGCGAAATCGACACGAATCAGGATGGACTGCCGAAAATCATTATCCATGACGCCCCCGGAAATCGGTCTTCTCGGATCGGTGATCGGCTCGAAGGGGGGCATTGATCGAGAGGGTCATGCCGGCGGCTGCCTTGGGTGTTCACCAGCGAGTGTGGCGGGCTTCCGGGCGATCCTGCGGGACGAAGAAGAAATCCACCTGCCAGAACGCACGGTCATGGTCACGGAACAGCGGCTCCGCCATGTCAATGCAGTGGAAGCCCAATGCCTCCACATGCTGGCACATCTGCGGGAAGCGCCGCGTCGGATCGCCAAAATTGTACATCTCGATGACGAGCAGCGAGGCCTGCTTCAGGGTTTCGGCTGCTCCGGCAAGGATTTCCCGCTCGGCGCCGTGGGTGTCGAGCTTGATGGCGAACGGACCCTCCAGCCCGAGACGTCCGACCTCGCGGTCGATGGACACCTGGGGGACGATCCACTGCGGATCGTCCGCTTCGGGGCGGATGGTTCCACCGAACGGCGCGTCCGGAGAGTTGGTGAAGACCGTCTCTCCGTCCTCCACTCCCGCCGCAGCCAACGAGAAGGAAAAGGACGGCTCACCATCCCGCAAGCGTTCAAGATCGGGCTTCCAGTGATCGAAGGCTTCGATAAGGTGGAAACGGGCCTCCGGCCAGACCTGGCGGGCCATCAGGGACCAGCAGCCGTCGGAAGCACCGACGTCGATGACCGTCCGGCATTCCAAGTCACGGGCCTTGATCCGCTTCAGAGCGTTGGCGTGGCTCAGCAGATGGGGAGCCAGGGCCTCCGGATTGCCTTCGATGACGCGCCAGACGGCTTTCTTGAAGGAATCGAGCGCGCTGTCCGGAATATCCAAGTCTGCCCCCAGCCTCTGCGTTCCATATCGGCGCACGACTCCTCCGGCACCGTGGCGGGACGATACACGAAGCCGCAGCCCTATGCCATCAGACCGCTCCCCGGCGGAACAGGAAGCCCCGCAGTTCCGGCTGTTCCGGCGCCCCTTGGACGCAGGGCATCTCCTCGACCGGCATCTGACGGTCGAACTCCAGCCCCTCATCCGCCGCGGCCTTGAGAAACTCCACCAGATTGACCGCCCAGCCCTGCCATGACGTGGTGTAATCAGCGGCGGCGACACGATGCAGCAGTACGAAAGAGGGAACGGACGAGACGACGGGAAGTCGAAGGACGACCAGCAGCTTTCCGGCCGCGGCCGCCAACCGGCGCAGATCCTCCCGCCAGTGCTCACTCTGGTGCAGGCTCCCGCGCGCGATCACGAGATCGTAGCGGCGGGCGAAGGCGGCGGCGTCGCTGTCGTGGAAGGCCGCTTGGGGAACGAGGCTGCGCCCCCGTTCGGCGAGTGCAGGCGTCGCCCGGCAGTGATGCTCGAAGCGTATCCTGGGAAGGAGGAGGTCGAGCGCCTCCTGATGGATGCCAAGCCCGCCATGCCAGTCAAGCACGGTCAGCGGCTCCTCCGGAGTGGCGGCCCGGGCCGCCGCGTAGCCGAGAACCATCGTCTCGGCGGTTGTTCGCGCATCGCCGGCCACCGGCAGCGTGGTTCCCTGGCGCCGCTGCACGATTGCCAGACGGTCGGCCAGTGCGTCCATGGCCGCGGGGACGTTCCAACCCGGTGCGTCGGCTTCCGGCTGCCAGCCGTGCGGCCGGTATTCCCATGCCGGCAGAGCCGGCTCCGCACATGATGGCACGCTGCGGACGGTCGCGAAGGTGGCGAGTGGAGAAAGGCGGGTCAGCTGCTCCTCGTAAGGACGGTAGATCGCTTCGACAACAGCGCTTCCGGGCACCTCTGCGGGATTGACGAGATAGTCTCCCAAATTCCGCTCGAACGCCGCGGCGCCGGTCTGCCGCAGCCGGTGGAAGTGATAAAACACGAGTGGCTGGCCATCGGCCAGAATCCGCCCGTCCCGCAGTTCCAATGGCTGGCTGTCGAGGTTCCAGGGCGCGAGGTTGGCTCCCTTGTGCGCGATGACGTGAAGTCCGGGATAGACTGAAGGCCAGACGTCCAGATAGCGCTGGTCGGCAAAGCGGTCGCCGTCCATGTAGTCGTGACACCATTCCAGACACTGCGCCCGGTAGTCGTCCAGACAGGCGAACCCGACGGGATGCCGCCGCCATGTGATCCAGCCCACGTTGAACAGCCCGTACCGCCGCTTGGCCGCGTTGCGGTCGGAAAAGCGGTGCGGGACGATGGCGACTGGAGCGTTTCCGATTTCCTCGAAGACCATTTCGGGGGAGCCGAAGAACTGGATGTCGGCGTCGAGATAGGTCAGTTGGCCGATCGCCGGATTGCGGTCGAACAGAAAACGCCCGAACGCCCCCGTCAGGGTGAAGTAGTAGGAAGCGGTACTGCGCTGGGATTTGACGGCAGCCAACGCTGGGTCCGCGGCCTCCAACTCGGCCAAGGGGACGGGAATGGTATCGCCGGAGGCTTCGGCGGCGAAATGGCAAGCGGTGGCCGGATCGAGGCACAGGATATGTAGACGGAACGCCACGCCGCTCGCCCGCAGGGAATTGCGCAAAATCAAGCCGCGGGGTAGATAGTTGCGGTCAAAGTACGTGTAGAAATGGTGGGTTCTGGGCATCGCGCCGTCAGTTCCGTTTGCAGTCCCGGGCGACGGCGTTTCCGCGTTGGTGCCGCATCCGCTCACGCCAGACACTGTTCCGCGAGCACGGCGTTGGTCAAGCCGCATTCCCATCGCCGGTGAACGGCCTCCCTACCGACCCTGCGGGGCACTTCTTCCCCTCCTCGGCGGCGATGGAAGGTGTATAAGACGCTCTGCGTCCGTTTCGCCCGGTCTCGAGGAGCTTTTTTCACGCCATGACCCATTCCCGCCGCATCTCGGTGATCGGCCTCGGTTACGTCGGTCTGCCCGTGGCCGTTGCGTTTGGGCGGATGGACGTCCCCGTCGTCGCCTTCGATATCGACGCGCGGCGCATCAGGGCGTTGCGGGAGGGGCACGACCACACGGGCGAGGTTGCGGACCCGGATCTGGCGGCGGCGAAACTGCACCTGACCGACGATCCGGCGGATCTGGCGCAGGCCGACTTCCACATCGTCACGGTGCCGACTCCCATCGACGACGCCCGGCGTCCGGATCTGCGCCCGCTGCTGGCCGCCAGCCGCACCGTCGGGCGGCATCTGAAGCGCGGCGACGTGGTGGTCTACGAGTCCACCGTCTATCCCGGCGCCACGGAGATGGACTGTGTGCCGGTGCTGGAGGCCGAATCGGGCCTGACCTACGGGCAGGACTTCACCGTCGGCTACTCGCCGGAGCGCATCAACCCCGGCGATAAGGAGCACCGGTTCGAGACGATCACCAAGGTGGTTTCCGGCTCCGACCCGGCGACGCGGGCGCTCGTCGCGGCGGTCTACGGCAGCGTGGTGAAGGCCGGCGTGCACGAGGCCGCCTCCATCGCCGTGGCGGAGGCCGCCAAGGTCATCGAGAACACCCAGCGCGACGTCAACATCGCGCTCATGAACGAACTGGCGGTGATCTTCCACCGCATGGGCATCGACACCCGCGACGTGCTGGCCGCCGCCGGCACCAAGTGGAACTTCCTGAAATTCCAGCCGGGCCTCGTCGGCGGCCACTGCATCGGCGTCGATCCCTATTACCTGACCCACCGGGCGGAGCAGCTCGGCCACAACCCGGAGGTCATCCTGGCGGGCCGGCGCATCAACGACACCATGGGCCAGTATGTGGCGCAGGAGACGGTGAAGCGGCTTCTCCGTGGCCGCGCCGGGCAGGCCGGGCCGCTGCGCGCCACCGTGCTGGGCCTGACGTTCAAGGAGGACGTGCCCGACATCCGCAACACCCGTGTCGTGGACATCGTGGCGGAGCTGGCAAGCTTCGGGGTGGAGGTCGCGTTGCACGACCCGTTGGCTTCGGCGGAGGAGGTGGCCCACGAGTACGGCCTGACCCTGACCGCGTGGGACGCCCTGCCGCCCGCCGACGTGGTGGTGCTGGCCGTTCCCCACGCCGCCTACCGGACTGAGGGCTGGGAACTGGTGACCGGCCTGCTGAAGGACCGCCGGGGCTTCGTCATGGACGTGAAGGGCCTGCTCGACCGCGGCAGCGTGCCGGATGGCGTGGATCTTTGGCGGCTGTAACCGCGGCCCCGCACGGGACACTCAACATGAAAAAGCCCCGAACCGCGTGAACGGTCCGGGGCTTTTCGATTCCAGCCGATGGCGGCGGTCAGAACGCCTTCAGCTTCTTCCAGGCGAACAGCACCATGCGCAGCAGCAGCCAGCCGTGGGTGAAGCGGCTGATCTGCGTCTCGCCGTAGCTGCGGTCGGCGTAGCGGATCGGCACCTCGACGATCTCCAGGTTCAGCTTGGACGCGCCGAAGATCAGGTCGAAGTCGCCGAACGGGTCGAAGTCGCCGAAGTAATGGCGGTTCGCCACGATCTGGTCGTAGTCGCTCTTCCACAGAACCTTCGTGCCGCACAGCGTGTCGGTGAAGCGCGTGTTCAGCAGGAAGGAGAAGATGCGGGCGAAGGCGCGGTTGGCGATCCAGTTCAGGAAACGCATGGCCTGATCGTCCATCGGGTAGACCAGACGGGTGCCGTTGATGAACTCGCCCTGGCCGGACGCGATGGCGCGGTAGAATTTCGGCAGGCTCTCCGGCGGGACGGTCAGGTCGGCGTCGAGGATGATGAGGATGTCGCCCCGCGCCGCGTTGAAGCCGGCGCGCACCGCGTCGCCCTTGCCCTTGCCGGGCTGCTTCATGACCTTGATGTCCCAGTCCGGGTAGGCGGCCTGGACGCGCAGGCATTCCTCGTAGGTGTTGTCCTTGCTGTTCCCCTCGACGTAGATGACCTCCAGGTCCGGGCAGAAGCGCGGCAGGCGGCGGATGGCGTTCTCGATGTTGCCGCGCTCGTTCCGGCAGGGGACCAGCACCGTGCAGGACGGCTGCTTTTCCGGCGCCCGCGGGGCGGGGCGGGCCACCACGTAGTTGCGCAGGCACAGCTTCCGGACGCCGGGCAGCGGGGCGATGCTGCGGTTGATCAGCGTGCCGAGTCCGAGCAGGCGGCGCGGCACGAGCTGGCGCCACTCCCGTTTCACCGGTTGCCAGCCGGCCAGCGTCAGCAGCCCGGCGATGTCGGTGCTGGACAGCCAGTTGAGCTGCCCCTGCGGCATCTTCAGCCCGAGCTTCTCGGCAAGGCCCAGAACCGGCTCCCACAGGCGGGAATGGTAGCTGACGATGATGCGGGTGCGCGGCGTGGCGAAGCGGTGCAGATGGCGCAGCGTGTCCTCGATGTCGTCGAGGAAGCCGATGGTGTCCGACAGCAGGATCACGTCGAAGGTTCCGCCGATCCCCGCCAGGGCCGCCGGGTCCTCCGCGTTGCCGGTGTGGAACTCCAGTTCCGGATGGCGCTGCCGCGCCCGCTCGACCATCGCCGGGCTGAGGTCGATGCCGACTCCGCGCGACGGCTGCAGGAAGGCCAGCGTGTCGCCCGTACCGCAGCCGACCTCCAGCACCGAGGCGTTCTCAGGCACGAGAAAGCGCAGATAGGCGCGGTCGGCCTCGTGGAAGGCGCTGTTGCGCTCCACCCAGCGATCGCGCTCTTCGGCCAGCCGCTCGAACAGCGCCCGCACGCTCTCCTGGCGCGGAGTCAGGAATTGAGCACCGCCGGAGCCGGCGGCAGGGCCCGGTACGGGATCGTCAAAGGCGTCAACGGTCATGGAATTCGTCCGCGATGGCGTCATCGGGAGGTGCTGTTCATGCCTCGCAGGACCCGGTGGTCTTGCGGACCGGGTGGACGCCCGGCGCGGGAATGGACAGGTAGCGCATGCGCTTGGCCTCGCGCCGGCCCAGCGTGACCGTGTCGAGGATCAGGCCGCAGGTCAGGCTGAGGAAGCCCAGCAGCATCAGGCCGGTGGCGAGCACGGCGGTGGGCAGGCGCGGCACCAGCCCGGTGTGGGCATAGGTCGTCACCACCGGCCAGGCGAGGATCACCGCGAGTATGGCAAGCAGCCCGAAGATGGCGCCGAAGAAGGGCAGGGGGCGCTCCTCCTTCACCAGATTGACGATGGTGCGCAGGATGCGGACGCCGTCGCGGATGGTGTTCAGCTTGCTGTGCGAGCCCGGCGGGCGGTCCTTGTAGGGCGCCTTGATCTCGGCGATGGGCATGCGCAGCTCCAGCGCGTGGACGGTCAGCTCCGTCTCCGTCTCGAAACCGCTGGCGAGCGCCGGGAAGGACTTGATGAAGCGCCGCGAGAAGACGCGGTAGCCCGACAGCATGTCGCCGATGCGGTTGCCGAAGATGCGCGCGACCATGCCGGTCAGCAGCTTGTTGCCGAAGCGGTGGCCGGGCCGGTAGGCCTTGACGATCTCGGTGACGCGGGCGCCGTTGACCATGTCGAGCTGGTCGTCCCACAGCCGCTTGACCATCAGCGGGGCCGATGGCGCGTGGTAGGTGTCGTCGCCGTCGACCAGCACGTAGACGTCCGCCTCGATGTCGGAGAACATGCGGCGCATGACGTTTCCCTTGCCCTGCAACGGCTCGTGCCGGACCACGGCGCCGGCGGCCTTCGCCACCTCCACCGTGCGGTCGGACGAGTTGTTGTCGTAGACGTAGACCGTCGCGTCGGGCAGCGCCTTGCGGAAGTCGCGCACCACCGAGGCGATGGCCGCCTCCTCGTTGTAGCAGGGGATCAGCACCGCCACCACCGGCGCCGCCGGAGCCGGATTGGCGAGGACCTCATCGGAGGCGGCGGCGGGGCGGTCGGCCTGTCGGTCGATGGTCGAGACGGTCATGGTCCTGTGCTTCGAAACGGTGCCGATGGCCGGATACACATCACAGACGGCACTTTAAATCCACTGGGAAGCGCAACCGTGCGCCCCAGGCCCCCCGTCCGCGTCAGGCGGGGACGGGCGGGCGCTCTTCGGCGATGGGGAGGAACTCCTCCAGCTCGGCCTTTTTCCGCGTTCTCGTCCACGGGAAAAGCTCGGAGGTGGGGCGGTGGCCGAACTCCAGGTAGCGGTAGCTCAGGGCGGCGATGATCAGGAGCGCCCCCAGGCAGACGGCGGCGGCCGTCACCTGCCCCAGCGGCGTGCCTCCCTGGTCGATCAGCCGGTGCGCCACCACCAGATGCCAGACGAAGAGGCTCACGGCCATCAGCCCCACCCATTGCAGCGGCCAGGAGGCGAGGATGCCGTTGAGCCGTCCCTGCGTGGCGCCCAGCGCGACGATCGCGGCGGCGAAGCCGGCGGCGGCTGCCAGAACGCCGGCAGGGCCGGGAACCACGGCGCCCACCACCACCAGAAGCGCGGACAGGGCCAGCAGCGGACGCCGCCAGCGGCGGATGTCCTCCGGCACCCGCACCGACACCCAGGCCGCTGCCATGCCCAGGATCGCGACGGACGCTTGGGGCGGCACGGCGGTCCAGAAGGGCGCCGAGGGGGCCGTCCCGGTGGTCCAGCGGTAGAGCAGAGGCACGCCCCACGGCAGCAGGCAGCCCGCCAGGACCGTCGGCAGCGCGGCGTAGCGGAAGGCGAGAACCAGGGCCGGGAAGATCAGGCTTCCCCAGATCGCCAGATCGAGCGCCCAGAACGACCAGTTGTAGGGTGGCAGGAAGTTCTGGCCGATGAAGAGGTGGCTGACGGTCAGATATTCGGCCAGCCAACGCCAGTAGACGGCCTCGTACGGATGGAAGGTGAAGCTGAGGGTGTAGGAAACCAGCCCGCAGAACCCATAGAGCGGCAGAAGACGGCCGGCCTGCCGGCGGTAGAACCCCATGGCCTCCGCCCGGTTCATGGACCGCCGTCCGTCCGCGAAGGGGTGGTAGAGTGCATAGGCCGCCAGCACGATCAGCAGGTCGATCCCGAGCCGCCCGAAGGCCATCAGGGCAACCGCGGGCTCGGTGTCGGGCCGCGGAATTCCCGCCAGGTAAAGCAGGGGGTCCGGGGTGATCGACCCGATGCCGCGCCAGAACAGCCCCGTGATGTGGAAGGCCAGCACCGTGATAATCGCCACGGCCGCCAGCCCGTTGGCCCAACTGGGCCGGTCGGTCCAGGCCGGCGCGTCTGCGGTCGTGGCGGCGGCCTTCTCCCGCGGGGCCGGGTTGCGGCGCAGGAGGAAAAGCTCGGACACCGGGCGGCCGGGGAACTCGATGTAGCGGTAGCTGAAGGCCGCGACGGCGAACATCAGGGGGAAGAACGGCAGCAGCAGGAACATCCGCCCGCCGGGGGTCGGGTCCTGGCCGATGATGTAGGCCATCATGATGCCGTGCCACACGTAGATGCTGTAGCACATCATGCCCAGAACCTGGAGCACGCGGTTGCACAGCAGCCTGTTCAGTCCCCCCTGGGACCGGGTGACCGTGATGAACAGGAGATAGAAACCAAGCGCCGCCGACAGCTTCTCGGCGGTTCCCGGAACGGCGGGAACGAGCACCGTGATGCCGCCGCGCGATCCCAGAAGGATCAGCACCACGGCGAGCAGGAGCATCGGAATGCGCAGGCTTTGCCGCTGGACCGGATTCCGGTCCAGGGTATGGACCGCCAGCATGCCGAGGGTGAAGCTCGGCAGATGGCTGATCACCATCACCCACAGCGCCGTCGGCGGGGTGAAAGGCAGAGCGTTCGGTGCGTATGTGTGAAGGCCCCAGACCGTCACCGGAAGCAGGGACAGGACGATGGCCGCCACGAACGGCGCGCGGAACAGCAGGACCAGGACCGGGAAGATGAATCCGAACCAGATCTCGAGATTGATCGACCAATACACCCAGTTGTAGCCGGGCATGAAATTCTTGGCGTCAAAAATATGAGTGGCTGTCAGGAACTCTCCAAAGACCAGCCATTGCTCCGGGTTGAAGATGTCGAAGCGGCGAACCACGAACAGGGAGAGAAATCCACAAAGGAAATACAGTGGCAGCAGGCGGGCCGAACGGTGGCGTAGGAAGGAAAGAACATCACGCCGGCTTTCCATCCGCCGCGTTCCGGCGACATAGGGTCGGTACAGCACGAAGGCGGACAGAAAGAAAAACAGCTCGACGCCCAGATCGCCGCTGTCCAGCAATTTGGCCAGCGATACGTTGACGCCGCCGATCCGCCAGTCCAGGGCTTCGAAGAACACACCTCCGGGCTGGAAGAAATTTCCGATGGCGTGGCAATACAAAGTGGCGATAATGGCCAAGCCGCGGAGCCCGTTGATTTCTCCAATTTGGCCGTTCTGAATGATCGGCGAAGTGGATTGCGGCAACGCCTGGGTCTTTTCACTCATAAGAGTTTGTCTTGTGACCAATTATGGAAGCCCAAGAACAATTGACGGGCAAGTTGCCTTGGTGCAATTTCTGTCGCGCCAGATATAGCCTGTCGCCGCAAGGTCTAGCAAGGCAATTTCCATCCGGATTCGGGTGGCCTTCGGATGGCGTATGCCCGGCTCGCCGGCTCCGGCTGCAGTGTCGGTTATTTGGCACAACGCCGCCAAACTGCGTTAGAACGGCACCTCCTGCGGCCGGCGCCCCCGGCCGATCCGATCCGTGAAGCGCCATATTGCTGGCCCACATGGTGCGGCGGGAAGGGGCGGCGGATTTTCTTCAATCACAATGGATGTTTTTTGCCACTGCCGCGTTGTTGTCTTTTTGCCTTATTGTTTTTCTTGGATACAATGGGGAGAGTGTATTCTCAGGAAATATGGCTGTGTTCTGTTATTCTGTTTTTGCCATATTTTATGGATCAGTGCTTGCTCTCTGTCTTTTCAAGAAAAGAGAATGGGCGACACCTTCTGCATTTTACAGTCTTCTTAGAATTTCTGGAAAAAGATGCTATTCCATATAGCTCATACATCAGCCGCGCATCGGGTTTACTTTTATATTTTGGCGGATGGAGCGCCTTTCATCAAA
Source organism: Azospirillum sp. TSH58 (assembly GCF_003119115.1). Taxonomy (NCBI): domain Bacteria; kingdom Pseudomonadati; phylum Pseudomonadota; class Alphaproteobacteria; order Rhodospirillales; family Azospirillaceae; genus Azospirillum; species Azospirillum sp. TSH58. The sequence goes on from NZ_CP022365.1 coordinate 133,961, forward strand.
GGCTATAGTCACTTGCCGGCGCTCATCGCAGCCATCGCTTTGCTGGCCGCCCTGACAGCCCTCTCTTGGAGGCTGGTCGAACATCCGGGAATCATCCTGGGGCGGCAGTTGCGCTACCGCCCTGGAAAATTTGGCGTCGCCGCCGAGAACGCTTGATGAGACGGTCCGGTGGGGGCGGACGGCATCGCCCTGACCCTACCCTTCCAGCCCGCGCTCCCAGGCGAGCGCGCTGCGCACGATCTCCTCCAGCCGGTCGTGCTTCGGGATCCAGCCGAGCTGCTCGCGGATGCGCGCCGCCGCTGCGACGAGCTGGGGCGGGTCTCCGGGGCGACGTTCGGCAAGGGCGGCGGGCACCGGCTCGCCGCTGACCGCCTCCAGCGTGCGCACGACCTCATGGACCGAGGCGCCGCGCCCGTAGCCGCAGTTGAGCACCAGACTGCCGCCTCCCCGCCGCAGATGGAGCAGGGCCAGGACATGGGCGTCGGCCAGGTCGCTCACATGGATGTAGTCCCGGATGCAGGTGCCGTCGGGGGTCGGGTAGTCGGTGCCGAAGACCGACAGGGCCGGACGGCGGCCCAGCAACGCTTGGCAGGCAACCTTGATCAGGTGCGTTGCCACCGGCGTCGCCTGCCCGGTTCGGCCCGCCGGGTCAGCGCCGGCGACGTTGAAATAGCGCAGAATGACGCTCCGCAGCCCATGGGCCGCTCCGGCGTCACGCAGCATCTGTTCAGTCATCAGCTTGGAGGCGCCGTACGGGTTGATCGGGATGGTCGGCGCGTCCTCCGTGATCGGCACGCTCTCCGGTGCGCCGTAGACGGCGGCGGTGGACGAAAATACGATTTTGTCGATCCCCATCCGGACGCAGGCTTCGGCCAGGGTTAGGCTGTTGACGGTGTTGTTGCGGTAATAGGCGAAAGGCTTCTCGACGGACTCCGGAACGACGATGGAGCCCGCGAAATGCATAACCGCGTCCACCCGGTGCCCGCGCATCACCCGCTCCAGCAGGTCGGCGGAGCCGATATCCCCCTCGATCAGGGGAACGCTGTCCGGAACCGCCGCGCGCCGCCCCGTCGACAGGTTGTCGATGGTGACCGCCGGAATGCCGGCATCGCTCAGCGCATGGAGCACATGGCTGCCGATGTAGCCGGCTCCACCGGTGACCAGCACGCGGGGCGTGTCCTCGGATTCTTCGAACATGCTTGCCTGTTCCCCTTTTCCGTATCGCCCGTATGCCGCCTCGGCAGCGTCGGCCAAGCGCCGATTCCTGGTTCCGAGCTAGAGAGCCCGGCAAATCCGGTCAAGCTGCCCAGATTGGCTCCTACGCCCGTTCCGGTCGGGGAAACGGGGTGCCACCACCGGTCGGGAGCGGGGATGGAGGGGCCGGCAGGATGCGTCTGTCTGGACCTTTGCGCCGGAGACGGTGTATGTGTTCGCCCGTCCCCTTCCCAAGCACGCCTTCATGGTTGGGAATGAGCCGCGTTCCAAATGGAATACCATGAGATTGTTGGATCATCTGCTCCGCCCTTATAGCACGGCCGTCCGTCATCGTGATCTCATCTGGCGGATGGCCCGGCGGGAGATTGACGCCCGGACCAAATCGACCTCCCTCGGCACCATCTGGCTGGTCGTTTCACCGCTTCTTCTGCTCTCGGCCTATACGTTTGTCTTTACTTTCATTTTCAAGTCGCGCTGGGACATCCCGGACAGCGGTCAGGGCAACGTCGCCCTGTTCCTGTTTTCCGGCATGACCGTGTTCGGGATCGCCAGCGAGTGCATCAACCGCGCTCCCGGGTTGGTTCTCGAGAACGTCTCCTACGTCAAAAAAGTCGTCTTTCCTTTGGAGATACTGCCCTGGATTTCCCTGATCAGCGCCGTGGTGCTGGCCGGGATCAATTTCGGCCTTCTGCTCCTGGCCCATCTGCTGTTCTTCGGCCTGCCGCCGGCGACGGCCCTGCTGCTGCCGCTGGTGCTGCTGCCGCTGCTGCTGATGACGATGGGGCTGAGCTGGCTGCTGGCCTCCCTTGGGGTCTTCCTGCGCGACATCAAGCACATCACCGGCTTCCTGGTGACCTTCATGATGTTCCTCGGCCCGGTGTTCTACCCGCTGTCCGCGGTGCCCGAATCGCTGCGTGGCTTCATGTACCTCAACCCCATAACGCTGGCGATCGAGCAGACCCGGCAGGTCATGTTCTGGGGGCAGATGCCCAGCCTCGCGGCCTATGTGATCGCCCTGGCGGCGGGGCTGGCCGTCTCCAGCCTGGGTTTCGCCTGGTTCATGAAGACGCGAAAGGGATTTGCCGATGTCCTCTGATCTGGCGATCTCCATCCGGGATCTGGGCAAGGCCTACAACATCTACCGCAACCCGCAGGACCGCCTGAAGCAGATGATCTGGCGGCGCCGGCAGTTCTACGAGCTGTACTGGGCCGTCCACGACATCAGCCTCGACATCGGGCGCGGCGAGACCGTCGGCATCATCGGGCGCAACGGCTCCGGCAAGTCGACGATGCTCCAGATCATCGCCGGCACGCTGACGCCCAGCCGCGGCACGGTGCAGGTGAACGGGCGGGTCGCTGCGCTCCTGGAGCTGGGGGCGGGATTCAACCCCGAATTCACGGGGCGGGAGAACATCTATCTCGCCGCCTCGGTCCTGGGACTGACCGGGCGCCAGATCGATGAGCGGCTGGAGTCCATCGTCGATTTCGCGGCCATCGGCGATTTTCTGGAACAGCCGGTCAAGCTCTACTCCAGCGGCATGTACGCCCGCCTAGCCTTCGCGGTCGCGGCCCACGTCGACGCCGACGTCCTGATCGTGGACGAGACGCTGTCGGTGGGCGACGCCGCCTTCACCCAGAAATGCATGCGCTTCATCCGGAAGTTCAAGGAGAACGGGACGCTGCTGTTCGTGTCCCACGACACCGGCGCGGTCATCAACCTGTGCGACCGGGCGGTGTGGCTGGACCGCGGCATGGTGCGCGCCGTCGGCCCGTCGAAGGAGGTCTGCCAGGACTATCTGATCGCCATCGAGCAGGAGCGCGACGACAGCTCCAGTTTCCGCATCGGCGGACGGCAGAGGCCGGTCGAAGCGCCGCCGGCCCGCGTCGTGCAAGACCCCCGGCACGAGTTGATCGACAACTCCGTCCACCGCAACGAGATCGAGCTGTTCGACTTCGATCCCGAGGCCCGCTGGTTCGGGCAGCGGGGCGCCGAGATCCGCAACGTCACCCTGCAGGACGCCAACGGCCATCCGCTGGCCGGCGTCACCGGCGGCGAAGAGGTTATCCTGTGCGTCGACTGCCTGTCGGAAACCGACGTCAACCGGCCGATCGTCGGCTTCCAGGTCAAGGACCGGCTGGGCCAGTTCCTGTTCGGGGACAACACCTACCTGACCTACCGCTACGCACCGGTACCGGTGCCGGCCGGGCATTCCTTCCAGACCCGCTTCCGTTTCCAGATGCCCTACCTGCCCACCGGCGACTATTCGGTCGTGGTGGCTCTCAGCGACGGCACCCAGGACGATCACGTCCATCACCACTGGATCGAAGACGCCCTGATCTTCAAGGTCCACTCCAGCCACATCACTCGCGGTCTGGTCGGCATCCCGATGCTGGGCATCCGCATGGACGTCCACCAGAGCGAAACATCCGTGGGCTAGGCACGCCCAGGTCGGGCTGGTGTTCGGAATCGGGCCAGTGTATGCAAGCGGCCAGTTCGCCGCGGAGCCTGCATGACGCCTGCTGCATGACGCCTGCGGCCCGCCCCCACGGGGAATGAGCAGTTACGAGGCCAAGCCATTATGAAAGACTCCAGCCACGTGCAGGATTATGACGAGGCGGTCATGCGGGACGTCGAGAGGCTGCTGCGCAAGGAGCGGCCGGAGGAACTGGCCCGGTGGCTGACGGATCGCCTTCCCGCCATCGCGGCGGACCAGATCCCGGACCTGAGCCAGGGAATGGCGGGCCGCCTGGAGTCGATGGAAGAGCGCGAGGCCGTGGCGGCGCTGCTGTGCGGATCGCTCGCCGAGCCCGACGATCTGGACCAGCTGGCGCAGATGCTCGACAGGTTCGGGCTGGAGCAGGCGGCGACGGCGGCGTTCCGGGCGGTCGCCGCCCTGGAAAGCCTGGATGACTCGCTTCTGGAGGTCTGGGACGGCCCGTTCAACGGCCAAAGCGTCCGCCAGGAGTTGTTCCGGAGCCTCGTCAGCCGCCTCGGCGTGACCTCCATCGTCGAAACCGGCACCTTCCGGGGATCGTCCGCCGCCTTCATGGCGAGCCAGTCGGGGCTTCCGCTGTTCACCTGCGAGGCGAGCCCGCGCTATTTCCATTATTCGTCCCGCCGGCTGGCCGGGTTCCCGAACGTCACCCTGCGCAATCAGGACTCGCGGGTGTTCCTGAAGCAGCTTCTCGATTCCAACACCCTGCCGCCCGGTCCGGTGCTGTTCTACCTCGACGCCCACTGGCACAACGACCTGCCGGTCTGGGAAGAGATCGACATCATCTTTTCCCGGGGCGTTCCGGCCGTGATCGTGATCGACGACTTCCGGGTCCCCGGCGACCCCGGCTTCGCCTACGACAATTATGGCGTCGGAAAATGCCTGTCGGTCCAGGATCTGTGGGAGAAGACGGGGTCCGAGACCGACTGGTTCTTCCCGCACGGATCGTCGGGGTCGGAAAGCGGCCGTAAGCGGGGATGCGCCGTTCTCGCGCGCGGGGAACAGGCCGCCCGGATCATGCAGGAGGTGCCGGCGCTCGACCGGCTCGATTGGCGCACGGCCGTCCTGCTCGACGCCGTCACGGCGGAACTGCCGGCGCTGCGGACCGCCAACGCGGAGTTGCAGGAAGCCAATGCGCAGCTTCAGGCCGATCACCAGAAGCTGCGCGCGGAGTTCGAGCACCGGGAGCTTCGGCTGCGCGACGAGGCCGCCCGCCAGGAGCTTCGGCTGCGTGACGAGGCCGCCCGCCAGGAACTCCAGTTCCGTGCGGAGGCCGCCCGCCAGGAACTCCAGCTCCGCGCGCTCGACAACAGCCTGCGCGAGCGGGACCAGAAGATCGCCGCCCTGGAGCAGACCCTGGCGGAGCAGAGAGACGTGTTCGCCCGCATCGACCACAGCACGGGTGATGCCGCCGTACGGGCGCAGGAGCTTGAGGGCCGGGTGAGGGAACTGCAATCCTCGCGGTGGCGGCGCATCGGCCTGCGCCTGCGCCTGGCCAAGCCCGCGACGTTCGAACGCTGACCGCGCGCCTCCTTCCGACGATGCTCAAAGGCCAAGGCTTCCCAATGGACGAGATCACATCCGCGGCACACGGGGTGGAGGACGCCGGTCTCCACGACGCGCTTCACGACGCGTTCCGGAAGGCGGCCGGCCCTGTCCTGCTGATCCGTCCAGGTACGGACACGCTCGACCGCGTCTTGGCCGCGAAGGCCGCCTGCAGTGGGGACGGGGGCGAAGCCGGGGCCTCCTTCCGCGAAATCCTGTGCGTCCACGACGACTTTCCGGCACTGGAAAGGCTTTGGCGGCGGATCGCCCCCCAGGACGGGGACGGGTCCTTCATCGCCTATCACGGCACCGTCGCGGACGTGGTCCGGGACTTTCCCCTGGCTTGGCAGCTTGTGTGCCTCGAAGGCGGGAAGCCCGGACACGCAGCGGGAGAGCTGCGCGACCTGGCGCACCAGATCACGGCGGACAGCCGGGTGGTGTGGCGGGATGACGGCGAGGCCAGAGGAGGGACCGCCGCGGCCCTGGTGTCCGCCGGCGTCTATGCCCGGGCGGACGGGGGCGGGACGGCCCTGTCGTTTCATCCGGCCCCCGGCGCGGCCCTGCCGGACGGCGGTCCGGTGGAGCAATGGGGCATCCTGCGCGCGCTTCTGCACGAACGCTACTTCGCGCAGGAGCATCCGGAGCCGGGGCGCCGCATCCCGGTCGGCGACGTCCTGCGCTCCATCCGCCGGTCCTGGCTGAAGCGCGGAACGGAGAAGCTGGGCACCGGAAAGCTCGGCGACCGTTCGGGCTGGCCCTATGCGGCGCCCGATGCCCCTCCCCTGCCGCCCACCCTGCCGGACGGGCGGCCCTGGCCGCGCATCTCGATCGTGACCCCCTCCTACAATCAGGGGCACTACATCGAGGAAACCCTGCTGTCGGTCATCAACCAGAACTATCCGAACGTCGAGCACATCGTCATGGACGGCGGCTCGACGGACGCGACCATGGAGGTGGTGGGCCGTTACCGCGACCGGCTAGCCCAGGCGGTCAGCGAGAAGGACCGCGGCCAGAGCCACGCCATCAACAAGGGCATGGCCCTGGCCACCGGCGACATCCTGACTTGGCTGAACAGCGACGACATGCTGGCGCCGGGCGCCCTGGCGGCCGTGGCCATGGCCTTCGCGACGGCGCCCGCCGATCTGGTTGCTGGCATCTGCTGCCTGTACCGGGGCGGCGAGCTGGTGGGCAAGCATCTGACCGCCTGCGAGGACGGTCCCCTGCCGATCGACGACATCCTCGACCTTGATCACGGCTGGAACGCCGGGCAGTTCTTCTACCAGCCCGAGGTTTTCTACTCCCGCGACCTGTGGGAGCGGGCAGGCGGACGGGTCAACGAAGCGCTGTACTACAGCATGGATTACGAGCTGTGGCTGCGCTTCGCCGAGCAGGGGGGGCGTCTGCACGTGATCAGCCGCCCGCTCGCCTGGTTCCGGCTGCACGACGAGCAGAAGACGGCGGCCGAGCAGCGCTTCAAGACGGAGCTTCTGGAATTCCGCGACCGCTATCTGGAGCGCACCGGGCGCAGCCTGAGCGGTGGGCGGGCGTTTCCCGACTTTAGCCGCCGTCTGCGCGTCCTCCTGTTGAACGACAACGGTGGGAAGTACGGGGCCGGAATCGCCCACGCCCGGATGATGGAGGCCCTGCGCCGTGCCGGGCAAGAGGTCGAGGCCATCGCGCTCGCCCTGAACGGCGTGCCCCCCGGCCAGCCCTGCCCGGTCTCGTCCGACGAGCTTCTCGCGCAGATCGAGACCGTGGCGCCCGACCTGATCGTGGTCGGCAACCTGCACAGCGCGCGGATCAACCCCATCGTCTTCGGCGAGGTGTCCCGCCGTTGGCCGACGCTGATCGTGCTGCACGATCTGTGGTGGCTGACGGGACGGTGCGCCTACACCCGCGGCTGCGACGCGCTGCTGACCGGCTGCGGTCCCGATTGCCCGACCCCGGCGGAATATCCCGATCTGGCGCCCGAACTCATCGCCGACGCCTGGCGCGACAAGCGCCGGGTGCTGACGTCCGGGCACGCGCCGATGCTGCTCGCCAACTCCGCATGGACGAAGGAGCAGGCGCACCGGGCCTTCCCCGAGGGGCAGGCCCCGGCCATCGAGCGCATGACGCTGGGCTTTCCGCTGGAGATCTTTCGGCCCCGCGACCGCAAGACCTGCCGCGACCTCCTGGGACTGCCGCGCGACCGCTTCATCGTCCTGTTCAGCGCCTCCTCGATCCTGGACACGCGCAAGGGCGGGGATCTGCTGGTCGATGTGGCCCGGTCCCTGGACATGCCCGACATCCTGTTCGCCGCCACCGGGCACGGCACCGCGCAACAACTCGGCGTGCCGGAGGACCGGTTCCGCGCCCTGGGCTATGTCGAGGACCCGGAACGGCTGGCGATCATCTACGCCGCCGCCGACATCGTGGTCGCGCCGAGCACCGAGGAAACCTTCGGGCAGATCTTCGTCGAGGCCATCGCCTGCGGGACCCCCGTGGTCGGCCATGGCCTGACCGGGGTCGCCGACGCCATCCGGGACGGCGTGACCGGGCTGGTCACCGCGGCGCCGACCGCCGCCGACTTGGAGGCGGCGATTCTCGCACTCTACCGCCAACCCTGGCTGCGCCGATCGCTGGCGCGCTGGGGCCGGATCCACGCCGAGAATATCTGGTCGCTGGAGGCCTGCTACCGCAGCCTGTTCATCGCGTTCCGCCGCCTGGGCCTGGTCGACCGGCTCGGCCTGCCGCACAAAATCGGTTTCATCCCCGGCCAGCCCGCCGCCGCCGCCTTCGACGAGCCTGAGCGGCGAGGCCGCTCCTGGGTGCCGGGAACCGGCGTCTGTCCCGAGGAAGGCCCCTATCCGGAGCACGACCTGCCGGCCCGCTTCCACTGGGTGTGCGGTCCGAAAAGCCGGGTGGAACTGCTCTGCCGCGAATCCGGTCCGCACTTCGTCGCGATCGACTACCAGAACCCCCTGTTCGAGGGGCTGCCCCTGACGATCGAGATCGACGGCGTCGAGGTCAGGCGTGTCCGGCTCCCGAAAACGGCGGGCGGGGCCTCCAGCCTTCTCCATTTCAAGGCGGACCTCGCGACGGGCGCCCGGTCGATGACGCTGACCTTCGGGCGGTGGCAGGAGCCCGGCGCCGCAGAACGGCGGGCTCTCGCGATGATCATCCGCCGGATTCACGTCATTCCGCTGGCCTGACATCCGGAACCGAAGGTGGGGCGCGAGGGGAACCGCGCCTGCCGCACGACACGGGGTTGCTGGTTCATGATCTTCGAAACGCTTGCTGCTCTGCACGGTCTGATTCTCGCGGGCGTTTCCGCAATGGCCGTTTCCCATTACCGGGGCAGCCTCGCCCACCGGCTGACCGCCGCGTTCCTGCTGGTCTGGTTCAGCCTCTCCGTGACCGGCTACGCGCTCGGTGCCGTCGGCCTTCTCGGGAACGCGGCGGCCTTCGTCACGGTGTCCGTGGCGGTGTCCCTCGGCGCGTGGCGGTTCCTGCGGCGTTTCGGCGCGACGACCGGCGGAAGGATCATCGCGGACCCGGCACCCACCGGAAAACGGGCGGTCCTTCTCGACGGCGCCGTGGTCCTCATCGCCATGATCACTGCGGTCGCGGCCGTCGCCGCGACGCTTGTCATCGCCCTGTCCTTCTACCCCAACAACTTCGACTCCCTGGCCTACCGCTTCTCCCGCGCGATGCTGTATCTCGGCCAGGGCACGCTGCGGCATCTCTGGGTCGCGAACACGGGCGGACCCTATTCTCCGGACACCGGGCTGCTTTCGCATCTGGACCCGCGGATGTCCTTCTATCCGCTGACCGGCGTCTTCCTGTATCTGCCCAACGCCCTCTACGGACTGGATGGGCGCGTCTTCACCCTGAACGGGGTTCTGTGCTGGCTGGCCGGCGGAACGGCGGTCTTCGCGCTGTCGCGGGACATGGCGGCCTCGCGCGGCGGCGCGCTGATCGCGGCGGCCCTGTTCCTCGTCGCCCCTGCCGCTCTGGTATCGGCGGCCTCCACGAACGACGACCTGATTTCGGGCGTTCCCCTGGCCGCCGCGGTCCTGTTCGGTGTCCGCTGGGCCGGATCCCGGTCGCCGGTCGATGCCGTGCTGACCGGGGTCGCCTTCGGGATCAGCTTCGGCGCGAAGCTGCACTTCCTGTTCTACATCCCGGTGATCGCGGCGCTTGGCCTCTATGTCCTGGCAGGCGCCAGTCGGCGGGCCGCCGTCTTCGCGGCGCTGCGCCGCCACCCCGGGCAGATCGCCCTGGCGCTGGTGCTGGCGGGAGGACTTTCGGGACCGGCTCTGGCCATCAACCTCTGGGAAGCCGGGATTCTGTTCCCCCCGTTTCCCGAAAACATGAACCGGCCCTTCTCCGTCGTTTCCGCGCTGGTCAACGCCATTCTTTACACGACCCAACTTTTCCTGGCGCCGATCCCCGATCTCTTCGCCTACAGCGACCCTGCGGCTCGCCAGAAGATCTACACCGCATTCAACGAATTCTTTAACAACAACGTCTTCCAGTGGGTGACCACCGATCTTGGCTATCAGGCCCAGATTCCGAACGGCCCGATCATTTATCAGTTTCGTGGCGTTGCGACCCCGACCGGCTGGTGGGGGGCCTGGGAAGAGACGGTCTGGCTGGGCCTGATCCCCTGGCTCCTGGTTCTGACTATGACCGTCGCGTTCCGGCTGCGCCACCGGCAGCCCGGTGCCCATCTGGCCTTCTGGCTCTGCGCCGCGCTGTTCCTCTGGCACCTGGGCCGCTGCATCTTCTCCAAATACGTCGAAGGCGCGGGCATCTATTACGCCTTCGTCGTGGGACCCGCGATTCCTGCTCTGGCCTGGCTGTGGCAGGCGCGCAACCAGACCGGCCGGGCGATGGCCATGACGATTTCCGCCAGCGTGCTTCTGGTCCTCGCCGGGAACGGGGTGCTCGCCTACAACGCCTTCATGTTCAACAACCAGCGGAACCTGCCGGAAGCGGTGGCCAGCGATTTCGCGCCCCGCCGCAACGCCATGTCCGCGGACGTGCGGGCCTGCCTTGCCGCCTCCGACCGGATCACCGTCGTCTACACCCATTGGGAGCTCAGCATTTTCCAGCTCATGGGCGCCAACATGCGGGCGTCCTACAAGCTGGAAGGGCCGCACCCGGTCGACGATCCGCAGAGGCTGCTCGTGTACAGCTATCCGGGCCGCAGCGAGTACGGGCACATTCCCGTCAAGGTGGCCGGCCCGGACGAGCGGCGGCTGACCGTCCTGGGGGTGCTGAACACCATCTTCGGTCCGGAGGTCACCCTGGTCCGCGGCCCGGCGGCTCCCTGCATGTCGCCGGAACGCGCGGGTTATGTCGTCCTGCAGACCAGCTTCGTCCGCGAAGGCGGCGCTGAGAACCGGGTCAGGGCCGTCACCCTGACCGACACGGTCGGCGCGGCCAAGGGCGAGCGTCTCGAAATCCGGCTGGAGCAGGTTCTGCCCGATGGGACGGAACATCTGGTCCGTGACTGGGTGGATGTGGCGCTGCTGAAGGAGCCGATTCCCCTGGCGGTCGCGGAAGCCGATGGCGCGATCCGGGTCCAGGCCCGGCAAGCCGGATCGGCGGAGCCGGCGGCCCCGACCCTGTTTCCCTTGAAGCCGGGCAAGGAGGTGGTCTTGCCCCCGGCCGGCACCGCCGGGCTGCGCAGCGCCGCCCGATAGGATCGGGCGGCGGCTCAGGGGGGCGGGTACGGCCGGATCAGACGATCAGGCACTTGGCCGACAGAAGGGTCTGTTCGACCCAATGCCGGCCATTCTTGAGCATCCCATGGAAGCCCGCCAAAGCGGGAAGATCGGCGTGCTCATCGCAGAACGCCCAGGCCTGTTCGAGATAGAAGGCATGATCTTCGCTGCGGCAGACGAAGAGCTTGTTCTGGCAATAGGCGAAGGGTTTGAAGGAGGCCCCCTCCGCCCCGAGCAGGAAACGGTAGGCACCCTCCGAAACCCCGATGGCGTGCGGGTTCAGGAAGTCGTCAATGGCGATGATCCCGCGCTCTCCCAGCAGAGCTGAGCACAGGATCAGATCCGCATGCACCGCATCGGCGGTGTGGTCCCCGTCGACCGACACGAAGCGCGGCTTCCGCCCACCGCCGGCTTCCAGGATCGTTTCGGTCCCAAGAGTGCGCGAGCTTTGCTTGAACAGGGTAAGGCGGTCATGCTCCCCGAAGGCGGCGGTGAAGTTGGCCAGGGTCTCCTCCTGGGTGCTCCACTCGAACGTATCGACTCCGACGACCCGATCGCCAGCGTCGAGGGTGCCCTGGTACAGCACCGACAGATATTTTCCGCGAAATACGCCGATCTCGAAGGCGAATCCGGAAATCCCCGCCTGTTCCTGCGCCCGCAGCAGAGCCAGCGTCATCAACGCGGCTCCGTCAAGCAGCCAGCCTTCGATCCTACCGAGCCTGTCCTGAACAAAAGACAGATCCCTCTGCATAAGCATCGGCCTGAACCCCAGATTTTGTTCATCATGAAAATCCAGGGAAAATTTCATTCAATCCCTGAATAAATCGACGGGAACCCGCCGGTCTATGAATTGGGGGTAGCTTGGCTGGTATTCAAATCAGCCTTTCCGCCGATCTGGATCGTATGGCTATTCCATGCTCGGCGTGGGAGATTGCGAGGTCGCCACTGGATCGGCTTTCCCCGTCGCGTTCAGGCGCGACGCAGGTTTTTTGCATTGTGAGGCGCGGCACGCAGCAGCTCCGCCAGACGCGGCGCGGTGCCTGCCAGGGAGTAATGCTGTTCCACCTTGGCACGGCCCGCCACGCCAAGCCGCCGGCGCAGGTCGGGGTCGTTGGCGAGCCGACGCAGTGCGCTGGTCCATTCCTCCGGCGTCTCGGCCAGGAATCCGTTGACGCCGTGCTCCACGATGTCGCGGTTGACGCCGACCGGAGACGCGACCACCGGTTTGCCGCAGGCCATGTACTGGATCAGCTTGTAGCCGCACTTGCCGCGCTCCCAGGGCGTGTCGGCAAGCGGCATGATGCCGATGTCGAAGGCGGCGATGCGGCTGGTTTCCGTGTCCTCCCGCCATTCATGGCGGTCAGCGGGCAGGCCGCTCAGCGCGGCGGGGGTGGCGCCCACCAGGCAAAGCCGGGCCTCGTTCCCCATCACCATCCGGCGCAACGGCTCCTCGACCAAGCCAAGATAATGGTCGGTGATCGGGGACCCGATCCAGCCCACCGCCGGGAGACCGCCGGCCTGATGCGGGGCGGCGGGATAGCGGGTGAGATCGACCACGGTGGGAAGGGTCGCGATCGACCGGGCACCGGCCGATTCGGCCCTCTTGGCCAGATAGCCGTTTCCCACGGTCACCAGGGCCGCATGCTGCATGACCCGGTCGAGCTTGCTTCCCAGCAGCCGGCGCACCAGAGGCCAGCGGTTGCGGTCGTAATGGTGGAACCAGGCATCGTCGAAATCGACGATGTAGGGCGGGGCCGATTCCAGAATCCAACGCTCCGCCCCGTAAGGAATCCAGGGAAGAAGCTCCTTCTCGATCCACAGCAGGTCGAAACTGCGCGCCGAAGCCATCTGGCGGATGCGCGACACATAGGCCCCCACGATGCTGCGCAGCGGGCGTTGCCGCCCCGCATAAAGGGCTTCCAGGTACGAATCGGGCAGCAGGGGCGCCACGGCAACCGACATCCCCGCTTCGGCCAGTGCCGGAAGGAACTGGTAATGCCGGAGACGGCTGCTGGGGCCCCGAGGGCCGTAGCGGGAAAGCAGCAGGATACGCATGGCCGCGGGTGATGTTTCTTCGGACAATGGCACGGCGGCTGCGGTGCTGCAAACAGGGAACGCTGGACGGTCCCGCGGGGCGGGACACCGTTCCCGGAGCGCTCGAAGCGTAGCGCAAAACCGGTCTGCCGTCATTCTCACTAAATAGGGTGAACAAATCCACCCGCCTGTGCCGGAGGGGGTACGGATTTGGCAGACGCCTCAACTTTCTACAAGGGTCGCGCAACCCAGGCGTCCATTGCAGGTATGAAATATTATCGACGACTCACATCCACCGTTCGGATCGATGTCCCATAGGTGGTTATTCCATCGAATGTTTCCATTCGTCACTTGCAAAAAAGGATTACCAATGGTATCGAGCGCAAGGCATGCCATAAGGCGCAAAGTTTTAGACACTTTGGCGGGGGTCCAAAAATATGACGACGTCGAGCACGATCACCGGCGGTATCTCCAATAGCGTATCGACCGCCTCCACTCTGGCGGGCGCGGTTCTCAAGAACACCAGCCTCGTCGCGACGACCAAGGACACGAAGTCGCTCGTGATCGGCGACGACGCTCTGCCGCCGACGAAGACGCTGAGCTTGGTCAGCGAGAGCAACACGGCGCTGGTGCTGAACACCAACACCGCCGCCACCCTGCTGGGCGGCACGGGCAGCAACAACGTCCTCGTCGCGAACGACGCCGCCGGCACCGTGCTGCAGGCCGGCACCGGCACCGGCCAGACCCTGATCGGCGGTGCGGGCGGTCAGCTCCTGGGCACCAGCACCGTGTCGGGCGCGTCGGCCACCATCTTCGGCGGCTCGGGCGCCGACACCGTCGTGGCCGCGGCCGGCAACAACGTGCTGACCGCCGGTGCGGGCAACAACCAGATCCACGCGATCGGCGGCAACAACCAGATCTTCGCGGCTGGTAACGACACCGTCTTCGCGGCGGGCGGCAACGCCACCATCGGTGCCGGCACGGGCAACGCCCAGCTTCTGATCACCGGCGGCAACAACCTGATCGCCGGCGGCCAGGGCAACACCACCATCGCTTCGGCGGCGGGCAACAACACGATCTTCGGCGGCTCGGGCAACACCACCATCGCCGGCGGTGCGGGCAACGATCTGCTGATCGGCTCCACGTCGAAGGCGGGCAACGCCGTCATCGGCGGCTTCGACGGCAACGACACCATCATCGGCGGCGTCGGCAACGACACGCTGTTCGGCGGCAACGGCAACGACATCTTCGTGTTCAGCACCGTCTTCGGCGGCGGCAAGCACGTCATCGGCGACTTCAAGGCCGGCTCCGACCTCATCGCGGTCCAGGGCTACGGCCTCACCGCGGCCCAGGTCGCGTCGCGCGTCACGGTCACCGGCGGCAGCTCCGTCCTGTCGCTGTCGGACGGCACGCAGATCACGGTCGCCGGCGTCACCAACCTGACCGCCAGCAACTTCGCCGTCTAAAAAGCACCACTGCGTTGTTTCGTGGACCTGCCGAGCGATCGGCAGGTCCATTTTTATGCGCTTCATGCCCTTTCTCTTTTCCGGCATGGAAGGCCGAGCCGCAGAGCGTGGCGCAAGCGGATGCAAAGGGCCTTCTTTCATGAGTCCGTCAGGCGGGCCGCCCCCCCACATGCGACGCCAGGAACGGCGACTCCGGACCCTGCAGCGTCTGGAAGAGCTGTTGGCCGATGGAGCGATCGCCGAGGCGGAAGCGGCGGCGCGCTCCTTGCTGCGCCACAGCCGCAGCCATGCCCAAGGCGCCGCCGGGCTTGCCCGCTGCGCCCTGGCGCGGGGGGACCTTGACGGCGCGCTGCGCTGGGCCGAGCGCAGCGCCCGGTTCGCCCCGAACGACATCGCCCTCAAAGCCTTCCTCGCCGCCCTGCTGATCGCGGCGAATCGATCCGCCGATGTCCCCCCGCTGCTGGCCGGGGCGGTCGAACAGGCCGCCGCCCCCACCGCGGCGATCGCCCTGGGGCAGGCCTTGGCCCGGCTGGGGGCGATGGACCGCCTCCTCCCTCTGATCGTGCGTCAGCTTCACCGTTTTCCGGTGAGCGTCGCCCCTCTGCTGGGCGATCTCGCCGACCACGCCGTCCTGACCGGAGGCGCCCCCGGCTGGGCTTCCGCCGACGTCGGTCTGCGGATCGTCGGAGCCCTGCCCGCGGACGCGCCGGATGCGGGCGGCAGCGTCCGGATCGAATCCTCCCGGCTGGGCCTGCTGCTCGCCACGGACCGCCCCTCGTTCCTGCGGCGGTACGGCCAGAGGGACAGCGACAGCGGCCTGATCCGCTTTGCCCTGCCCGTCGGCCCGGAGTTGGACGGGGAACCGCTCCGCGTCTCCCTGAACGGCGAGGCCTTGCTCGGCTCGCCCCTGCACCCCCGGCGCCATGCGGCGGTCGAGGGGAGCATCCTGCTCGACGGCGGCAGCGATGACAGCGCCGCCGATCGATCCGCCTGGCTCCTCTCCGGCTGGGCCTGGTGCCCCGGCGATCCGCCGCAGTCCGTGACGGTCCGGGTGGAGGACGAGGCCGGGCATTCCGTGACCGTGGCGGCAGACCGCCCCATGGAAGGCGCCCAGGCCGAAGGGGTGGAGAGCGGCCGCTACGGCTTCCTCATCGACCCGGTGGCCGCCGGCCTGTCCCCGGGCCTTCTCCACGCCACCGCCGGGCCGGGCTCTCAGCCCCTGGCCGGCAGTCCCCTGCCCTGGCCCGGCCCCGGTGGAACCGGACGGCTCCCCACGCCGGTCGGCCCGCGTCCCCCCCGCCCGGCCCTCCCGCGGCCTCCGGTGCCCGTCGTGGACGTCGTGGTCCCGGTCTACCGCGGGCGGGAGGAGACGCTGGCCTGCCTGCGCTCGGTCCTCGCGGCGGAGGACCCGACCCCGCGTGAGATCATCGTCATCGACGACGCCAGCCCGGATGCCGATCTCGTCGGCGACCTGACGGCGCTCGCCGGCGAAGGACGGATCACCCTGCTGCGCAACCCGCGGAATCTCGGCTTTCCGGCCACGGTCAACCGCGGGCTGGCCCTGCATCCCGACCGCGACGCCGTGCTGCTGAACGCCGACACGCTCGTCGCCGGCCCCTGGCTGGCGCGGCTGCGCGCCGCGGCCTGGTCGGCGCCCGACGTCGGCACGGTCACCCCGCTGTCCAACGACGCCACGATCCTCAGCTACCCCTCGGGCACGGACCGTCCGTCCCCGCCGTCCCTGCCGGAAACGGCGGCGCTCGACCGGCTGGCCGGGACGGTGAACGCCGGGTTTCGGGTGGATCTGCCGACGGCGGTCGGCTTCTGCGCCTACATCCGGCGCGACTGTCTGGAGGAGACCGGTCCCTTCGAGGAGCGGCTGTTCGGGCGCGGCTATGGCGAGGAGAACGACTTCTGCCTGCGCGCACACCGGCTGGGCTGGCGCCACCTCGGGGCCGCCGACGTCTTCGTGGCGCATGTGGGCGGGCGCTCCTTCGGGCGGCAAAAGGCGATCCTGGCCGCGCGCAACAGCCGCCTTCTGGAGCGGCTGCACCCCGGGTACGAGGCGTCGGTCCAGGACTTCATCGCCGCCGACCCCCTGATGACCGCGCGCCGCCGCCTCGACCTCGCCCGTTGGGCGGAGGAAGCGGACACCGCGCGCAAGCCCGCCGTCCTGCTGGTGACTCTCGCCGGGCGCGGCGGGGTCGCCCGCTTCATTGAGGAGCGGGCCGCGGCTCTGCGCGCGGAGGGCTGGCGCGTCCTGCGGCTCGTCCCCGAAACCGCCGGGGATGAAGAGGACGACGAGGATGATGACGAAGAGGATGACGAGCGGGACGGCGAGACGGCGGACGAAAAGGGCGTGGAGGACATCTCTCCGCCCGAGCGCCGCTGCCGGGTCGATGTCATGGACCGGCCCGATCTGCGCGATCTGGTGTTCCGCACCCGCGCGGAGTTCGACGAGCTGGCCGGGGCCCTGCGGCTGGCCGGAACGACGGCGGTGGAGATCCACCATCTGCTGGGCCACGACGCCGCGGTGCTGGATCTGGCCGGACGGCTCGGCGTTCCCTACGACCTCACCATCCATGATTACGGCCTGATCTGTCCCCGCCTCAGCCTGGTGGACAAGGACGGGCGCTATTGCGGGGAGCCGGATCTGGCGGCCTGCGAACGCTGCACCGCGGACCCGGACGACCGGGCGGACCCCGAACTGACCGTCGGCAGCCTGCGCCGCCGCACGCGCGACCTGGTCGCCGGGGCGCGGCGGGTGACGGTGCCGACCCGCGACGTGGCGGCGCGGCTGCTGCGCCACGTCGCCCCGCGCCCCGTCGAGATCCAGCCCTGGGAGGACGTCGCCCCTCCACCCTCCCCCGCCATCCGCACCCCGCGAAGCCGCGACGGCCGTTGGCGCGTCTGCACGATCGGCGCGGTCGGCATCCAGAAGGGCTACGAGGTCCTGCTGGCCTGCGCCCGCGACGCCGCGGCGCGCGGTCTGCCTCTGGAATTCGTGGTTGTCGGCTTCAGCGAGGAGGATCCGCCCCTGTTCGAAACGGGTCACGCCTTCGTCACCGGCCGCTTCACGGAGGAGGAAGCGGTCGGCCTGGTGCGGGCGCAACAGGCCGACATCGCCTTCCTGCCGTCGATCTCGCCGGAAACCTGGTGCTACGCCCTGTCCACCGCCTGGAAGGCCGGGCTTGAGGTGGCGGCCTTCGATCTGGGGGCGCTGTCCGAACGCATCCGCAAGCAGGGCGGCGGCCATCTGCTGCCACCGTCGCTGGAGCCTGCGACAATCAACGACACGCTCCTGGGCATTCTTGACGCTCATACGCCGCATGGCGTAGCAATCGGGCGGCCTTTCTCCTTTCGGCCAGATTACAGGCCAAATGTTCCGGTGGCGGATTCGGATGGTCCGGACGGCTACCGTTCAATTTTCCAGTCCAGCGGGGGATCGTCGATGATCGGTAGCGTTGCGTCCGCAGAAGCCCAACAACCCATGCAGATCAAGGCAACGGCCCAGACCTTGTCCCTGGTGCCCGGCTTCTACTCCCTGATCGTCACGAACGGCGGCGGGGCGACGGCGGCGGGTGAGTTCCCCCTGCCCAGCGTCCAGCTCGCGCCGTCTCCCGGCAACCATGCCGGAAGCAGCGTCGAGATGATCGGCAGCGTGCCGGGCAACTGGCTGAGCAAGCCGGGCGACACCATCATCATCAAGGTGTCGGGCGGCCCGGCGACCCTGGTCCTGTCGTCCTACAAGCATGTCGACCGCCCGAACGCGCTCCTGTCGCTCCAGTTCGCCCGCATCGACGACACGCCGGGAAGCCAGCAAGCCGCGACTTCGGCGCAGAACGCTCCCGTTCAAGGAACTCCCCTTCAGGGCGCGCCCGTGCAGAGCGCTCCCATTCAGAGCGCTCCCATTCAGAGCGCTCCGGTGCAGGCCCCGCCCGCCGTCCGTCCGCGCGCCGAGATCCTGGCCCACGTCCAGCGCCAGGGCGATCTGCGCTTCACCGATTCCAACTGGGCCGGCGCCGTCGGGCAGCGGCTGTGGATCGAAGCCTTCTCGATCACCCCGGTCGAGGGCATCGCTCCGGAGGATCTGGAGTACAAGGGCCTGACCGCGAACGGCTGGGAGACCCCCTGGATCAATGGCGGCGGCATGTGCGGCAGCCGCGGCCTGGGCACCCCGCTGATCGGCTTCTCGATCCGCCTGCGCGGCGCGGCGGCCGAGCGCTTCGAGTGCGTCTATGAGGGCGCCTTCGTCAGCGGCTACCGCTCCCCCGCCGGGCAGAACGGCAGCCCGTGCCGTTCCGACGCGATCGGCGACGCTCTGGAAGGCATCCTGCTGCGCTTCGTCGAAAAGCAGCGTCCCTACTGATCAGGAGCGACCCCAGACCGATGCACATCAAGACCGTGCTCAATGTCGGATGCGGTCAGCGGGCCATTTCGATCCTCGGCAGCTCCCTGCCGGCGGACGGATGGCAGGAGCTGCGTCTCGACATCGATCCGAAGGTCGATCCGGACATCGTCGCCTCGATGACGGACATGGCCCCGGTGCCCGACGGGTCGGTGGACGCGGTCTGGTCATCGCACAATCTGGAGCATCTCGATCCCCACGAGGTGCCGGTGGCCCTGCAGGAGTTCCTGCGCGTGCTGAAGCCGGGCGGCACGCTCCTGCTGACCGTGCCCGACCTTCAGGCGGTGGCCAGGCTGGTGGCCGAGGACCGGCTGGACGAAACGCTCTACGACTCCACGCAGGGTCCGATCCGGCCGCTGGACGTCGTCTACGGCTACGGTCCGGCCCTTGCCACGGGAAACCGCTTCATGGCCCACCGCAACGGCTTCACGCCGAACCTGCTGGGACGGTTGTTGCAGGAGGCGGGGTTCGAACCGGTGGCGATCTGGCGGCGGGCCCGGGCGTACGAGTTGCAGGTCAAGGCCTTCCGGCCGCCCGCTCCGGCCGAGGCGCTGGAGGAGCTTGGCCTGCAATTTCCTGCGGGTTGACGCTCCCGGACAATGCTCATCCAGGTCCGCGGCGTATGGCGGGCCTTCTTTGCGGAATCGGCGGCACGCGATGAATTATCTCTTCGTCCACCAGAACTTCCCGGGCCAGTACCAGCACATCGTGCAGCATCTGGCGTCCCAGCCGGGCAACCGGGTGGTTTTCATCTCGCACGACAGCCCGGCGCGGATCCCCGGCGTGGAGCGCGCCGTCTACCAGCCCTTCCGGGCGTCGAAGTCGACGACCCACCATTACATCCAGGAGCTGGAGCAGGCGGTCGTCTACGGGCAGAGCGTCTACGAGGTCTGCCGCCGCCTGAAGGCCGAAGGATTCCGCCCCGACATCATGATCGGGCACAACGGCTGGGGCGAGACGCTGTACATGAAGGACGTCTGGCCGGACGTTCCCCTGCTCGCCTATTTCGAGTTCTTCTACCACCTGCACGGGGCCGACATCGGCTTCGATCCCGCGGCGCCGGTCACCGAGAACGACGGTCCGCGGGTGCGCACCAAGAACGTCATCAACACGCTGGGCTTCGAGGCCGCCGACTGGGGCCAGACCCCGACCGGCTGGCAGTGGTCGCTCTATCCCGACTACATGCGGTCCCGCATCAGCGTGATCCACGAGGGCGTGGACACCACCGTCGTCCGGCCGGACCCCGAAGCCTGGCTGCGCCTGCCGTCGGGCCTGACGCTCACGCCCAGGGACGAGGTCATCACCTACGTCGCCCGCAACCTCGAACCCTACCGCGGCTTCCACGTCTTCATGCGCGCTCTGCCGGGCATCCTGAAGCGGCGGCCCAAGGCCCATGTGCTGATCGTCGGCGGCGACGAGGTCAGTTATGGGCAGGTGGCCGCCGATGGGCGGAGCTACCGCGACATCCTGATGGCCGAGGTCGGGGCGGGGATCGATCGCAACCGCGTGCATTTCCTGGGCAAGATTCCCTATGGCACCTATCTGTCGATGCTCCGCATCTCGTCGGCCCACGTCTACCTGACCTATCCCTTCGTGCTGTCCTGGTCCTTCCTGGAGGCCATGGCGTCGGGCTGCCTGCTGATCGGCTCCTCGACCATCCCGGTGGAGGAGGTGCTGCGCGACCGGCAGAACGGGCTTCTGGTGGACTTCTTCGATGGCGCCGCCCTGGCCGACCGCATCGACGAGGTCTTCGAGCATCCCGACCGGATGCAGACCCTGCGCGACCGGGCGCGTCGGACGGCGGTGGACAATTACGACCTCCGCACCGTCACCCTGCCCCGCCACCTTGCCCTGATCGACGACCTGATCGCCGGGCGGAACCCCGCAGAGAGGACCGCGAAATGAGCGCGTGGAGCGACGGCTACAACGCCGACATCGCCTACACCCACGGAGCCTACCGCGAGCTGTCGCCCGGTTACCTGTCCTATGTGTGCCTGCTGAACGGCATCCGCCCGCCGCGCACCGACCGGCCCTTCCGCTATTGCGAGCTGGGCTGCGGCCAGGGGATGACCCTGAACATCCTGGCGGCGACCCACCCCCAGGGCCGCTTCACCGGCATCGACTTCAATCCGCTTCACGTCGCCGGGGCGCGCCGGCTGGCCGAAGAGGCGGAGCTGGCCAACGTCGCCTTCCACGAGCGGAGCTTCCAGGAGGTGGCCGCCGGGGCGCTGCCGACGGAAGAGGTGGGCGAGGGCTTCGACTTCATCGTCCTGCACGGTGTCTACAGTTGGGTCAGCCCGGAGAACCGCCGGGCGATGGTGGACATCCTGGAGAGGACGCTGAAGCCCGGCGGGCTGGTCTTCGTCAGCTACAACGCCATGCCGGGCTGGGCGCCGCTTCTGCCCCTGCAGAAGCTGATGCTGGCCCATGCGGCGGCCAACCCGGCCCGCAGCGACCGGCAGTTCGATGCGGCGCTGGGTTTCGTCAACCGGCTGAACGAGGCCGGCGCCGGCTATTTCGCCGCCAACCCCACCGCCGGGCAGCATCTCGCCACGATGGCGGGGCAGGACCGCCGCTACCTGACGCATGAGTATCTGAACACCCATTGGGAACCGCTGGGCCACGCCCAGGTGGCCCAGGATCTGGCGCGGGCGAAGCTTGGCTATGCCTGCTCCGCCAACATCCCGCACAATTTCGACGATCTGTCGGTGCGACCGGAACTGCGGCCCATCCTGGCGGAGATCGCCGATCCGACGCTGGCGGAGACGGTGCGCGACTTCGCCATGAATCAGGTGTTCCGCCGCGACATCTTCATCCGCGGCCTGGACCGGATGCCGGCCGTGGAGACCGTCGCGGAACTCCGGCGCCTCCGCTTCACCCTGATGGTTCCGCGCGAGAAGGCCGGGCTGGCGGTTCCGGTGCCGCTGGGCGAACTGCGCCATGACGTGGGGCTCGGCCTGCCGATCCTCGACGCGCTCGCCATGGGGACCCCGACCCTCGGCGGGATCGAGGCGATGCCGGAGATGAGCCGGCACGATTTCGGCACGATCTCCCGCTTCCTGGCGCTCCTGGTGTCCGCCAACCACGCCCATCCCCTGGCGGATCCTTCGGAGGAGGCGCACCAGGCCGCCGGGCGGCTGAACCGGGCGATCGCCCGGCGCATGCTGGTCGACGAAAGCCTGTTCTTCCTGGCCGCGCCCACGGTCGGGCTGGGCGTCGGGGCGGACACCCTGGAACGCCTCGTCCTCGCCGGCCTTCTCGCCGGGCAGCCGGTGGACGTCCAACCGCTCGGCGGCTTCGTGACGGACGCGCTGCGCGCGCTCGGACGCACCGTCTTCGCCGAAGACGGTTCCCCCATCTCCGACCCGGAAGTGATGCGCTCGCTGGTCGCCGCGAAGCTGGCCGATTTCCTGCCGCAGAAGCTGCCGGTGTGGCAGCGGTTCGGCATCCTGTGACGGAAGGCGGGGAGCTGGAAAGGGCTGTGGCGCCCATCGGCGCCCCGTCGTATGGTTCGTCCGCTTTCCGAACCCCAGGACCAGAAAATGAGCCACTCCGCCGCCGACCGCGTCCGTGAAGCCCTGCTTGAGACGTCCCGGAACTTTGCGGCCTTCGCCGCGCAGGCCGACCGGATCGAAGCCGCCGCCGGGCTGATGATCGACGGGCTGAAGAGCGGCGGCAAGGTGCTGTTCTGCGGCAACGGCGGGTCCGCCGCCGATTCCCAGCATCTCGCGGCAGAACTCACCGGACGCTACCTGCGGGACCGCGCGCCCCTGGCGGCGGTGGCCCTGACGGTGGACACGTCCGCCCTGACGGCCATCGCCAACGACTATTCCTACGACGAGGTGTTCGCCCGGCAGGTCCGTGGCCTGGGCCGGGCCGGCGACGTGCTGGTCGGCATCTCGACCAGCGGCAACAGCCGCAACGTCGTCGCCGCGCTGGAGGCCGCCCGCGCGCTGGGCATGCGCACCGTCGGCCTGACCGGCGCCGCCGGCGGGCGGATGAAGGAGCTGTGCGACGTCTGCCTGTGCGTGCCCTCCACCGACACCCCGCGCATCCAGGAAATGCACATCGCCGCCGGCCACATGCTGTGCGAACTGGTCGAGAACGCCTTCGTCTGACGAAGGCACGGCCTCAGCCGACCAGCCGCTCCGCCACCGCGTCGGCGACGGCGAGGCAGGAGGTCAGGCCCGGCGATTCCATGCCGAACAGGTTGACCAGTCCCGGAACCCCGTGCGTCTCCGGCCCCTGGATCAGGAAGTCGGCCTGCGGCTGCCCGCGGCCGCTCAGCTTCGGACGGATGCCGGAATAGGCCGGCACCAGGGCGCCGTCGGGCAGGCCCGGCCAGTAACGCCGCACCTCGCCGTAAAAGCCGGCGGCCCGCTTCGGGTCCACCCGGTAGTCGGGGCGGTCGTAATCGGCGGGGGCCAGCCACTCGACGTCCGGACCGAAGCGGGCCTGGCCAGCCAGATCCAATGTCAGGTGAACGCCCAGCCCGCCCTCCACCGGCACCGGATAGACCAGGCGCGCGAAGGGTGAACGTCCCTGCCCCAGCGCGTAGTAATTGCCCTTGGCCAGCACCCGCGGGGGCACATGCTCCGCCGGGAAGCCCTCCAGCCCGCGGGCGACGCCCCAAGCGCCCAGCCCGGCGGCGTTGACCAGCGTGCCGCAGGCGATGCGGACCGGCTCCGCCCCGCCGACCTCCAGTTCGAAGCCGTCCGCGCTGCGGTGGGCACGCTCCAGCGGGCTGAGGAAGGCCAGCATGGCGCCCGCCGCTTCCGCGTCGCCCCGCAGGGCCAGCATCAGGCCGTGGCTGTCGATGATGCCGGTCGATGGCGACAGCAGCGCGCCGACACAGCGCAGGCTGGGCTCCAGCGCCATGGCCTGGGGGGCGGAGAGGGCCACGAGATCGTCCACTCCATTGGCGGCGGCCTGGGCGCGAATGGCCTCCAGCCGGGGCAGCTGGGCCTCCTCGGTGGCGACGATCAGCTTGCCGATGCGCCTGTGCTCCACCCCACGCGTTTCGCAGTAGGCGTAGAGCGCGTCGCGCCCGGCCACGCACAGGCGCGCCCGCAGGCTTCCCGTGGGGTAGTAGATGCCCGCGTGGATGACCTCGGAGTTGCGCGAGCTGGTGACGGTGCCGATAGCGTCCGCCGCTTCCAGAACCACCACATCGCGCCCGGCGCCGGCCAGCCGCCGGGCCACCGCCAGCCCGATCACCCCGGCGCCGACCACCACGCAGTCCACCCGCTCCATCGTTCCTCTCCGGTCCTTCCAAGGGGCTGATCCCAACGGTCGAGCCGGGCCAACAAGGCCGCAAAAACAGCCGGCCACGCAAGAGGGATGCGCAGGCGGGATGGGGGCGCGGCATCCCCGGACGGAACACTCCCCTTCGGTCACGGTCTCCAGAAGAGACGCCCGGACGGGGACGCTCGCACCCGCAAATATAACTCTCTGGATTCATCTGCCAGACTGCGTTAACCCCCGGCAATCCGCAAAATATCCATATGATAAACCATATTCGTAAGCTTTAATTTTTTGACGTCATCAGCGTATTTTGTTGATAGTTCATTCGATTTCATTGAATGAGCGCCACCCATTTCTGAATTGAAGAGCTGTTTTCGCGGACAGTCCTCTTTTATTCAAAGGTGGCAGCCATGAGCACACCGGATTATGTGTTTCCCGTGTCCGAAATCGCCGGAAGCGGGCGCATTGAGATCGATTCATTGCTTGCCGGATACAAATGGGGCGCAGGGAGCCAGCCTGGGAACGGCATTTCCCTGACCTATTCTTTCGGTGTCGCCGGACTGTCGGCTTATCGGGACGGCTATCTGACGCCGGACCCGGGAAGCGTCTGGACCCTGTCCGGAACAGCCCAGGCGGCGATCCGCCAAGCCATAGGCACCTGGGCGGCGGTTGCGAACATCACCTGCACCGAGGTCGCCGACAGCGCCCTGTCCTGCGGCGACCTCCGCTTCGGAGGCAGCAACGCCCCGGCAACCGCCTACACGGTCCTGCCGGTGGCGGAACTGCCGGAGGCGGGCGACATGTGGTTCGGCACGCTCTTCGCCGACCCGTCCCTCTCCTGGGCCTCCGGCTCCTACGTCTACCAGACCCTCGTCCACGAGATCGGACACGCCTTCGGCCTGAAGCACCTGCATGAGGAGTACGGGGCATTCCCGATCGCCCCCACCGGCATCGACTCCCAGCTCTACAGCACGATGAGCTACCGGTCCTACCCCGGAGCGCCTCCGGAGATGGGCTACTGGCAGGACCGCTTCCCCACCACCCCCATGGTCAGCGACATCGCCGCCATCCAGTATCTGTACGGCGCCAACACGTCCACCAACGCCGGGGACACCGTCTATTCCTGGGAGCCCGGGCAGGCGATCTTCGAAACCATCTGGGACGGCGGCGGCAACGACACCATCAGTTGGGCCAACCAGACCAGCGACGCCCGGATCGACCTGCGCCCCGGCTCCTACAGCGACCTGGGACCGGCTTGGCGAGCCGGCTTCTACATGGAATCCCGGACGCTGGGCATCGCCTACGACTGCTGGATCGAAAACGCCATCGGCGGCTCGGGGAACGACATCCTGATCGGCAACGAACGGGACAACGCCCTGTACGGGGGGGCCGGCGACGACACGCTGATCGGCGGGGCCGGCAACAACCTGCTGGACGGCGGCGACGGGTTCGACACGGCGGTGTTCGAGGGGGCGCCCTCGTCCTACACCATCCGCCACAGCGGAGCGGGCGAGGTGCTGGTGGAGGGCCCGGAGGGGACGAACACCCTGCGCAGCATCGAGCATCTGTCCTTCGGCGACATGACCCTGGCGCTGAGCCGGGACGCGGCGCCCGGCACGGTGGCCAGCACCTTCTACGGCGTGGCCAACAGCGCATCGGGGCAGCGGATCCTCCAGGAGGCCTCGACCTATTCCGGACCCGTCCAGACCCTGGAATGGCAGTTCATCGGCAGCGACGACGGCGAGGCGATCGTCGGCAGCGCCGGCAACGACTTCATCAACAGCCGGGGCGGCACGGACGCCATCGACGGCGGCGCCGGCAACGACGTGCTGGACGGCGGAACGGGGTCCAACTTCCTGACCGGCGGCGAAGGCCATGACACCTTCTTCCTCGACGCCCGCTCGGGCGAACCGGTCTGGTCCACCGTGACCGACCTGGAGGCGGGGGAGATCGTCACCATCTGGGGCTGGCAACCGGGAGAGTCGGTCATCAGCTGGACGGAGATGGGCGGAGCCGGCGGCTTCACGGGCGCCACGGCCCACATCGA
The DNA here is from genome assembly GCF_003119115.1 of Azospirillum sp. TSH58. Classification (NCBI taxonomy): domain Bacteria; kingdom Pseudomonadati; phylum Pseudomonadota; class Alphaproteobacteria; order Rhodospirillales; family Azospirillaceae; genus Azospirillum; species Azospirillum sp. TSH58. Next base: position 160,129 of record NZ_CP022365.1, read on the forward strand.
TCTCAACGGCGACGGCAACATCGACGCCAGCCTGACGCTGAGCGGCAAGTCCGTGGGATCCCTGACGGCGATGCCCGGCACGGTGAACGGCACCGATTATCTGGCGGTCTGGCTGAACGGCTGAACGGGGTGCGGACGGACATTCGGGCGCGTTGCCCTGGCGGGGACGGGCGGGTACTCTCCCGCCGACCTTGCCCGAACAGCGTCCGCACAACCGTCAAGGACCTCGACCGCCCGTGTCCAACGCCGCCATCTACTTCCACCCCGACGGTTACGAGACCGCGCGGGCGGACCTGAAGGGCCGCCATGTGGCGGGGGAATCCTTCCTCGTCGGTTTCTTCCGGCACTCCGGATTGAACGGCTTCGCCTGTCACGCCGACGGACCGGAGCAGGCGCGCCTGTTCGCCGATCTCGCCGCCCGCCACGCTCCGGGACGGGAGGTGGCGCTCTACCCGACCGGTGAACCGTCGCGGCTGGCCCGCGTGGGCTGTCTGTTCCTGCCCGGACCGGGCATCGACCAGTTCGCCTGGCGCCGCCGCTCCCGCGACCAGCGCGGCTACAGCCTGTGCGGCATCACCCACACGACCTCGGAGTCCCCGCATGCCCTGGGCGCCCTGGCCACCGCGCCGGTGCAGCCGTGGGACGCGGTGATCTGCACCTCCTGGGCGGCCCGCGCCTCGGTGGAGGCGGTTCTGGAGCCCTACGCGGAATATCTGCGCGACCGGCTGGGCGCCGCCGAGGTCCCGATGCCCCATTTGCCGGTGATCCCGCTCGGCGTGGACACGGACGCCTTCCGCTTCGGCCCGGCGGACCGCGGCGCGGAGCGCGCGGCGCTGGGCATCGGCGAGGACGACGTCGCGGTGCTGTTCATGGGCCGCCTCAGCTTCCACGCCAAGGCGCACCCGATCGCCATGTATCTGGCGCTGGAGGAGGCGGCCCGGCGGACCGGCAAGCGGTTCCATCTGATCCAGGCCGGCTGGTTCGGCAACGACGCCATCGGCGCCGCCTTCATCCAGGGGGCCAGGCGTTATTGCCCCAGCGTCAACGCCATCTTCCTGGACGGCCGGAAGCCGGAGGTGCGGACCCGGATATGGGCCGCCGCCGACCTGTTCACCTCGCTGGTGGACAACGTGCAGGAAACCTTCGGGATCTCCCCGGTGGAGGCGATGGCGGCCGGGCTGCCCTGCGTCGTCACCGACTGGAACGGCTATCGCGAGACGGTGCGCGACGGGGTGGACGGGTTCCGGATTCCCACCATCCTGCCGCCGCCGGGCACCGGACCCGATTTCGCCGACCGCTACGCCGCCGGGCTGGACACCTATGATTTCTACATCGGGCGCGTCTCGCAGGTGAGCGCCGTCGACGTGACGGCGGCGGCGGCGGCCTACGCGCGACTGGCCGCGGACCCCGCGCTGCGCCGCCGCATGGGCGAGGCCGGGCGGGCCCGCGCCGTCGCCACGTTCGACTGGAAGGCGATCATCCCGCAGTATCTCGACGTCTGGCGCCAGTTGTCCGACATCCGCCGCCACGCCGCGGAACGCGCCCCGCGCCGTCCCGACCGCGACGGCAACCCGCTACGCCCCGACCCCCTGCGGATGTTCGCGTCCTACCCGACACGCCACCTGTCCCCGTCCACGCGGCTGATGCGGGCGGGCAGCCTCGCCCGCGCGGGGGTGGCCGATGCCCTGGCGGCGCTGCACGCCGACCCGCTGAACTCCACGGCGCGCGGCGGCACCGTGTCTCCGGCCGCCGACCTCGTCCTGGCGCTGGACTCTCTCGATCCGCCGGGCCGCACGGTCGCCGACATCCTGACCCTGGTGCCGGAGGAGCGCCGCCTGCTGCTGCTGCGCAGTCTCGCCCACCTGCTGAAGTACGGCTTCGTTCACGAAGCGTGATCGACACAGGGGATGATGTCCCAAGTTATGCACGGGTTTCAGCCCGCTTTCCCTTGCGATGCAACAGGGGTTTGCGCTAAAGAACGGACTATTCCACTTGTTTTTCGACGACGGCTGGCATCCTGACGAAACAATCGATGCAACCGATGGTCCGCCCATGCTGGCACGTCGCTTCGCCAACCGTCGCAATGCGCTTGGACTCCCTTCAGCCTCGCTGCGCGGGGCTTTCTGACCGATGGAATCCTTCCCTATGCAGGTAACGCCAACCCCGCTGTCCGATGTCCGACTGGTCGTGCCGAAGCGGTTCGGCGATGCACGGGGATATTTCGTCGAAACCTGGAATGAGCAGGCTTTCGCCCTGAACGGCCTGGAGCGGCGCTGGGTCCAGGACAACCAATCCCTGTCCGCCACGCCGGGCACGGTGCGCGGCCTGCATTACCAGCTCGCCCCCTGTGCGCAGACCAAGCTGATCCGGGTGTTGAACGGGCGCATCCTGGACGTCGCGGTGGACATCCGCCGCGGGTCGCCGACCTTCGGGCAGCACATCGCGGTGGAACTGACCGCCGATGGGTTGGAACAGCTCTTCATTCCCGCCGGCTTCGCGCACGGCTTCTGCACGCTGGAACCGCACACCGTCGTCGCCTACAAGGTCGACGCTCCTTATTCGCGGGAGTGCGAGCGGGCGATTCTCTGGAACGATCCGGCGCTCGGGATCGACTGGCCGGCCCTGGCCGGCGCGTCGGTCTCGGACAAGGACGCGGTGGCGCCGCGGCTGGCGGATGCGACGGATCTGTTCGACACGCGGCCTGCGTGACACCGGCGCTCATCCGGTGCCGGGATCTTGTGAGCGTTTGGTTTCTTGACGGTTCGATGGCGCCTTCTGGAAAGGCGCAGCAGGGGGAATGGCATGCGCATATTGGTGACGGGCGGTGCGGGCTTCATCGGCTCGGCCTTCATCCGCTGGGTCATGGCGAACACGGCGGCCTCGGTCGTCAACGTGGACAAGCTCACCTACGCCGCGGATCTCGAAAGCCTGGCTCCCTTCGCGGGAAACCCGCGCTACGCCTTCGAACAGGTGGACATCTGTGACGAGGCGGAACTGCGCCGCGTCTTCGCCGATCATCGCCCCACGGCGGTCATCCATCTGGCGGCGGAAACCCATGTGGACCGCTCCATCGACGGTCCGATGGCCTTCGTGCAGACCAACGTCGTCGGCACGGTCACCCTGCTGCGCGTCTCGCTCGATTATTGGCGCGGGCTGGAGGGCGCGGCGAAGACCGCCTTCCGCTTCCACCACGTCTCCACCGACGAGGTGTTCGGCACGCTGGGCGACGACGGGCGCTTTTCCGAGACCACGCCTTACGCGCCCAATTCCCCCTATTCGGCCAGCAAGGCGGCGTCCGATCATTTCGTGCGCGCCTGGCACGAGACCTACGGCCTGCCGACGGTGGCCAGCAACTGCTCCAACAACTACGGCTGCTGGCAGTTTCCGGAGAAGCTGATCCCGCTGATGACGCTGAAGGCGCTGCAGGGCCAGACCCTGCCGGTCTATGGCAGCGGCCTGAATGTGCGCGATTGGCTGTATGTGGACGACCACGCCTCGGCGCTGTGGACCATCCTGACCACCGGACGGCTGGGCGAGAGCTACAACGTCGGCGGCGACAGCGAGCGCCGCAACATCGACGTGGTGCACGCCATCTGCGATCTGGTGGACGAGCTGGCCGGTCCGCTCCCCGGCGGGCCGCGGCGGAACCTCATCACCCACGTCACCGACCGGCCCGGCCACGACCACCGCTACGCGATCGACGCCACCAAGCTGAAGGACGAACTGGGCTGGACGCCCGCCGAGACCTTCGAGACCGGCATCCGCCGCACGGTCGCCTGGTACCTGGGCAACCGCGCCTGGTGGGAGCGCCTGTCCGCCGGTTACGCCGGCCAGCGTCTCGGCGTGGCTCCCGCCGCTTCCCAGGCCGCCCTCCAAACCGCCGCCCAAACCGCCGAGTGACCGGAGCCGCCGCCATGGGCACCATTCTCATCTTCGGCGCCAACGGACAGGTCGGTTTCGAACTGCTGCGCACCGCCTGGGCACCGGGCCTGACCCCGGTCGGGCTGACCCGCGCGGCCGGCGACGTCACCGACGCGCCGGCGGTGGCCGCGGCCATGGCTGCCCATGGTCCGGCGCTGGTCGTCAACGCCTCGGCCTACACCGCGGTGGACAAGGCGGAAAGCGAACGCGATGCGGCCTTCGCGGTCAACCGCGACGGCCCGGCCAACCTGGCCCGCGCCTGCGCCGCCGCCGGGGTGCCGCTGATCCACATCTCCACCGACTATGTTTTCGACGGGGCCAGCAAGTCCACCCCCTGGACCGAAGAGGATCCCGTCGCCCCGCAGGGAGTCTACGCCGCCAGCAAGCTGGCCGGCGAGGAGGCCGTGCGGGAGGCCCAGCCCGACCATGTGATCCTGCGCACCGCCTGGGTGTTCGGGGCGCACGGGCACAACTTCGTCAAGACCATGCTGCGGCTGGCCCGTGAGCGGGACGAGCTTCGGGTCGTCGCCGACCAGCACGGCTGCCCCACCCCGGCGGCGGCCATCGCCGCCGCCATCGCCACCATCGCGCAGGCGCGGCTGATCGGCGGGGGCTGGACGCCCGGTACCTTCCATTATGGCGGAGCGCCGGCCACCACCTGGCACGGCTTCGCCGACCGCATCGTCGAGCACGCCGCCGACCGCATCGGGCGCCGCCCGACCGTGACCGCCATCACGACCGCCGATTTTCCGACGCCGGCCCGGCGACCCGCCAATTCCGTTCTCGACACCGCGCGTCTCGGCCAGGCCTACGGCATTCCGCCAGCGGACTGGATGGCCGGCCTCGACCGGGTGCTGGACGACATCCTCGACGAAACCCAGGGCGTGGGGACAAAGGCATGAAGGGCATCATTCTGGCCGGCGGGTCCGGCACGCGGCTCTATCCGCTGACGCAGGTGACCAGCAAACAGCTGCTGCCAGTGTTCGACAAGCCGATGATCTACTATCCGCTGTCGACGCTGATGCTGGCCGGCATCCGCGACATCCTGATCATCACCACGCCGCAGGACCAGGAGCAGTTCCAGCGCCTCCTCGGCGATGGCAGCCAGTGGGGCATTTCGCTCACCTACGCCGAGCAGCCGAGGCCCGAAGGTCTGGCCCAGGCCTTCATCATCGGACGGGAATTCGTCGGCACGGACGGCGTCTGCCTGATCCTGGGCGACAACATCTTCTTCGGCCATGACCTGGAGCCGGCCCTGGTCCGCGCCGCCAGCCGGACGGACGGCGCGACCGTCTTCGGCTACCATGTGCGCGATCCGGAACGCTATGGCGTGGTCAGCTTCGACGCCGAGGGCCGCCCCAACGCCATCGAGGAAAAGCCGGTCCAGCCGAAGTCCAACTACGCGGTCACCGGCCTCTATTTCTACGACAACAGCGTCCTGGACATCGCTGCGACGATCCAGCCCTCGCCGCGTGGCGAGCTTGAGATCACCGACGTGAACAATGTCTATCTCGAGCAGCGGCGTCTGGCGGTGGAAAAGCTGGGCCGCGGCTACGCCTGGTTCGACACCGGCACGCACCAGTCCCTGCTCCAGGCCGCGGAGTTCGTCCAGACCATCGAGGCCCGTCAGGGACTCAAGATCGCCTCGCCGGAGGAAATCGCCTGGCGCAAGGGCTTCATCGACGGCGAACAGCTTGCCCGCATCGCCCGGCCGCTGGCCAAGAGCGGTTACGGGAGTTACCTGCTGAACCTGCTGACCGAGTAGCCGCGTCCAGACCGCCGCGCCATGATCGTGCGCGCCGAAGGTTTTCTCGAAGAGGTCGGCCCACGGGTGACGGGATGGGCGTGGCTGCCAGCCGAACCGGCCCGGCGGCTGCGCCTGTCGATCCAGCTGGACGCCGGCTCCGGAAACGTCCTGCGGCTGGACACGCTCGCCGACCGATACCGCGGGGACCTGCAGTCGGCCGGCAAGGGGGACGGACGCTATGGCTTCTCCATGGCGGTTCCCGCCGCGTTCGCGGCGCACGAGCATGATGTGGACCTGCGGTTTCCCGATTTCCCTGGCATCCGCCTGAGCGGCGCGCCGCGCCGCGCCATCCCCGTGCTTGGCCCGGTGACGCTGCGCGCCGTGCACCCTGTACACGGCGACGTGGAGCGGCTGAGCGGCTTCCTGGCCGGCATGGTCCGGCTGCAGGGCGGTTCCGCCGCCGCCGTGCCGGACGCCGAGGCCATCCGCTCCTGGCTCGCCACGCGCGGGTCGGATGGGGCGGAGCGCGGCTGGCTGGTAGCGGAACGGAACGGGCGCCTCGTCGGGCATTGCCGGATCGGGCCGGATTGGCCGGCGGCGCCGGGGACGGGCGGGCTTGCCCTGGGCATTGAACTTCACCCGGACGTCCGCAGCCACGGTCTGGGCCACGCCCTGATGCGGGCGGCGGAAGGTTGGGCGGCCGGGCGCGGCGCACGGTTGGAACTGGCGGTTCTGCCACACAACGCACGCGCCCTAAACCTGTACCGCAGACTGGGTTACGCCGACCTTGGCCCTGTGCCGCACCCGGCGACGGGGGAGATACACCGCCACATGGCACGGCCCTTGTCCCCGCGCGCCACCCCGCAGGGCGGCATCACCTTGGTTCTGTAGGCGCCACCCTCATCCTTCGCCGGCGGCGCGCGACCGTTCCCCGGCCTCGGGCTCGGAGGCGTTGGAGGGAGGGGGAACCGGCAGCCGTTCCAGCAACGCCTTGGCGCGCTCATCGCCGAGCGCCGCTCCCCGCTCCAGCCAGGCGCGGGCCTGCGCAAAATCCTTGCGATCGCTCCAGTGGCCATACAGTTCGCCAAGCGCCGTCATGGCCGCAGGCTCCCTCTGATCGGCGGCGGCGGTCAGCCAGCGGATCGCTTCCGCGATGTCGCGCTCCCCGCCGAGCCCCTGCATGCGGAAACGGCCCAGATTGACCATCGCTCCGACATGGCCCTGTTCGGCGGCCTTCGACGACCACAGGGCGGCGGCGGCGTAATCCTGCGTGACACCATCGCCGGCCGCGAGCGCCGCCCCCAGGCGAAACTGGGCCAGCACGCTGCCCTGGCTCGCCGCGCGCTCCAACCACTGGATCGCGCCCACCGGGTCGCGCGGAACGCCCAGACCCAAGCTGTGCAGCATGCCGATGTTGTAGACCGCATCGGTGTTGCCCTGGTCGGCCGCCCGGCGGAACCAGTCGAGCGCCCGATCGTAATCACGCGTCACGCCGCGCCCTTCGGCGTAGAAGGTGCCGATTCGCAGCTGCGCCTGGGGGTCGCCCTGCCCGGCCGCCCGCTCCAGCCAACGGGCCCCCTCCATCTCGTCGCGCGGCACGCCCGCTCCGGTGAAGTACATCTGGGAAATGATCTTCTGGGCCTCGCGGTGGCCAAGTTCCCCCGCGGCGCGGTACCACGTCGCGGCGTCGAACAGATTGGGCTGCATCCCGCCGCCCCGGCTGTTCAGGTGGCCAAGCTGCAGCATGGCTTCCGCGTCGCCCTGCACCGCGGCCTTGCGCAGCCAGGTTTCCGCGTGGTGGGGATCGGCGGGCACGCCCAACCCGCGCGCGTAGAGCAGGCCCAGCGCCCTTTGCGCGGCCGCGGCTCCCGCCTCCGCCGCCTTGCGGAACCAACCCGCCGCCTCGGCGTAATCCTGCTCGACGCCCAGCCCGGCGGCATACTGGGTGCCGATGTAATAGCAGGCCATGACGTTCTTCTGCTCGGCCGCCTTGAGGAACCAGCGGTGAGCCTCGACGGGATCGGACGTTCCGCTGTAGCCGCCCCCCAACAGGGTTCCAAGCCCGAGTTGAGCCGCCGCGTTGCCCTGTTCGGCGGCGATGCGGTACCAGCGCTCCGCCTCCGCATAATCGGGGGCGATGCCGAAACCGGAGGCGTGCATGTAGCCGAGCATGGCTTGGGCGCCGACGACCCCGCCTTCGGCGGCAGCCCGCGCCCAGCGCAGCGCTTCCTTGTAATCCTGCTCGATCTTCAGGCCGTTGGGGAAGAGAACGGACAGCGCCTCGTCGGTGGGCACGACCCCCTTGGGCTGGCCGCATCCATAATAATAAATCTCGGCCAGCCGGGCCTGGGCCTCGCCATGGCCCTGGTCGGCCGCCTGCCGGTACCAGCCGACCGCGTCCACCGCGTTGCGCACCACACCTTGGCCCAAGTCGTACAGGCGCCCCAGACGGTACTGGGCATCGGCATGGCCGGCACGGGCCGCGGCCAGCCAAGCATCAAGCGCCGCCTTGTAGTCCTTGCGCTCGTGCGCCTTCAGCCCCTTGGCCAGATCGTCTTCCGGCGATGGGGAGCCGAACAACCGTCCAGCGGCCTTGATGAGGTTGCGCATCGGCCTCACACCCTTTCCCTAATTCTCACGCTGGAGGCAAAGCCCGGCGCCTTATGGCTCGCGCATGCCTTCCGCGCGGCTCTTCAGTGCCCCTTCGACGAGATAAGCGATGATGGTCCGGGTGCCGACCACGATGTCCGCCACCAGGGGCATGCCGGGCACCAGCCGGAAATCGGAGGGCACGTCGCGCAGGTTCACATCGGTCAGCTCGATCTTCGCGCGGAAGAACGGGCGCTGGGCCTGGGACTGGTCCTCACGACGGGTGAAGGAGTCCTCGCTGATCGTCCGGACCACGCCCTTGGCCATCCCGTGCTCGATGAAACGGTAGGCTTCCAGCTTGACCTGCACCGAATCGCCCGGCTTGACGAAGCCCTGGTCGATGCCGGCGATTTCCGCCTCCACTTCAAGCTTCGCGTTCAGTGGCATCAGAGTGTAGATCGGCTGAGCCGATTCCACCACGGAACCGACGGAGTACTTCCCGACCTCCAGCACCACGGCGTCCTCGATCGCCCGAAGCTCGACCAGATCACGCCTCTTCTGGGCCTTGGACAGCTCCTCGCGGACACGCTCCAGATCGACCTGACGGGCGGACAGGTCGGTCAGCACCGTGCTGCGCCACTGCTGGATATAGACCTCCCGCTCGGCGCGCAGGGCCTCCAGGTCGTGCATGGTGGTGCGGATGGCGTTCTCGCTGAGGCCAAGATTCCGCTCGGTCTCCACGCGGGTGTCGCTGGCGACCAGGGAGTTGAGGCGGCTGCCGGTCTGGTTCTTTTCCAGCGTCCGGCGCATCTCCTCGATCTCCCCGACGATCTTCAGGCGGGAGCGATAATGGTCGGCATCGGCCCGGCTGCTCTTGATCGTGGACTGCAGGGTCGCCATGCGCTGGTCGAAATTGGCGAGCTTGGCGGCATATTCAGCCTGACGATACTGCCAGATCGATTCCTGCAGGATCATGTCCTGATCCTTGCCGGCGACCTTGAAGGGCACGCCTTCGGCCTCGGCGCCCAGCCGGGCGATCTCCGCCGTGAACTTGGACACCTGGCGTTCGAGCTGGGCGACATCCGCGGCCGAGAAGGTCGGATCGAGCGTGGCCAGCACGTCGCCGCGCCGCACGGTCTGTCCGGCGCGGGCGTTCAGGCTGCGGATGATCGAAATCTCCAGCGGCTGCACGACGATGGTCGGCGCCTGGGAGACGATGCGCCCTGTCGCGCTGACGACGCGGTCGAGTTTCATGACCGAGGCCAGCACGATGAACAGGATCACCATGCCAACGAGCACCCACACGACGATCCGGGCCTTGAACGGCTCCGGAGCGCCGGTGATTTCCGCAGTTTCCCCCTGGAAATCGTTGATGGCCTGCTCGGCGGCCAGATCAGGCTGTTGCGGCCGGCGTAAGAGGAGCGCGGTCATGAGTGCTTCCCGGAGAAAGGTGGCGGTTCTGTTGGAACCAGAGGTGCCGGTAAACGTCGCAGCGCTGGAGCAGCTCGTCGTGCTTGCCCATGTCGTAGAGCTTGCCGCGCTCCAGCACCATGATCTGGTCGCAGTTGACCAGAGAGGCGAGGCGGTGGGAGATGACGATCATCGTCCGTCCCTGGGCGATGCGCGTCAGGTTGTTGTTGATGATCGCCTCGCTGTCGGGATCGAGCGCGCTGGTCGCCTCGTCCATGATGAGGACGGTTGGGTCGACGAGAAGCGCACGGGCGATGGCGATGCGCTGACGCTGCCCGCCCGACAGGTTGGCCGATCCCTCCTCGATCATCGTCTCATAGCCGCGCGGCAGGCGCTCGATGAACTCCTCCGCACCGGCGAGCCGGGCGGCCCGCATCACCTCTTCCAGGCTGGCGCTGCGGTTGGCGGCCATGATGTTTTCGCGGATCGTGCCGTTGAACAGGAAGTTGTCCTGCAGCACGACACCCAGGTTGGAGCGCAGATGGCTGAGGTCGATCTCGCGCAGGTCCACGCCATCGATCTTGATCAGGCCTTCGTAATTCTGGTGCAGGCCCTGGAGCAGACGCGTGACCGTCGTCTTGCCGGACCCGGAGCGCCCCATGACGCCGATGACCTGGCCGGCCTTGATGGAGAAGCCGACGCTGTCGAGCGCCGGGTTCTGCGCGCCGGGGTAACGGAAGCGGACATCGGCGAAGGTGATCTCGCCTTTGATCTCCGGCCGCACGCCCTGGCGGCCCGCCGCCTCCTCGGGCTCCTGGTTGACCACCGACGCCACCTGGGCGACGGCGCCACGCACCTCCTGGAACTGCTGCATCAGGCTGGCGATCTGCACGAAGGGCTGGGTGGCGCGGCTGGCGATCATGCTGAAGGCCACCAGCGAACCGCCGTAGACGACGGCGCCCTCACCGATCGCAAGATACGCGCCGAGGCCCAGCGAACCGGCGTAGATCGCCTTCTCCAGCGGCTGCAGAATGGTCTGCGGCTGGTTGGAGAGATGCTGCATGTTGGTGTTGGCGCGCACCGCCTCGGCCACCCGCACGTCCCAATCCAGGCGCTTGCGCCCTTCCAGGGCCAGCGACTTGACCGTGCGCATGCCGTGCAGCACCTCGATCATGAAGGAGCCCTTGCGCTGCTCCGCCACGACGACCTTGCCGTAGGCGCGGGCGAGCGGGCCGATGTAGACGACGACCACCAGCCCCATGATGCAGGCGATGGCCAGAACGTAGAAGGCCAGGGGGGCGCTGAGGACGAACATCGCCGGGATCAGCACGACCAGCGTCATGGAGTCCAGAAGCGTCCCGAACAGCTGCCCGGTCAGGAAGTTGCGGACGCGCCAGATCTCGTTGAGCTTGTAGTTGATGACGCCGGTCGGGGTCCGCTCGAAGAAATCGATCGGCAGATTGATCATCCGGTCGAAGATGTAGGTGCTGATGCGGGCGTCCACCCTGGCCGTGCCGATCGCCACCAGATACCGGCGCAGATAGCCGAAAAGGGTGTCGAACAGCAGCAGGAAGCCGATGGCCGTCAACAGCACATACAGCGTGGACAGCCTCTGGTGCACCAGCACGCGGTCCAGGATCACCATGAAGAGCAGCGGCGGCACCAGCGCGAACAGGCTGAGGACCAGGGCCGAAATGCCGACATCGCGGAAAATCTTCTTTTCCCGCAGAATCTGCCCGAACAGCCAGGTGAACCCGAACGGCCGCTCCTCGTCGCTCACGCCGTAGCGGCGCTTGACGAAGATCGCCTCGCCGTCCCAGACTGCCCCCAACCGCAGCTCATCCACGGCGACGCAGGCCTGGTCGGGGCTGAGCGGGTCCTGCAGCATCGCGGCCGGCGCGCCGCCATCCTCGCGGAAGGCGACCATCACCATGGTGCTGCCGTCGCGCAGCCGGAGCATCAGCGGCAGCGCCTTGCCGAGGCGCGACAGATGCTTCCAGCCGAGCCTGGCCGAACGAACGGTCAGCCCGCTGTTCTCGGCGATCTTCAGCAGGGTCGCCGTGGATGGCTCCGGTTCCCCGCTTTCGATGCCGTAATCGCGCCGCATCTGTTCGACCGACAAGTGCAACCCGTGGTGCCGGGCCACGACGGCGAGCGCATTGAGACTGGTGGTTCGCATGGCCTCCGAAGAGGTGTGCTGTGGATCGGCGGCGGTCTTGCTCTGCATCTGGCCTCTATGCCCCAGTCGCTCTTCCGGTGGCCTCACCGGCCGCGCGACTGTACTGTACCACCTTCATCCGATACAAGCGTTGCACTCGGAGCGCTCAATTTGAGCGAGCCCGACAGGAGCAGGTGGATGAAGGTCTCGGTTATTACGATTTGCCGGAATGCCCGTGACGGCATATGCCGCACATTGGAGAGCGTTGCACAGCAATCTTACCAGAACATTGAGCATATCATCATTGATGGGGCTTCGACCGATGGAACGCTGGAGATCCTAAAAGGTCACCGGCACCGACCGGCGGTTCTCCTGTCGGAACCCGATGGCGGCATCTACGATGCGATGAACAAGGGGCTCGCGCGGGCGACCGGCGACGTGATCCATTTCCTGAACGCGGAGGATTGGTTCTACGACGCCCGCTCGGTCGAGAAGGCGGTGCGCTTCATCGAACGACACCCGGAGGTTGACCTCTTCTACGGGGATATCGAGGTCCGCCTGCCCGAGGGCGGATCGGTCATACACACCCCGCAGGGAGCCGACAAGGCCGCGGAGGCCATGATCTGCGGTTGTTTGCCGCATCAGGGGACCTTCGCGCGGCGGTCGGTGTTCGACCGCACCGGCCCCTTCGACACACGATGGCGGGTTCACGCCGATTACGACTGGTTCCTGAAGGCCATCGCCGACCCGTCGGTCACGCTGATGCACATGCCGGTGACGGTGGCGTCCTTCGGGCTGGGCGGCACCTCCAGCAACCTCGCCAAGGGCCAGCCGGAGGTCTACGCCATCCAGAACGCCCTGCCCTTCTACCAGTCGGAGGCGTGGCTGCGCCGGCGGATCGAGCTGTATCAGGAAAGTTTCCTGGCCGTCCGGCTGGAGAACGCCGAACTGAAGCGCCGGCTGGCCGAGGCCGGCGGCTTTCCCCACATTCCCTGGCGCCGTCTGGCCCGCGGCCTTGCACGCCGAGGGCGCGACCGGATGCGGCGGCTGCTGCGCCGCATCCGGGAAGGCTGACGCCGGCGCCCGCCTCAGCGGCCTGCGGGCAGGCCGCGCAGGGTGCCGGTGTCCAGCTTCTCCAGATACCAGCGGTAGGTGCGCTCGAACCCCTCGCGCAGCGGGGTCGGGGCGGCCCAGCCCATATCGGCCAGCCGGTGATTGTCCATGATCTTGCGCGGGGTGCCGTTCGGCTTGGACGGGTCGAAACGGAAGCCGCCCTCATAGCCGATCACGCCGGCCAGCAGTTCGGCGAGGCCGCGAATGGAAATCTCGTGGCCGGAGCCGAGGTTGACATGCGGCTCACCCGAATAATGCTTCGCCAGGAAGACCAGCCCGTCGGCCAGATCCTCGACGAACAGGAATTCGCGCAGCGGGCTGCCGTCGCCCCAGAGGTCGACGCTGGCCGCCCCTTCGGTCTTGGCCCGATGGATCTTGACCATCAGCGCGGCGGCGACGTGCCCCTGCTCGATGTCGAAGTTGTCGCCGAAGCCGTAGAGGTTGGTCGGCATGGCCGAGATGAAGTCGCAACCGTATTGCCGGCGGTAGGCCTGGCACATCTTGATGCCGGCGATCTTGGCGATCGCGTACCATTCGTTGGTCGGCTCCAGCGGCCCGGTCAACAGCGATTCCTCCGGGATGGGCTGCGGCGCCATCCGCGGGTAGATGCAGGAGGACCCCAGGAAGACCAGCTTGCGCACGCCGACCTGCTTGGCGGCGTGGATGATGTTGGTCTCGATCGCCAGATTCTCGTAGAGGAATTCGGCCGGGCGCGTGTTGTTGGCGTGAATGCCGCCGACCAGGGCGGCGGTGAGGAAGACGACGTCCGGCCGCGCCTCGGCCATCCACGCCTCCACCTCGGCCTGACGGCGCAGATCGACCGTCTCACGGCCCACGGTCAGGATCTCGCAAGGCTCCCGCTCCAGCCGGCGGACCACCGCCGACCCCGCCATGCCGCGATGCCCCGCGACCCACACCCGCTTGCCGTCCAGGGAAAAGGCTGCCGTTCCCGTCGTCATCCGATCACTCTTCTCCGTCTCGCGGCGCCGGTTCGCCGCCCGCATTGTGTTTGTGATACGCGGCCAGCACCTCGTCAACGGGACCGATGCGCACGACCGCGCCGCGTTCCAGCCAGAGGGCCTTGTTGCACAGCCGCTTCAGAACCTCGTCCACATGGGAGGCCACGACCATGATGCTGGACCGGTTCACGAAGCCTTCGGCCCGGCGCTGCGCCTTTTCCAGGAACTGGGTGTCGCTGACGGCGATCCATTCGTCCATCAGCAGGATTTCCGGATCGACCGCGGTCGCCGCGGCGAAGGCCAGCCGCAGCGTCATGCCCGCCGAGTAGGTGCGCACCGGAAGGTCGAGATAGTCGCCGAGTTCGGTGAAGGCGGCGATGTCGTCCATCTTGGACTCGATCTCATCACCGTCGATGCCGAAATAGGCGGCGCGCATCCGGATGTTGTCGTAGCCCGACGCGTCCATGTCCAGCCCCAGCCCGAGGTCGAACAGTGGCGTGACGCTGCCCTCGACGCGGATGCGCCCGGCGGTCGGTTCGTACACGCCGGCCAGAACGCGCAGCAGGGTCGTCTTGCCGGCCCCGTTGCCGCCGACCAGCCCGACCCGGTCGCCGTGCTCCAGCGTCAGGTTCAGGTTGCTCAGCGCCTTCACCGTGATGCGGTGGTGCGCGTCGTGCTTCAGCGCGCCGCTGGTGGAGGTGCGGAGCAGCGTCTTCTTCAGGGAGCGCGCGCTTCCCTGATAGAGCACGAAATCGACCGAAACGTCGTTCAGGCGGATCGAAGCCATTCCAGATCCAATGGGTCAGAGCCAGTAGGCGATGCGTTTGCGGAAGCGGGCGAAGCAGGCGAAGGTGAAGGCCCAGCCGGCGGCGGCGAACAGCAGGCCGGCCACCCAGCTTTCCCAGCCCGGCACATGGCCCAGCAGCGGTGCCCGGATGACCTCCAGCAGATGATAGAAGGGGTTCAGAATCATCAGATAGCGGCGGTCGCCCAGCAGTTCCGGCTTCCACATGACCGGCGTCACGAAGAACAGGAGCTGGATCACGCTGCCGATGATCGGTGGCACGTCGCGGAAACGGGTGCAGATCATGCCGAGCAGCAGCATGATCCAGCCGGCGTTCACCAGGAGCAGCGCCAGCCCGGCCACCGCCAGGAGGCCCGCCGCGCCCGGCCAGATCCCGAAGATCAGGGCCACCACCGCGAAGATCACGATGTTGTGGCCGTAGATGATCAGATTGCGCCACAGGGCCCGCAGGATGTGCACCGACATCGGAATGCGGACATTCTTGATGAGCGGCTCCAGCTCGATGAAGCTGATGCAACCTTCGTTGAGGAAGGAGGCGATCAGGGTCCAGGTGGCCAGCCCGACCGCCAGGAAGGGCAGATACCCCTCCAGGTCCAACCGGAACAGCGTGCCGTAGATCAGCCCCAGGCTGCCCACCATGACGGCCATGCTGAGCGTCAGCCAGAAGGGTCCCAGGACCGAGCGGCGGTAGCGCTTGCGGATGTCGTGCCAGCCGAGCCGGCTCCACAGCCGCCAACGCAGGGCGCCGTCCCTGAGATCCTCCCAGGCCCGCACCGCCTCGCTGCGGTCTCCGGAGTCGTAGATGGCTCCGTTCCTCTGTCGGGTGGCGGCGGCGGGAAAGCTCTCGGTGGTCATTTCTCTCGCAATCCACTCAAAGCCAGGCCGGCGGGGTGGGAAAAGCCATGGTCGGCGGCCCTGCAACACAGACAGGAACGGGCCGGTTCTATACCCCGGTCCCGGCCACCTTCACAGTCCTCTCTTTTGGCCCTTCTCTCGGCCCTGTGCCGGGCCACCTCCTATGGCGGCGGCAGGGCCAGTTCCGCCTCGATCAACCGGCTGACGAGATCCGGCATCAGGGTTTCGGCCTTCCAGCCCAAACGGGCCGCGGCCTTGGCCGGGTTGCCGACGCTGCGATGGATGTCCATCGGCCGCAGGTTCGTGGCACCCTGGACCACATGCTCCCGCCAGTCCATGCCGAAATGCGCAAAGGCCGTCCGGACGAAATCCTCCAGCGCATGCATCCGGCCGGTGGCGATGACGAAGTCGTCCGGCTCGTCCTGCTGGAGCATCCGCCACATGGCGTCCACATATTCCGGCGCCCAGCCCCAGTCGCGCGCCACCGCGAGGTTCCCCAGTTCCAGAGTCTTCGCCCGGCCCTGCGCCACCGCGATGGCGCCGCGGACGATCTTGCGGGTGACGAAGCGCGCCGGACGCAGCGGCGACTCGTGGTTGAACAGGATCCCGGAGCAGGCATAGAGCCCGTAAGCCTGCCGGTAGTTGGCGACCATCCAATGGGCCGCCGATTTGGCGACGCCATAGGGGCTGCAGGGGCGGAAGGCCGTCGTCTCGCCGGCCGGCTCGTCCAGGGTGTTGCCGAAGCTCTCGCTGGACGAGGCGTGGTAGAAGCGCGCGTCCACCCCCAGGAAGCGGATGGCCTCCAGGATGTTCAGTGTGCCGTTCAGGATGCTGTCGATCGTCTCGACCGGCTGCTCGAAGGACAGCCCCACCGCCGACTGGGCCGAGAGATTGTAGATCTCGTTGGGCTTCACCGCCCGGATCACCTGCACGATGCTGCGGAAATCGTGCAGGGTCGCCGAATGGACGTTCACCCGGTCGCGGATGCCCAGGATCGTCAGGTTGCGGAACGACGCGATCTCGCAGTCCCGCGAGGTGCCATGGACGGTGTAGCCGCGGTCGAGCAGATGCCGGGCAAGATAGCTTCCATCCTGCCCGGAAACCCCGAAGATCAGTGCGGTCCGCGCCACGGCGGCTCCTCCGGAGGGATCAGGCCCGGCGCCCCGCCGCCTCGCGCTCGAAGCGAGCGAGGTCGCTCGACACCATCTCGCGCACCAGTTCCGGGAAGGTGGTGGTGTGTTTCCAGCCCAGCTTGGCGTGAGCCTTGGACGGATCGCCCAGCAGCAGGTCCACCTCGGTCGGGCGGAAATAGCGCGGATCGACCTCGATCAGCACGTCGCCGGTCGCCACGTCCACGCCCTTCTCGTCCACCCCCGTACCGCGCCATTCGATCTTGCGGCCCACGCAGCCGAAGGCCAGCTCCACGAACTCGCGGATAGAATGGGTCTCGCCGGTGGCGAGGACGTAATCGTCGGCCTGGTCCTGCTGCAGGATGCGCCACATGCCTTCGACATAGTCGCGGGCGTGGCCCCAGTCGCGCTTGGCGTCCAGGTTGCCGAGATAGAGCGCCTTCTGGAGGCCGAGCTGGATGGCCGCGACGGCGCGGGTGATCTTGCGGGTGACGAAGGTCTCGCCGCGGGTCGGGCCCTCATGATTGAACAGGATGCCGTTGGAGGCGTGCATCCCATAGGCCTCGCGGTAGTTCACCGTGATCCAGTAGGCGTAGAGCTTCGCCGCCGCGTAGGGGCTGCGCGGGTAGAAGGGCGTCGTCTCCTTCTGCGGCGTCTCCTGCACGAGGCCGTACAGCTCGGAGGTGGACGCCTGGTAGAAGCGCGTCTTCTTTTCCAGGCCGAGGATGCGGATCGCCTCCAGCAGGCGCAGCGTGCCGAGGCCGTCGGAGTTCGCCGTGTATTCCGGCGTCTCGAAGCTCACCTGCACATGGCTCTGGGCGGCGAGGTTGTAGATTTCGTCCGGCTGGACCTCCTGGACGATGCGGATCAGGTTGGTCGCGTCGGTCAGGTCGCCGTAATGCATCCGGAAGCGGACGTCGCCCTCGTGCACGTCGTGGTACAGGTGCTCGACACGCTCCGTGTTGAACGAAGACGAGCGCCGCTTGACACCGTGAACGGTGTAGCCCTTCGCGAGCAGAAGCTCCGCGAGATAGGCGCCATCCTGTCCCGTGACGCCCGTGATCAAAGCAACCTTGCTCAACGCTCGCTCCTGTTTTTCCAAAGCGTCATATCAGATTCGGTCCGGGCGCCATGGCGCCCGGACCGAAAAACCACTCTCCTCTGGGACTAAGCAGTTTTCCCAAACTCCGCCTGCTCATGGGCGAACTTGGAAATTTGCAACCGCAGCGCCCTTATGAAGGCCCTGCATGAGTGCGCGGATCCCACGCGCACGTCAACCTCTTTGCTTTCCGGTTCCGGCGTTTTGAACTCCCCTCTGCCGGGAGGCTTCCGGGCCGGATACCTGTGGAAGACGGCGGCTCATGCCGGTTTTGGCGCCACGCGTTCCAACCACGCACGAAGCTGTTCGATACTCACCTCGAAGGAGCACTGA
This sequence comes from Azospirillum sp. TSH58, assembly GCF_003119115.1. Taxonomy (NCBI): domain Bacteria; kingdom Pseudomonadati; phylum Pseudomonadota; class Alphaproteobacteria; order Rhodospirillales; family Azospirillaceae; genus Azospirillum; species Azospirillum sp. TSH58. Next base: position 178,248 of record NZ_CP022365.1, read on the forward strand.
TGAATTTGACTGGTATCCCCCGTCGGCACGCCAAAAAACGTATTGTACGATTGCCCACGCATAGCAGCCAGATCCCAATAAAATGGTTCGACCCACCCATTCGGTGCAAGGTGGAGGATATGCCCGTCCGGAGGACAGAAGACTGTGTTGGTCATTGCCGCACCCATGATGCCAACAACATGGGAAGCTTCGTGGAAAGCCTGTCTTTGCTGAGCGAAGCTTAGGCTTTCCGGGAAAATTTCTTCAAACCCATACTCCTCAAGGATGAATCTGATGGCGTCGTTGTTCGTGATGTGGCGAGGGTGCGCTGTCGAGCGGTTCACAAACAGCCTGCGCCGACCCTGCCCGGAAGATGACGCCCCGAAACGCTCGTTGCAGATCGCAAGCAAGTGGGCAAGCGACTGCGGGTGCTTGAGGATGGGGTGATAGGATACGGGTGTCACATAGTACAGGTCATCCACGAAAACCAAGTCTTCTGCCGGCAGGAACATCGGCTTGACCATCCCCGGCTGCGAACGCCCCAACGCGACACCATCGGCACGCACCCCATCGATCCGGTCACCCAAGGCCGACATCAACACGGTGATCGGTATCTCCTTCGCAATGAACTCCATTGCTTTAACCGTCGGCAAATCATCAACGAGCCAATGGCCGTAGTTGGAGGAACCGACCGACCCGATAAACAGGAACGCGCTGCCATCCGGGTCGATGCTTTTGCTTTCGCTCTTTCGACCAGCCCGGACCGCCATCTCCCGCCCTTTGACTGGACGATCAACCGTACGAAGCATTTCGTAGACCGGAACCAAAGCCCCATCGCAAACGACGAAGACGACGTTGTCGTAAATCGCAGCATGCCGAATCCGGACCAATGCCGAGGCCGCTATTTTTGAGAAAAAATCATTAAAATGCTGATAATTTTCATATACTAAACGGATGAAAGACTCATCCGGACCAGCCAGGAAATCCGGCATGGGGCGCGTGACGGGGTACGGAGGAAACAGTTCCGCCACAACCTCGACTGCCCCTTTGCAAGAACCTGCGAAATCCAGCAGTGACGGCAACGGAACCTCGCCGTCGTAGAAGCCTCCGTCCCGGTAAATCTGGTCCGCTGCAACGGAGAACATCGCGCGCCAGTCGCGTCCGTCTGCCATATGCGGGGTGGGAAGATCGCTCATTGCCCAAATTCCTTTTCATACCCCATCCCGCGCCCAGTACAGGATTAAGGTAAACTGCACTCAACCCGCGGCTAAAGAACGGGCAAATTTCATGGCGGCGCCGACGACTTGATGCATATCGTAGTAGCGATAATCGGCCAGACGCCCTCCAATATGATAATTATTAAAATTTGCAATCCTCTCGCAATATTTACGATGAAGAAGCTCATTATCCGGACTATTCACAGGATAAAATGGTATATCTCCAGGCCGCCAAGCTGCCGGATATTCGCGCGAAACAATGGAAAGCGGCGAACTTGTAGGGCTGAAATGACGATGTTCAATGCGCCGGGTATAAGGCACATCCTCATCACCATAGTTAATCACCGCATTACCCAGGACATTTTCAGATTCGAACCAGTCATGCTCGAAACGAAGTCCGCGATATTCAAGAACCCCAAGATCATAGCCGAAAAACTCATCCAGGGCACCCGTATATATGACATGCTTCGCCTGAGCCGCCAATTCGGTGCGGTTACTCAAAAAATCGACAGACGTGTCAACCTGGATACCATACAGCAGCCCCTGAATCAGCTTGGCATATCCGCCCTCCGGAATTCCTTGATAAGTATCGTTGAAGTAATTGTTATCATATGTAAACCGGAGCGGCAGCCTTTTGATGATCCAGGGCGGAAGTTCTCTAGGATTTTTTTGCCACTGCTTCATCGTATAGCCACGGATCAAAAGGTCGTAGATAGTTTTACCAACCATCGACAACGCTTGCTCTTCCAGGTTTTCCGGCTCACGGTCTAGAATAAGACGCTCCCGTTCAATGATCGCCCGGGCCTCGTCGGGGCTCGTTACACCCCACAGTTGGTTAAAGGTGAACATGTTGAACGGAAGCGAATACAACTTGCCGCCTGAAATAGAAACCGGTCGATTGACAAAGGGGCGGAACGATGCAAAGCGGTTGACAAAATCCCAAATCTCCCGATTCGAACAGTGGAAGATATGGGCACCATAGCTGTGGATGACGATACCTTCCTGCTCTTCCGTATAAACGTTCCCACCGATATGATTCCGTCGCTCCACCACCCGAACTCGCCGACCGGAGTCGGCGAGAAGCCGGGCGCACACCGCTCCATAAAGGCCAGAACCAACGATCAGGTAATCATACATTTATAGCATCTGCCTTCATGTTAACACGGCGGCCTGCACTCTCCAGCTTGAACCACCTCGGATACCATTCCTTCGCACAAGAAGCAAAGCGTAGACATAGCAGCATCATACCGCTCGGCAAGGCGCTTCCTATGTCAGCCGCTGATTTCCGTCAGAACAGGTTCCGCGCCTGCAAAAAAAACTCTTCACGTTCGCTCAGGATCTTTCGTCTGTAATATTCGAAAGCAACAGAGTGATCATCAAAATTTTCCATAATATCGTGCACAAGAGCAATTACCTTGGCGGCATCCCCCTCGGGATCCTCAACTTTGTACTTCCCCGGAATAGAGATGTCTTCGAAATGTCGCGCTGCGCCGCGCAATCCGGTGATCACGCAGCACCCAGAGATCGCCGCCTCACGCGGCATTCGGTCCTTTCCAGGGTGATACCCAAAATCCATGTAAATCTTCGAGGTCCGAAAGAAGGACCAGACTTCTTCGGAGGTCAGACCAATCAACGGCTGCCAGATAAACTCCGGCGCCATTTCTGCAAGTTTTTGCGCAGGCGCTGCCCCTTTATGATTATAAAGAATACGATTGACGCGCTCAGCAGAGGGAGATGGCACAAAGTATTTGGAGTCAATGAAGTCAAAAAGAGGGTAAACCTCCTCAATTCCGTGATTTTTCAGAGAAACCTTTGCGTATTGCGACTGCACTAGATGATGGCAATCATAATGATAGAAATTATCCCAGCCACCAGCCGAATGCACGAACGATAGGGCATTGTCGTAGCTAAGCCACCAGAAGTACTTCTGCAAATGCTCACCGAACTGCAGCCAGTAAGGCCAAACCTCCGGTAGAACAATGATGTTTTCCGGAGAATCAACAACATCATAAGTGTATGGAACGCCATACTTTATGTAGTCGGGAACAACCGGGTCACTAAATTCCTTGAACTCATAGACACTGCGCAACCCATTTGCGGATTGCTTCTTCTTAAGTTCTGGGATTTCGCAATTAATGTACACCATGTATGCATTTCTTCCGAGAGCCCGCAGAGTGCTGCCCAATTGATGAAGCGCTTCCGGCCCACCCGTTCGCCCTTTCGGCATGCAGAAGATATAAATATTTCCAACGTTATTTGATGAATACTTCACGATCCGCCCCAGCAACTATTAGGCAAATTTCCGTTAGAAAAATAAATCAAATTTTGGCAATGTCAAGCTTAACAGTAAGCCAGAGGCAAAGGCTAAACCCAGCGCTGCTCTGCTTTGGCACTTCGCACCTCATATCTGCAGCGGGCGATAAGAAACGCTCATGCACCGCAAGAGCGGATCTGATCCGGCACCGCTCCTTGACGAAGTTGCACCATAGCTGAGACAAAGAGCCCTCCAACTGGGACAGCGGGTAGAACTTTTCCGCCTTCGCCGACTCGGCGGTGGTACAGCGCTCTGCACAGGATCTTCCATGGACAGAACCAATACCTTCCTAACGACACCGCCGCCCCTCGACGCCACCATCGGCGACCTGGGCCGGCGGTCGCCGGCGGAACCGTTCTACGGGCGCGTGGAGGAATGGAGCGGAACCCGCCTGACCGGTTGGGCGCTGTCGGTGGCACAGCCTGACGCTCCAGTCCCGCTCCGCATCGCCGTCGGACCGGTCGATGCACCAGCCACCGCCATCGTCGTGCCGGACCGCGAGAGCGGCGTCTTGTCGCAGTTGCTCAGTCGGCCGATGCGCTGCGGCTTCGACATCGACCTCGCCGCCCTGTTCCCCGGCACCGACCCGGCGCGGACGCCGGTGTCCGTGCGGATTGCGGCGAGCGGACATCTTCTGGAAAATGGCCTGTCCGCTCCCGCCGCCCGCAAGGTGGAGGCCAACATCGACAGCGTCGAAGGACCGCGGATCGTCGGTTGGGCGGTCAACACCGAGGACGAGCAGGAGGCCGTGGCCGTCGACATCGCGGTGGACGGCGTCACCATCGCCGGGGTGGTGGCCAACCAGCAGCGTCGCGACCTGCTGTCGCGCTTCGCCACCTGCGACCACGGATTCGAAGTGCTGCTGTCCGTCCGGTCGGGGCGGACGCTCGAGCTGCGCGACCGGCGCGACGGCTCCGTTCTCTTCGGCCCCATTCCCATCGCCCTGGACGAGCGCAACACCGTCCCGGACGACCGGTTGGCCGACCGGTTGGACGAGCTTGCCGGCATTCTTCGGGAGATCCGGGCCGAGGTGCCGCGCCGCCGCAATGCCGCCGCCCGCTCTCTCGCCGACTACACCGCCTACTTCAACGATTGCTACGCGGAAACCGCCGCGCGCCGCCAGAGCCTTTCGGCGCGCGCCGCGGCCCTGTCGGCGCGCCCGTCCTTCTCCGTGGTGATGCCCGTCTGCGATCCGCCGCTGTGGATGCTGGCGGAGGCGATCGAGTCCGTGCGCGCCCAGGCCTATGGGCATTGGGAGCTGTGCATCGCCGACGATGCATCCCGCGACGACGGGGTCCGCCTGCTGATCCGCCGCGAAGCCGCGCGGGATCCCCGGATCCGGGCTGTGTTCTGCGAATCCCGCGGCGGGGTGAGCGCCGCCACCAACCGGGCTCTGTCGCTGGCCTCCGGCGACTATGTGGCCTTCCTGGACCATGACGACCGGCTGTCCGCCGACGCGCTTCTGTGCATGGCCGATGCCTTGCACCGTGACCCCGTGCCAGTGCTGTACAGCGACGAGGACCGCATCGCGCCCGACGGCCGCCACGTCGCCCCCGCCTTCAAGCCGGACTTCGACCCCGAGCTGCTGACCGCCATCAACTATGTCTGCCACCTCCTGGTGGTCGAACGGCGGCGCCTGCTGGAGGTGGGCGGTCTGCGGGAGGGGACCGAGGGCGTCCAGGACCACGACCTCGTGCTGCGCCTTCTGGAGCGCGTCGGCGCCGCCGGCATCCGGCATGTTCCCCGCATCCTCTACCACTGGCGCATCAATCCCGCCTCGCTTTCGGGCGCCGGCGACCACACCGCCATCCTGGCCGGCATCGGGCGCGTGGTCGGCGAGCATCTCCAGCGGACCGGCTCCCGCGCCACGGCCACCGCCGACCATGAGACCCACAGCCGCTCCGGCGGGCTGTTCTGCGCCCGGGTCCGCCATCCCCTGCCGCCTCTTCCCCCGGCAGTGTCCATCGTCGTGCCCACCAGGGATGCCGTCGAATTGGTGGGCGACTGCGTATCGAGCCTGCTGGCGAAGACCGATTATCCGGACTACGAGATCGTCCTGGTCGATCACGACAGCGCCGACCCGCGCTCGCGCCCATTCTTCGACAGTCTTGCCCGGGACCCGCGGGTGCGCGTCGTCGATTTCCACGGCCCCTTCAACTGGGCTGCGATCAACAACGCCGCGGCGTCGGTCTGCCGGGGCGGCGCCCTGTGCTTCCTCAACAACGACATCGTCGCGATCACCCCGTCCTGGCTGAGCGAGATGGTGTCCCTGCTCGCCCGGCCCGGCGTCGGGGCGGTCGGGGCGAAGCTGCTCTACCCCAACGGAACAGTCCAGCACGCGGGTGTGGTGCTTGGCGCCGGGGATGCCGCCGGGCAGGTCGCGGGTCATGCCTTCGCCGGTCTCGGTGCGGATGAACCCGGCCATCTCGGCCAAGCCGTGCTCCCCCGCACCGTCTCGGCGGTCACCGGCGCCTGCCTGCTGACCTCCCGCAACGCGTTCGAGGCGGTCGGGGGCTTCGACATGGTCCATCTGCCGGTGGCTTACGCCGATGTGGACTATTGCCTGAAGCTTCAGCAGGCGGGGCTGCGTGTCGTGTGGACCCCGCACGCCCGGCTCTATCATTTCGAAACCCAGACACGCGGCACCGACGACACGCCGGAGAAAATGGAGCGTCTGGCCGGCGAAGCCCGCCATCTCCGCGCCCGCTGGGGAGACCGGTTGCGTAACGATCCCTTCTACAACCCGCATTTCGAGCCGCTCGGACCGACCTACCGGTTGCTCCGTCCATTGCCGGAACAGGATGGCTTCTGAAAATATTCCTTGAAACATAGGAAAAAATACTCCACTGTAGCGCCGTAGCGTCCGATGGGCGCCCGCGCCGTGCCGGTTGGAAACGTCCGGGGTTCCCACCGGGGCGGTGCGGCGGTTGCGCTTTCAGGGAGATCGGTCATGCGTTCCTTTCTGTCCCGGGACGATGCCATGGGAAATCCATCCATGGTCATCGCTCCATCCGACACGGCCTTCGCCATCGTGCTGGCCCCCGGCGTGCCCAAGCAGATCACGGCGCCAGGCGCGGCGGAGACGGTGCTGTTCAACGCCACCGGGCCGTTCTGGTGCAAGATCGGGGGACCGGCGGTGCTGCCGGCCAACGATGTGCTGGATGGGTCCGCCCCCGAGTTGAACCCGGTTGCCCGGCAGGTCCGCCCCAACGGCGTCATCGGATTGGTCGCCCCGGCGGCCGTCACCGTCAGCCTGGTGTTCTACGGAGCCGCGGCATGATCGGCCCGTATCACACGGCGCCGGTCCCCGCCCCCGAGACGCTGGCGCCCCGCAACGATCCGGTGTTCACCGGGTCCGTCGCCGTTCCGCCGGGCAACAGCGCCGTTCCTGGCCTGCACCTCGACGGGGATGCGGACACCGGCCTGTTCAGCCCCGGCCCGAACACGCTGGCCGCCGCGACGGGCGGCGCGGAACGGATGCGGGTCGATTCCGGGGGGCGAGTTCTCGTCGGCGCCACGGCGTCAACCGATACCCTCCCCGGCTTCTCATCCGTGCTCCAGGTCAACGCCCACACCCAAGTGGCTTTCAGCGGCCTGAACTTCTTCGATAACAACGGAACGGCGGCCCTGGCGCTCGGCAAGTCGCGCGGCGGCAGCTTCGGCGCCCACGCCCCGGTGCTGAACGGTGATATGCTTGGCTCGATCTGGTTTCTTGCGTCGGACGGCACCCGCTTCTATCGCGGTGCGCAGATCTTGGGGCAGATCGAGGCAAGCCCGGCTCCGGGTAGCCTGCCGACGCGCCTGCTGTTCTACACCACGCCGACCGGTTCGATCGTCTCGTACGAACGGCTGCGCATCTCGGCATCCGGCGCGGTGATGCACAACGGAGCGACCATCGTGGTGGACGAAAACTCTCATCTGGGGCTTCGATCCTACACCGTCGCCACGCTCCCCAGCGCCGCCGCGGGGACCGGACGCCTTGTCTACGTCGCCGACGGCGCATCGGGCCGGAGGCTCGCGGTCTCCGACGGCACCGGTTGGCGCTTCCCCGATGGAACCATCGTATCCTGAACCCAACACGGGAGCCCTTGCGCCATGCAGATCATCAGCCATCCCTATGAGCTTCTCATCCGCTGGAACCCCGAAGGCGCGCTTGCCGGCGCCCATGTCCAGTGGCGCCATGTGACGCAGGACGATTCCGGAACCCCCATCGGCGAGACGCTGTCTCCGCCGGTGCCGCTCGCCAGGGGAATCGCCGACGGCTTTCCGGCCGATGCCTTGTTGACGCCGGACGCCATCGGCACGCTCACAGCTTGAGGGAAAAGACGCCGGCAGCGACTGGTCCGCTGCCGGCGGACGGGCACAGGTTCGCCTGATCCTCACCCAACAATGTCTTCAACTATTACGGCCGAAGGATGGACGAACACGGCTTGGCCTGATAAAAGTCTTTGCTTTCGATGATGCATTGCCGCACGTCAGACACACATAAGCGCGTGGCGAGAGCACCAGGACGTAAAATAGCAGGATTGGCGAGCCAACGAAACTCTCCGGGCTCATAGCGCCCCATGTTTCGTGCGAAGTCACACAGGAAGCAGAATGAGCATCGAGGCAATGATAGCAAGTCCCGAATCTATCAAAGAATCTGCGAGCTTGTATACTTTGCCTGTTTCGAGATTGATATTAGCAGCGGCTCACATGCGAAGTGCGGTTACCTAGGTATCAGTCATGTGGCTTGCACAGGTGTGGATTACGTGGTCGATATCGAGCGTGAACCTCTTCCGTTTCCGGACAACAGCGTTTAGAATGTTTATTCAACGAGTTTCTTTTCTTATCTAAGAAGCTTCCGATGTATGCGTCTAATCCGCGATGCGCTTGTTCCTTTCCATGCAAAGAGGTCTCTACAACCCAGAGAATTCCACATAGCACACGCCCCCACAAATTCTTACACCGCCCGTTTTAATGCAGGGAATATCTCTTAATGCACGTCATCACGGAAGAGGTCAGAAGCCGCTTTAACCGCGCTGGAATTAATATTCACCCTTCCATAAATCGGCTTTCCGATATCTCATGCTTCGAACCTCCTTGCAACGTGCTGGCTTATTTACCGTATGACGAATTCAAGATAGGGGCATTCACTTACACGCAAGGTGGAACATTTTATAAAGCTGAACTTGGACGCTATTGCTCAATTGCTGAAGAAGTGATCGTGGGGCCTCCAAATCATCCGGTGGACTGGCTCTCCTCAAATCCCTTTCAATATCGCGCCGACCCGAACGGTTGGAACTCGTTCGGTTGGGGGCTGTATCCGGAAAAACGCCCAAGCGACATAAAGTGCCTCAACTATGAGACGATCAGCCCTGTTGTGATCGGCTCAGACGTGTGGATTGGGCGACGGGCCATGATAATGGGGGGAGTCACGATCGGTGACGGCGCCATCATCGCAGCCAACTCGGTGGTTACCAAGGATGTCCCGCCCTTTGCAATCGTTGGCGGCTGCCCGGCACGGTTGATCCGCTACCGTTTCGACGCCAGGACTATGGCGGACCTGCTCGAAATCAAATGGTGGCGGTTCGCTTCCTGGGACCTGTTCGGGATTGCCTTTAATGACCCAAGAAGGGCCATTGACCAGATTTGGGAAAGAGTGGAGCAGCAAAAAATTTCGGAATGGGCGCCGGGTCACATCGGCGTGACCAATCTACGCTAAAACTCTGCTCCGAAAGGATCCAGCTTGGGCGGGGCTCACGGCATCGCCCGAACTGAAGGCGCTTGATGGTCCTTATCAAGCGCCTTTTCCATGCCCTTTCTACTTATATCTGGTGATTGGCATGGTCGTTTCCACCAGATCAGATTCTGCATTGGCTCAGACCGCCACGCCTGGACAGCTTATGGGACAATGCTCCATCAGAGGGCGTTCGATGACTTTCATCGAACGCCTTTGGCGTCAATCCGGGACGACGGCGTCCGCCCCGTCCACGGCGGCAATCCAGGCGTTCTCGCCGACCTGCAAAAGATCAATATGGTGCATCTTTCCGTTCCAGGCCCCATACCGCCTTCCGGAACCCCGGAGAAACGGGTCACGGATGGTTTCCTCTGCATAGTCCTGGATTGTCAGAACTGTCACGCGATGGCAGCGGATCATCTTACCATAGATCGTGACGCAGTCCTGCGAGAAGCGGTGAAGCGCCCCCTCATGGACAATGAGCCGCCCTGCGTTCCGAGCGGTGGCCGCCCCGGCGACGACCGGGTTGCCGGAATGAGGCGTATAGGGGCCGCGCAAATTCTCGGAATGGAACAGGCAGAGCCCGTTTTTCCTGTGGTCATAGCTGAACAGCCACCACTGGCCCTCCCAGTACACGATGCTGGTATCAGCAAGAGGCTGGTTCGGAAGAAGAACCGTGTCCAATTCCCAATCATATGGAAAGTTCCGGGCGCGATAGAGCCTCACTTGATTGGCGTTCACCGTTTCCGGAATCATGTAGAACTCACCCTCATGTTCGAAGACATGGGGATAGGACATGTGCACGTCACAGGAGAGCACGACTTGATCGAACCGCCAGTCCAGGCCGTCGGCGCTGACGGCGTGGCCGATCGCCCCCTTCTGGTTGCCCATCTCGAAGAACATGTGGAACTGGTCGTTGGCCGCCACCAGGAAAGGATCGGCGCAGAGCATGGCTCGACCCTTGACGTGGCCCAGGACCCCTTCTGGTATGTTCTCGTGACTGATGACCGGGTTCGAGAAATCCCGGCCCGCCGCCTTCAGCGGCAGCCTTGGATCGTAGAGTTCAAACGGTGACCGTCCGCAGTAGATGCCAAGCGACCAGCCACGCCGGATCTTCTGGGCGTCGATGAAATAGCAGCGGGTTTGCCCTTGCGAGCGGATCTGCCCCTCGTTCCACAGGGGTGGATGGGCGAACCGCTTGATCTGGGGAAACTCCGACACCGACCTGTGCGGAGTCTGGTCAAAGACCCGGAAGCCGGCTTCCTCCAGCATCTGCCGCATCGTGCTGGGGGATGAGGGCGACATCGAATAATGGCATTCAAAGGCCCGGTGCAGGTTCGCGTTGTCTTCGGTAACCCGCAGCACGCCGCCGCGCTTGAGGACGCGGAAGCAGTCCTTGAAGAATTCATGATATTGCGAAATTGGCACGTACATCATCATATGGGAAATCGTGATCCCATCGACCGAATCCGCTTCGAACGCGCGGAGGCCCATGTGGAACTCCCACAGCGTCGCCTGCAACCCGTCCTTCCTGTGAGGTCGGAAATCGAGATTGATCATGCCCTTTTCCAGATCCCGCTCGCAGCCAGGATAAACCAGAACCGGTCCACCGAAGTCATATTCGGGATCAAGGTAGAGAAACTGCGCGCCCCCGATGAAATTCCAGCCATCGGTCAGAACGACGTCCGCCACCTGAGGAACGCGATCCTGCTTCAGTTCGTTGACGAGCGGTGGGCCAGCCTTCAATTCGGGAAGCCGGCAGGACAGGACGCTGACACCGGGCAGGATCGTCGGTTCGCAAACCACGTCCGCACGGGCCTCGGACGACCATCCCAGGAAGCGGGCATGGAGTTGCCTTGCATTCAGACGCTTCAAGTCCGCGGTCGGCACATGGATCGTCACGCTCACCCCGCCCGTCAGCGGACCCATCGAGGGGCTGATGCGCAGGATGCTGAAGGACGGGGTCGTCGGATGATGCCCCAGATCCGTGTATCGCCTCTGACTGTCCGGCAGAATGACGCCCCGACCGTCGAAGGGAAGCGCATCCGACTGCTCCGCCCCCGCCCTTGCGGCCCGCTCCTGGTCGGCCCGGCTGGCCAGAAGATCGGAAACCATCCAGACGCCGATGGATTTGGAACTGTTCGGGTCGTTGGGGTTTGCCTGACGCTCCGGCAAGAGATGGAGTGGTTCCGGGAGATTGAACGGAGGCTTTGTCAAATTGATCGGACGCCACGCACCGCCGGGAGAATCCATGTTGGCGCCAAGGGCCGGATAGGTAGACAGCATGAGAAACCGGCCACCGCCCGCCGCCATCCGGTCGATGGTCCGTAGAATGTCGGCGTTCGAAAGGAAGCTCAGGGCGTCATGGGACAGCACCGCGTCGTAACCGCTGTAGTCCGCTTCCATCATGTTGCCGCGTTCGAAGCGATGGCCGGGCAGAAAGCAGGAGCTTCTTGCCAGCGACAGCGTCGCCTCGTCGATATCGATCCCGAGATAGGAGTCGATGCCGCCCGTAATGCCCACCACCCAGTTCGCGTTCCCGCAGCCTGCATCGCACAGGCTGCCCACCCGGTTCTCCTCGATGAAGCTGGACAGCAGATGGCGAATCCGCTGTGTGGCCTGCCATGTCGAACCGGGCCACAACGCCTCCGGCGTCGCGGCGTCGCCCGTGGTCTGGTGCATCAGACAATAATTGAGAAGCCTGTTGTGCACGGACTTGAAGGACGGAGACAGGAACGGCCAGAGAGCCAGCCACTCTTCCGACGACGTCACATCCAGCCAGCGGCTGATGTATTCCGGAGTGATGCCCCACCCGGGCAGCCCCGGTTTCTCTTCCAGATTGGGACGGTTGGGGCTCATATGGATGCCATGAACGGGGCGGAAGCTGGCCCCCGGAGACGGCAGCGCCCCAACCTTGCGGCGCACGATCTCGTAAAGCACATTCTCATCGATGGTGCTGTCGAGCGGAATGTCCGAAATATCGGGCAAAGGATAGTAGGCGTCGAATCTTGAGAAATGAAGGCCCGTCATCAAGGTCGAGTTGGGACGCACGATGTTGCTGTAGGGGAGCTTGGTCTGCTCCATCATCGAAAGATGTTTTTCCGGGATATTCGATTCAAGAATGAAGATATCGATGTCACCGATGTAGACATAATGGGCGTTGGAAATAGGAACCTCGACGAACCGAACGGTGTTCGGAATAATGTTCGCGAAATTTCCCTCTCGAATGACGAGGCGATCCGTGCCGAAGATATTGTGGAGAGTTTTGATCGCTTCGTCGTTGCGGACGATAAAATTCTGGAGGCCCTGCACACACACTTCGACCAGCGCATCGTCATGATGGTACAGGATGCTGAACGCCCATGGGACGACGAAGTGATCGTAGGCACGGTTGACGGCGGAAAAGAACAGGGTGGTACGTTCGGTTCGCTTCAGGTCGCCGCGGGCTTCCCTTTGGGGCGATGGATTGGCCGGAGCCACGGCGGACCCGCTAGGCACCAGGCTGAACCCTTCGACAACCACGCCACGCCCGCGGCCGGGATAGTCAGTAGCCTCCCCCCCGTCCAGCAACATGATGCCGATGGAATAATGCGCTCCGGCGGTGAAGGCCGGAATCGTGAACTGGACGTGGAAAAGATCGGGTTCCAGCATCATGACCTCGAAAACATCCGCCGGAATCCGGGATGCGACGGAATTCGCGAAGGAGATCCAGGCATTCGACGACCATCCTCCGCAAACCAACCGAATTCGAAGGCCATTGGCATCGCGGTTGCGCAGGAGCATCCGCACCGACACGGCCTCGCCATCCGATACCGCCGTCCGGGTCCAATGAACCCAATGCACTCCGTCGGTGTTCGTTTCGGTCAGGGCGAAGGACAACACGGCGGGATCCTTCCACCCGGGCCGCGCCAGGGGCGCATGGGGAGTGGCCTTGACGTTCACAGCGCTCCAGGCACCGAGATCGTGGACCGTTGCGGTGAAGAAGGACGTCATGTTGCTCACCATCATCTCCTGCCAATGCCTTTTGTATGCAGCCCTTTTACGGACAGGGCCTTCCGGTTAACGGCGTGTGCTAGATTTTTTTAATACGTAGTGAATATGCATACATGACGCCTCACAGTACACAACTTTGGCAGGTATTTTTATTACAACGACAAGAAATAAATTGAGCACATTTTAGTTAGAGGGCGAATGATATTAATGCAACCTTAGGATTTATAGCTTGTTTAGCCAATACCATTGCCTTAGAATTCATCCGAATAATTCATTAATTCTATTGATTAGTTTTGATCTGATTGATGATAACAGGAAATAATTTAATCATCTTTTCATTTTCAATTAATGATAATATTGTGGTATTTTAATAAATATATTTTCTGTATCCGCATGTCTTCCGTTTCCACGGAATGGTGCTTAATCGGTCCCGCAGAACCGGCACGGACATTGTAGGCATTGGGAATGCAGTCCGCGATCGGGCTTGAGGATGGGGATGCCGGAGCGGTTGAGAAGACGAGGACGAAGTCGTTCCAATGGTCGGCGATGCGAGGGGCAATAAAGGACTCGATCAAATGGACCGGGTGTCCCATGCGCTGGGCCCAGACTTCGAGCGCGCCCCCGGCGTCCGGGAGAAGCGCCAGAAGTCCAGCGGGGTAGTGCCCGTTGCTGGGCGCGTTGATGTAGATGAATCCTCCGGGCTTCAGAACCCAGCACATCTCCAGAAAAGTCAGCCAGAACAGCCGGTCGTGCTCGAACGTCGCGGTGGACACCACGACATCGAAGGACGCGTCCGGAAACGGATAGGCCCAGGCGTCCTCCAGAACGGTGTCGACGCCTGGCCCCGCGGCCAGATCGATGCCAACCCACTCCGCGCCATCAGGCTTGTGCCGGCGCAGGCTGCCATTGACGTCGTACGCGCCGACGTCGAGGATGCGCCGGAACTCAGGCCGCCAATAGACCTCAAGGAACAAGCGGCCGATGGCATCGGCGGTGCCATGCATCGTTCAACCCTTCGCGGCTGCCGTTCCCTGAGAGCCCTGCCGAACGGGAACGGTCAGTCCGTTGACCGCGCTGCGGCGACCGCCTTCTCGGCCATCTCCAGGAGACGGGACGTATCCTTGCGAAGCTGATCGGAATCGGGACGCCGGAAGTCTCCCTGGGCAAAGCGCCGGTTGCGGTAAGCCAGGACGAGCGGCTCGGTCTCCGCCGCGGGGGCCTGCAGCTCCGGCAGGGTCCGCTCGGTCGGCCTGATCGCCTCCACCATCCGGATGATCGCTTCTCCGGTGACGCCGCCCGGAATGGCGGCATGGAGGAGAGCGGGAAGCCAGGCATCCTGCGCAATGGTCGCCATGCCGCGGGTTTCACGGATCGCGGCCATGCGCCGCTCCATACCGGCCCACTCGGTTTCGAAGGCCAAGTCCAGCGCGTCCCGCCAATCACCATAGGTGTTCGCGCAGAGAACGCCCGCGTCCAGATCCGAATCCCGGTAATAGGCCACGTCGCTGTAGACCCCGATGTGACCGAAGCCGGCGAACTCCACCATCTTGATGTCGGACTTGCAGTTGATGAAGTCCATGACATCCGGGGATTCGATGGTCTGGATCGGCGACACGCCGATGAGCGTCGGCTGATGCTCCAGGAACCGGAGATATTCGCTGAAGCTCATCCGCCCCATATGGCGGATCATCTCGTCGTCGTCCAGACTGCGGTCGGCGACGCCGAGCACATAGATCGGCAGACCGCGCTCCCGGGAAAAGTCCTGGATCGCGCTCACCACCGCCCGTTTCTGCGAGAACAGCGGCGGATTGTCGCTCGACACCCAGAGCAGCCCCTCGGGCTTGGACGGCCGCTTCATCGCGGCCCCCGGTGAAAAGCGGACGGCGTTCGGCACGACGAAGGTCTTCTCCAGCAGGCCGCCGCCGGCCCCCCGGTCCAGCCTCTGCGCAAGACGCTGGTTGGTGGTCACCACGCTCCGCGCGAGCCGGAGGTTGTTGAGCAGTTCCAGCGGATTCGACAGCGGGCTCCGGTGATAGGTCTGCTTGGCCAGGAGATTGTCATCGATGTCGAAAAGACAGCCACCCAGATAATGGATCGCGCTCACGATCACGGGGCTGCAACGGCGCTGTATCCAGACGACGTCATAGCTCGCTTTCCTCGCCGCCGGCGTCAACTCGTCCAGCGAGTTAACCGCGCAGTAGGAATCGATCTTTCCGCTTTGGCGCAGCACCTCCAGCGGCTCGATTCCGCGGATCGCACCCAATCCGCTGCGCTGCTCGAGCAAGGCCAGGACGCGCGGCTTGGCTCCGCGCAGGGCGGAGGGCATCGGCGCGCCGCGAGGCGAATCATGGTCCACAAGAAGCCGCTGCAAGGCCCCGACGGCGCGGGCGTTGAGCCTCCGGCAAACTCCAGCGGTCTGCCGGCGGATCGCTTCCAGGTCGGTCCCGCGCGCCAGTTCCAGAACCGTCTCCACCGCTTCCGTCACGCCGCTCCCCGGCATGACCGCGCCGAGCCCGCACAGGCGGACCAGATCACCCAGCGGCGACAGCCCGTTCAGAATGACCGGAACGCCATCGAGCAACGGCGAGCGAAGCGCCGATCCCAGTTCCGGCAGCATGGCTTCGACCGGAATCGCGATGTCGCAGGCCGACAGCAGGCGCGTCCGCTCCGCCATGCTCGTGTAGGACGCCACCTCCACCGGCAGCCCTTCGGACGGCGCGGGGGCGCCATCGGCAGCGTGGTGGATGACACGGAAAAGCACCGGCCCGCGGGAAGAATGCTTCGACAGCGCGTCGGAAAGGGCGGCGACGACCTGATCCGCCGGCGCAAGATCGGCCAGGATGGCGACCTGGACGCCCTCGCCTCCCGTCTTCTCGCCGCGCCCGCCGCCGACGTTGGTCAGCATGCCGGCGTCCTTCAGCGGATCGTCGTTCAGCACGAGATCGAAGATTCCGCTCAAACCGGCAGCGTCGCCGAGCGTTTCGCCATCGGCGATTTTAAGGCCGGCAAATCGGGAGAAGCGCGGCGGAAGCGGCTGTCCGGGCGCGCACCAGACGGCGGCCGCGGCGTTCAGCCGGACGAGAACGGCATCGCTGTGGGCGGGATTCCAGCGTTCAGAAGCGACCCGCTCCGATGCCGGCGCCATGGGATCGCCGGCGGCGATGTCCACGGCGACGACCGGATCGAACCCCGCCTCCCTCAGAGCTCCCCACAGCGTCTCGATACGGACGCCAATACGGGTGAACGGTCCACCATCCGACGGCGGAAACTGGGGAGCAAGAATGACGATGCGCATTCCAAACCTCGATCAGCATTCAAACCGGCAGATCCGGGATGCGGTACCCCCAGCTCTCGGCTTCGCTACAGGTGCAACGGCAGGTTCCTGAAGATCCGGCGTTTCAGCGGCCGCCACGCAGCGTTCACCGATGGCCTCCGCCTCGAGCATCCAGGTCCTGGTCAGGCCCTGCATGGCTTCGAGATGCTGCACGAGACGCCGCCGCTCGGACGTCAGCGTGTTGATGCGGCGGATCATCTGATCCGTGCGCCCGACCAGGGCCTTCAGGAGGTGATCCTGCTCGAAGTAATCGCCCGTGTGCAGGCCGTACAGGATAAACCACTCGAACCCGCTGCGGAACGTCTGCTCCTTGATCGCCCGCGCAACCTGCGGCCGGGAAGCGACGAAACCGGCTTCATTGAATCCGGCGAGGGCGGCATAGCCCTGGCGGCCTCCTTCGCTCAGATAATGCGCGAACGCCGAGCCGATCGTGCCGGCCTGGACGCGCCGCTCGACCTCCGGATACTTGTGCAGGTACCAGGTCGGGTCGAACAGGCGGCTGGGCGCCAGCCCCGCCCGCGCGCCCTGGTCAAGGAAGTGCAGGAAGGCCGAACCCGCGTGTTCCGTAAGGGACGGCGGCGCGGCCAGCTGCCCGGCATAATGGGCGGCGTCGAACCAAAGGGTCGGGCTGCGGTTCGCCGACAGGCCGCTGCGCAGGAAGTGATCCAGCCCGCAACCGTAATGCCCGACCGCGATCTGCTGGGGAACGTCGATGTACCGGCGCTGATACCAGAACTCGTCGAACAGCATGTTGGGACGCAGGATGGAGGTGGCGGCATGCGCCCGGAAATGGGCGAAGGCTTCCTCCACCGTCGCGTCCTCCGGCAGAGCCGGCGTGGTCGAGCGGTAGTACGCGGCGTCGAAACACAGAAGGACGGGATCGCCGTCCGCCGCGGCCTCGTCGGACACGGGTTCCGACATCCACAGCCCCTGCGCCTCAAGCGCGCGGCGGAAACGCAGGGCGTTCGCGCGGACCGCGTCAGCGTCCAGGTTGCGGGCCCTGCCGGTTCCAGCAACCGCGGGCACGTCCAACGGCATCATCGGACCGATCGTCACCGGCGAACCGTCGAGCATGAGTCCGGTGCCGC
Organism: Azospirillum sp. TSH58; assembly: GCF_003119115.1. NCBI lineage: Bacteria > Pseudomonadati > Pseudomonadota > Alphaproteobacteria > Rhodospirillales > Azospirillaceae > Azospirillum > Azospirillum sp. TSH58. The sequence goes on from NZ_CP022365.1 coordinate 195,892, forward strand.
TGACCTCGACCGTGGCTTCCATCGCCTCGTCGGACAGCAGCCTGGCCGGAATGGGCAGGGCATAACCGTAATTGCCGTTTCCGATTCCGGCTGCGACCAGGTCGGGACGGTGGACATTTGCCACAGCCGAGGCAATGGCCTCGCCGTTGAGGATCAGATTGACCGTGACCGCCGCATCGGGCTTTCCCCAATTGCACACCCAACCGGTGACCTGGCCGTTCAGCACCTCGTCCACATGCCCGCTGTACGGCGAAAAGAGCACATTGCCGCCAGACAGTTCCTGGTCGTCGCGCCCCGCCGTCACCCGGATACGGTGGGGAAGTCCGTCCAGAAGGCTGTCCTTGATGTCGAACGAATAGCCGCACCGGCTCTCGCCGATCCCCTGATCCCCGAGATCGTTCCGCAGATGGTCCGCGGGGCCGGTGGCGACCTTGCGGTCGTCCACCCACACCGAAACATCCACCGCACTGTCCGGCAGGTCCGGATCGAAAGCCCAACCGAACACCACAGTGCCGGAGAGACCGGTCAGATCCCCCTTGATCGCGCGCCGATCGGGAACGCCCGCTTCGGAAAACGAGACTGTCTCTGCGATGTCGATCACCTGCATGATCCCCACTCTATGCCGCGGTCAATGTCGAACCGGCCCCTCCGCTGCGGTGGCCGGAATGCTTCCAGACGCCTGTGATCCCAGGAAGCCATCAGCGCTCCGAAACCGTCAAAGGCCGTGACGGCTCCGCGTCCACCCCGGTCCCGGCGGAACCGGCATCGAACAGCTCTTCCATCCGCGAAGGGAAGTTCCGCAGCCAGGCTTGTGGGGAATAGGCCGCGATGCAGGCATCGGCGGCCGCGTTGGCGACCCTCTCCCGCAGCTCGCCGTCCCGGATAAGCGCGTCCAGGCATTCCAGCCACTCGCTCGCCGACCCGGCCAGGAAGCCCGTCACGCCATGCTCGATCGCATCGCGGAACGGCTCCGTCGGGCTGGCGACCGTCGGCACACCGGCGACGGCCGCTTCGATGAACTTGATGGCGCTCTTGCATTCGTTGAACGGATTGATCTCGAGCGGAGCGATGTTGATGTCGAACTTGGCCAGTTGGAACGGCAGCTCCCAATGTTCGACGAAGCGGTGCTGGTGAACGCGGCCCGCCACCTCGGGGAGAATTCACCCGGATCGAGAAACCCGATCAGGTCCAGATGGACGTTCGGATGGACCCGCAGGAGTTCGTCCAGGACGGGGCGGACGAGTTCGAAATCGGCGTTGTGGGTGGCGCTGCCGCTGGCATAGCCGATGCGCACGACGCCGCCGGTCGCAGCCCCCCGGCGTCCGGCCCGCGCCGCTTCCGACGCGGTCAGCAGCTGTTGCGACAGGCAGTTCGGCAACAGCCCGACACGCTCCACCCCCTCGTCGGCCAACATGCGCGCCAACGGCGCCGTGCTGCATGTCGCGCCGTTGCAGGCCCGCAGCAGGGCGGCGAAGCGCTTCGCCTCGTCCTCCGCGTTCCCCGGCTCGGCCTTTCCGGCGCGGACGAGCTGCTCGGCGTAGGCTTGGGAAAAGGTCACGTCGTCGAAGTCGGCCAGGCACACGATGTTCTTCGCGCGCGCTTCGCTGATCAGCGCGCCCAGCCGCCCGGAAAACGGCGTCCGGTGGAAAATGATGACGTTGTGGGTGCCGAGGGCGATTTCCTCGCGGCCGGATTTCAGGAAGGTTTCCAGGGGAAGCCGCCGGACGGGCATTCCCGCGCCACGCAGGGCAGCCTCGGATGATCGACGCGCCAGGTTCGCGTTCCGCCCTCGGAGCCGTGAACGAGAAGGACTCCCTTGATCGCGTTCCGGATGATGCGTCCCGTCCGCCGCCAGGGCGTCCCGCGATCCGCATCGCCCGCCATGGCGGCCGGCGGTGCGCGTTCCCATCGATCTCGCGAGCGATCAGTTCCTCCCACTCGCGCATGTAGTTGTTCACATGGAACAACTCCATCGCGGTGTCCCGCGCGCGCTTGCCGACCCGGCGACGCAGGCCCGGATCGCGGACAAGCTGGTTCAGCACCTCCACGGCGTGGTCCGGCTCGTCGCACAGGAAGCCGTTGTAGCCATGGTCGATGAACCGGTCGGCATCGTGCGTGGACGTCGTCACCACGGCCTGTCCCAGCATCATGGCCTCGCCACGCACGCGCGGCATGGGGCTGCGGGCCGTGGGATTGAAGAAGATGCCGAAATTGCGGACGAAATGGACATAGTTCTGGTAATGCGCAAGCCCGAGATCGTTCTCGTTCTTGAAAGCCGCCGTCACGGGCGGCTTCTGCACGCTGTTCGCACGCTTGCCCCCGAGCAGGAAGGCCTTGCCGCGCAGACGCTCCGTGACTTTGTCGTAGAAAAGAACACCGCGGTAATCGGGACGATCTTCAAGATCCCCAACCGTGATGATCTTATCGCTCGGATCGATCGGAGGATAATGGATCGGGTCGAAGCCGTGCCAGATCACATGGAGCGGTGGAATCCCCACTCCTTGGCCGCCTGAAGCGAATTGCACACGACGAGGCAGTCCGACAGCGCGTCCACGATCTCACGGCGCAGCTTGTCGACGTCATAGGTTTCCGCTTCGAGCTTCGCGGCGATTCCCGGCCCGACGATCTCATCCCTGCGCCGAACAGGTTCAGATCCCGCTCCGACAGGGGGGTCCCATGACAGATCGCGATCTTCTTTCCGTTGAAGCGCTTCATGTATTCGAACGCGGCGCCCCAATGGGTCGAGTGCTTCGGATACAGATAAGGCCGAAGAATGAACTCATCAAAATGCAGGATGGCAAAATCATAATCGTTGAAATTGCACTGCTTTTCGTTGACGTTCAGGAAGTTCGCATTATCCGGCAAAGGACGCGACTTGTAGTCCCCAGGCCGAACCGAACCCCGGCAAGCCGGTCAGAAGCGTGAAGGAATAAGGCAGCTTCCAAAGATCTACTGGTTGACCGATGTGCCACCGCGTGGTCAGCACCTTCTTCTTGGGATGGCTGACGATGGTCCGCGGACGAACCACCCGGTGCGACGTGGCGAAATGCTCGGCCAGCCCGTCACGCTCCTCCGCCGCGGAGATGTCGTAACGGTCCAGCCAGTCCATGATCTTCTGGTAACGTCGAATGCGCCCAGTCCGGAGCCGCGAGCGAAAGCTCCGGATGCTTGCGCATCAGCTTCAGGAAATTCTTAGTCGAACGCGGAGCCTTCTCCTGGTCGGACACTTCCGGTGGGTGGGTCTTGTGTGACGGAAACGGCGGTGCGGCTGAAGCTGATCTTGGCCCCCAGCCGGTACAGCCGGTAGCCCATCTCGATGTCCTCCCAGCCGAAGCCGGAGTTGGCGTCAAGGCTGTAGGAAAAGGCTTCGTCGAACAGCCGGCTCGCCAAGCTTGTCCAGGAATTCCGAGGTGATCGAGAAGTTTCGGGTCACCGTGTTGACGAAGGCGGTCGGCTCCACGTTGGAACTGCAGCCGCATTTCCTTCAGCGCCTTGTCGGGCGCCGCCGCGAAGGCTCCGTGGAGCGCTTGGATGTCGCGGCCCTGGCCCTCGATCCCCATCGGACCGATGCAGACGTTCCGCCTCCGGCGTCGTCGTGCGCGGCGACATGCCGAAGAGACAAAATTGGGACTGAGGCAGCAGTCCGCGTCGACCACGCACAGGATACGCCCGGAAGCCGCCAGCAGCCCCTTGTTGCGGCACCCGCAATTCCCCACGTTCCGGTCGTTGCGGATCAGCGGATGGTCAGATTCTCGTCGCCCAGCTTCTCGGACGCCAGCTTCACGACATGTCCGGGGAACCATCCGTTGAGCAATCGTCAACAATGATGATCTCGATGGACCCCTTAAAATCCTGTCGCTTTATCGAAGAAAATAATCCCACAAAGAAGCCGACTTGTTGAGTACGGCTGACACAATCGAAAAATCCGCGGCCATCTTCACACCTGAGCAGAAAAACCGTTAACGCGAGCCTGCACTTCCTCAAATTCTTTCTTTATATTCGATATAGAAATGTTATCATTTTTATTTGCAGAATATGCCTTCTGATACAGCACATTTCCGCTGTGATTTTTTACAATCACACTCCAAATTATATTTGGATCTTTCTTTTCAACTTTAAATTCGACGACGCCTACCGCATCTATATTGATGTACACTCGTTTGTTAATTTAATAAGTGCCATTTTACACCTTGCCAATGCCGTCCGCGCGCTCGCAACCTCCGGTACGGTTACGTCGATCTTCTTGATATTTGATTAAGAATTCCCAACCGCGCCGATCGGCCTCAGACGCTCGGTCCCGGTGTGTCATGGCAGGGAAACGGCCCCAGGAAAAGAGGCGTGGGCAGCCCAGGCAAACGCCCCATGTCTGTCGCCACCCAGCCATCCCTGAAGCAACGGTCAAATCACGCGGATGAGTTGCACGCTCGAGGAAGCGACAGCGAAAGGTCGTTACCATGAGACCCAGGAACTGAAACATCAGCGTACGATTTTGAACAGCTTCCGCCTCGCCTCCGTAGTAAGGGCCATGCCCGGGACTGAAGGGCGGGCACAGCAACCCTCCACCTCCCATGCCCCGCACCACACGCCCGCACCTGGACATGACCTTGCGGTGACACCGCGTTTTCAAGCCAAACGTGCCTGTTTACCCACTATATCAAACCGAG
>NZ_CP022366.1:0-90000 GCF_003119115.1 Azospirillum sp. TSH58
AGGATTGGATCTTCGCGGCGGGGGGCTTCGGCGTCTTCGATCCGGGCATCAACGCCCTGTCGATCCTGACCGAGATCCTGCCGGCACCCGTCGTCGTCCGCGACGCCGAGCTGCGGGTCCCCGCCAACCGCGACACCCCCATCGCCGCCACCCTGAGGATGGAGGGGGCTGCGGGCTCCGCCGTCGGGACAGTGACGGCCGCCTTCGACTTCCTCCAGGAGGGCGAGCAGACCTGGACCATCGCCATCGAGACGGACGGGGAGCGGAGGGTGGGCGGCTCGACCTGACCCATGGCGGCACGCGGCTGAGCGTGGACGGCGTGCCCGTGCTGGCCGAGCCCGACGCCGAGTACCAGGGCATCTACCGCCGCTTCCGCCATCTGATCGCGGACGCGGCCGGCGACGTCGACGCCCGTCCGCTGCAACTGGTGGACGCCTGTCTGGTCGGGCGCTGGCGCACCAACCGACGCCTTCCACTGGTAAAGCGCCGGGCACGCCACCCGGCCGACTCCCGACGACGCCCGAACGAGGCTCCGAACGACCCCGGCGCCGGCCGCCCCGGTCCGCGCCCCCAACCCGAATTGGTGCCGACATGCCCGATACGAAACCCCTCCCCCCACCGGAGTCCGGTTCCGCCCGGCGGCTGCGGTCGCGCGCGTGGTTCGACAACCCCGACAACCCCGACATGACCGCGCTCTATCTGGAGCGTTACCTGAATTTCGGGCTGACGCGGGAGGAGCTGCAATCGGGCGCCGATCATCGGCATCGCCCAGACCGGCTCCGATCTCAGCCCCTGCAAACCGGCACCATCTGGTCCTGGCCGAACGCCTGCGCGAGGGCATCCGCACCGCCGGCGGCATCGCCATCGAGTTCCCCGTCCACCCGATCCAGGAAACCGGCAAGCGGCCCACCGCCTCGCTCGACCGCAACCTCGCCTATCTCGGCCTCGTCGAGGTGCTGCACGGCTACCCGCTCGACGGGGTGGTGCTGACCATCGGCTGCGACAAGACGACCCCGCCTGCCTGATGGCGGCGGCGACCGTGAACATCCCGGCCATCGCCCTGTCGGTCGGCCCCATGCTGAACGGTTGGTTCCGCGGTGAGCGCCACGGCTCGGGCACCATCGTGTGGAAGGCGCGCCAGATGATGGCGGCCGGCGAGATCGACTATCAGGGCTTCATCGAGCTGGTGGCTTCCTCGGCCCCCTCGACCGGCTACTGCAACACGATGGGCACGGCCTCCACGATGAATTCGCTGGCCGAGGTGCTGGGCATGCAGCTTCCCGGCTCCGCCGCCATCCCCGCCCCACCGCGAGCGCCAGCAGGCCGCCTACGAGACCGGCAAGCGCATCGTCGGGATGGTCCGCGAGGACCTCAAGCCGTCCGACATCCTGACCCGCGACGCCTTCCTCAACGCCATCGTCGTCAACTCCGCCATCGGCGGCTCGACCAACGCGCCGATCCACATCAACGCCATCGCCAAGCACATCGGCGTGCCGCTGACGGTGGAGGACTGGCAGACCCATGGGCACGACGTGCCGCTGCTGGTCAACCTCCAGCCGGCCGGCGAGTATCTGGGCGAGGACTTCCACCGCGCCGGCGGCGTGCCCGCGGTCGTCGCCCAGCTGATGGGCAAGGGGCTGATCCGCGAGGGGGCGCCCACCGTCAACGGCCGGACCATCGGCGAGAACTGCCGCCAGCAGCCGATCCTCGACACGCGGGTGATCCACCCCATCGACGAGCCACTGATGCCCAACGCCGGCTTCGTGGTGCTGCGCGGCAACCTGTTCGGCGCGGCCATCATGAAGACCAGCGTCATCTCCGACGAATTCCGCGAACGCTACCTGTCCAACCGCAGGACCCGGAGGCGTTCGAGGGCAAGGTGGTCGTCTTCGACGGGCCGGAGGACTACCATCACAGCATCGACGACCCCGCCCTGGGCATCGACGCCTACACCATCCTGGTCATCCGCGGCACCGGCCCATCGGCTATCCGGGGGCGGCGGAGGTGGTCAACATGCGGCCCCCCGCCACGCTGATCAAGCAGGGTGTCCATTCCCTTCCCTGCATCGGCGACGGCCGCCAGTCCGGCACCTCGGGCTCGCCCTCCATCCTCAACGCCTCGCCGGAGGCGGCGGCGGGCGGCGGGCTGGCCCTGCTGCGCAGCGGCGACCGGGTTCGCATCGACCTGCGCCGCGGCAGCGCCGACATCCTGATTCCGGAAGGGGAACTGGCCGACCGCCGCGCCGCTCTGGAGGCCGCGGCGGCTACCCATCCCGCCGTCGCAGACTCCCTGGCAGGAGATCCAGCGCGGCATCGTCGACCAGCTCGACGAGGGTATGGTGCTGAAGCCCGCCGTCAAGTACCAGCGCGTCGCCCAGACCATGGGCATCCCGCGCGACAACCACTGAACGGGAGGACGGGAAGCGCTCAGCCTCCCACCTCGAACCGGTCGTCCAGCCAGTCGAGAACGCGGAGGTTCAGGAGGGAGCGGTTGCCCATCTCGCAATGGCCGTCGGCGCCCTCGGCGGCGGTGAAGCGCATCAGCGTCTTCGGGGCGCCGAGCGCGTCGAAGAAGGCGCCCGCGCCGGCCGACAGGGCGTCACCCTCCGCCTGGGTGATCAGGGTGGGGCAGGCGATGAGATGCGCCCGCCCGCGCATGGTGAATTGCTCCGCCGAGGCGAGGTAGGAGCGCAGGTCCGCGACGCCGTGCACCCAGAAGCGCGCTGCACGACTTCCAGTTCAGTTGGCGGTGGCTGCGGATGAAGGCGTCCATGCGGTCGATCACGGCCTGGTCAGGGCGCCGAGGTCGGCCGCCTCCTCCGGCGCGACGCCGAGCGTGTGCACCACCACGTCGCGGAAGCCGTCGGCGATGCTCCAGGTTCCGGGATCGGCGATCAGCGCCGCGATGCGCGGTTCGCCCGACGCGCCGCGCGGGGCGAGATGCCCGCCCAGGCTCCAGCCGCTGAGCGCGATGCGCGCCGCGTCGACGAGCGGCAGGGTCTCGGCGAAATCGACCACCGCCCCGATCACCGTTTCCCAGTCCGGCCGCAGCGGAACGTTGTGCTCGTAGAGCATGGCCCCCTGGCCGGGGCCGTCGAACAGCAGGCAGTGATAGCCCCGCCGCGAGGCCGCCACCGCCGACGCGAAATACAGGTCGGTGATGGTGGCGTCGTAGCCGTTGGTGAAGACGATCAGCGGGCGGACCCGGGTCTCGAAGCCCTCCGCCGGGATGAAGCGGCCGGGCAGCGCCATCGCGCCGAAGGAATGGCCAGCGGGATGGCCGGGCGTGGCCCGAGCGAAAGCCCCTTGTCCAGCGCCGCCGTCCCCTTACGGAACGCGGCGATCAGCCGCGGATCGACGGGCGCGCCGTAGAGCGGGTGGAACGAGGCGTTGTAAAAGGCGCTCGCACGCAGATAGAGGGCACGGGCGGTCGCCTTGCGCCCCTTGGCCAGAGCGGCATCGGCCTCGTGCGCCAGCCGGTCGCCCGCCGCGGTCCAGGCGTCGTAGTAAGCGCCGTCGTCGCCGTCGCCGATGGCCTCCGCCACCGCCCTGATCTCGCCGAAATCGGCCCCGCCGTAGGGGATGTAGGCGACGGGCCAGGTGCCGAAATCCTCGTGCAGAGCGTCGCGAAAGAGGGTGCTCACGGCTGTCCTCCCCAGTCCCGCCGGCCGGTTCACGAAGCCCCGGCAACCCCCAATTGTCGCCCCGCCAACGCCAGCCCGCCACCGCGCAGAAGGTGAGACGCCCGAACGGCCGTGGCGTGACGGCGCATTCGCGCGGCGACCCTCGCAAGCCGCCTTCCCATGACGGCCTGGAAGCCGCTTCCGCTCCGAAACGGCGGGCGCCCTGTCATTTGCTTGCAGCGACACCATACATGAGAGGAAGGCTGGGCATCGTCTCCGGCGGCACCCAGCGCTTGCCATCAAGCGCACGCATGCCCTCGAAACCACGCCAACCGTTTGAATAGGGATACTCGACCAACCGGTCGAGAGTCAGTCCGGCACGGATGAGCGCCGACACGACGTCGCCGATTCCCCAATAGAACTCAAAACAGGGGTGCGGATTGACGAAGTTCTCAATTCCGGTCTGATACCCTTCAAGAGCCAGACCTTCTCCCGACTCCGCCACGTAATCGCCCACCCCGGGCTCCTTGATGGGCTCGGTTCTGAAGTAATCGTAGTGCGGCTGCCATTGCTCATCGAAAACCATGGCGTAGGGGTGGAATTCCACAAGGACGAATTTCCCTCCCGGCCTGAGCACCGAAGAGATGCCCCGCGCCCACGTGTCGATGTCCGACAACCAGCATATGGTCCCGTAGGAGGCGAAAACCCGATCGAAGGTCCGCCCGTCTCTGGCCGATTGCTCGAACCATGCGAACAGATCCTCGCGCTCGAAGCGGGCGGGAATGCCGCTTTCGTCGGAAAGCCGGGAGGCGAAATCGATGGCCTCGTCGGAGATATCGACGCCCGTCACCCTGGCGCCAAGATTCGCAAGACTCAGGCTGTCCTGACCAGCGTTGCACTGAAGGTGCAGGAGATCGACGCCCGCAATGTCGCCAAGCAAAGTCAATTCCTCATTGTAGAGGGTACTGCCGCCATTCCTAAAGAAATCGGCCTGATCGCCTTTGTGGCTGTTATGCGCAACGGTCGCTGCGTTCCAGGACCTGCGATTGGCCTCGTGCATTTCATGCGGCATGAATATTCTCTCGTCTCCAGGCAAACACCACGCAAACACACACCACCTCCTGCCGCAACATCGGAGGCCGGCGCCGTTTCGCGACGGGTCCATCGGTGTTGGTGGGTGCCCCCCCTCATTTCCAATCCAGCGCGAAGCGGACACATGGGGGCGACGCCTCCGGCACCCCCACCATCCGCGAATCGCTTCGGATGCTCAACGGCCGTTACCACCCGTGCTGGCGAAACTCTTCGACACCACCGTTTCCCCTCCCTCCGGAAAAATGTTCGCCCCTTCCTCAAAATCAGGCTTGCGCGGCACGCTGATATATTAATATGCTCTTCCTCAAGGAACAGCACGGAACGGCCCCGGATGGGGCACGGGCCGGCATATGGGAGGACCGCAATGGCTTCGACCTCCAGGCCCGCCCTGGATGCCCAAACGCCCGGAACCGCATCGGGGACCGTGCCCGGAAAGACGCTCGGAACCGCCAAGGAACCGCGCCTGTCCGCCCGCGCGACGGCCACCGCGGAGATCTACCGGTCGCTGCGCGGGGACATCGTGGCCATGCGGCGCAAGCCGGGGGAGCCCATCGTGGAGAAGCACGTCGCGGAGTCCTTCGGCGTCAGCCGCACCCCGGTGCGCGAGGCCCTGCTGCGGCTGGCCGACGACGGGCTGGTCGAGATCTTCCCGCAATCCGGCACCTTCGTCGCCCGCATCCCGGTCAACGCCCTGCCCGAAGCGGTGGTGATCCGCACCTCGCTGGAATGCACCGCGGTCCGCTACGCCGCCGTCCGTGCCGCGCGCAGCCAGATCGCAGCGCTGCGGGCCAACATCCTGCTCCAGCAGGAGACCATGGCGGCGGGCGATCTCGACGGTTTCCACGAGGCCGACGAGGAGTTCCACCGCCTGATTTCCGAGATCGCCGGCTTCCCCGGCCTGTGGAACATGGCCCAGCAGGTGAAGATGCAGGTGGACCGCTACCGCCGCCTGACCCTGCCGGAGCCGGGCCGCATCCCGCATGTCCTGGCCGAGCACGGCGGCATCGTCGACGCCATCGCGGCGCGCGACCCGGCCGAGGCGGAGCGGCTGATGACCATCCATCTCGGCGCGCTGCTGGAATCCGTTCCGAACACCCAGGGGGCCAACCCCTTCTTCTTCTCCGGCGTGCAGCCGGACAGCCCGTCGAAGACGAAGAAAGAAAGCACCCCGTCATGACCAACCCCTTCGACCTCACCGGAAGGACCGCCCTGGTCACCGGGGGCAACGGCGGCATCGGGCAGGCCATCGCCGTCGCCCTGGCGCGGGCCGGCGCCGACATCGCGGTCGCCGGGCGCACCCCGCCGGACGAGACGCGCGCCCTGGTCGAGGGGCTGGGCCGCCGCTTCGCCGCGATCCCCGCCGACCTGTCCAGCATCGCCCCGATCCCCGCGGTGATGGAGGAGACGGTCGGCACGCTCGGCGGGCTGGACATCCTGGTCAACAACGCCGGCCTGATCCGCCGCGACGACCCGCTGGACTTCACCGAGGCCGACTGGGACGCCGTTCTGGACGTGAACCTGAAGTCGGTCTTCTTCCTCTGCCAGGCCTTCGGGCGCTACGCGCTGGGCAACGGGCGGAAGGGCAAGATCATCAACATCGCCTCCATGCTGTCCTTCCAGGGCGGCATCCGCGTGCCTTCCTACGCGGCGTCGAAGAGCGGCATCGCGGGCATCACCCGCCTGCTCGCCAACGAATGGGCGGGCAAGGGCATCAATGTGAACGCCATCGCGCCGGGCTACGTCGCGACCAGCGTCACCACCGCGCTGCGCGCCGACGAGCGCCGCAACGCCGAAATTCTGGCCCGCATCCCCGCCGGACGCTGGAGCGAGCCCGCCGACATGGGCGGACCCGCGGTGTTCCTGGCCTCCGATGCGTCCGATTACGTCCACGGCACGATCCTGCCGGTGGACGGCGGCTGGCTCGCCCGCTGACGGGTTGGCTTGCACTAGTAAGGGGAAGACGAGGATGAGCACGGACGTTTTCGTGATCGACGAGGCGGTGGCGTGGCAGGACCTGGGCGCCGGGGTGCGCCGCAAGATCCTCGGCCACAACGACGCCATGATGATGGTGCGCGTGGAGTTCGAGACCGGCGCCATCGGGCCGCAGCACCGCCACCCGCACGTCCAGTGCGCCGTGGTCGAGAAGGGCTCCTTCGACGTCACCATCGAAGGCGTCACCCGGCGGCTCGGCACCGGCGACGGCTACATGGTGCCGTCCAACGCCCTGCACGGCGTCGTGGCGCTGGAGCCGGGCGTCCTGCTCGACATCTTCACGCCCCCGCGCGAGGACTTCCTCGCCTGACGGATCACCACCGACCATCACCCGCTGGCCGGCGCGCGGGAACACGCGCCGGGCGGCTCCCGGACCCGACCGTCCAAACCAAAGAACCAGCCTAAAAACCGCTGCTTAAGAATCGCCAGGAGGACACGCTATGCATCTTTCGACCCGCGGTATCCGCGCCGCCCTTCTCGCCGCCTGCGCGGCCTGCACCCTGCTCGCCACCCCGGTCGTGGCCCGCGATTTCCGCTCCGCGGACATCCACCCGGCCGACTACCCGACCGTCGAGGCCGTGAAGTACGTCGACAAGCTCCTGAAGGAGCGGACCGGCGGCAAGCTCGGCGTGAAGGTCTACCCGAACGGCGCGCTCGGCACCGAGAAGGACACCATCGAGCAGCTGAAGATCGGCGGCTCGACATGATGCGCATCAACGTCGCGCCGCTGAACAACGTCGTCCGGAGACGATGGTCACGGCCCTGCCCTTCATCTTCCGCTCCACCGAGCACATGCGCGCCGTGCTGGACGGCCCGATCGGCGACGAGATCCTCGCCGCCATGGAAAGCCAGGGCATGATCGGCCTCGCCTTCTACGACAGCGGCTCGCGCAGCATGTATTCGGCCGCCAAGCCCTACAAGACGCTGGCCGACATGAAGGGCGCCAAGATCCGCGTCCAGCAGTCCGACCTGTTCGTCGCCATGATCCAGGCGCTGGGCGCCAACGCCACGCCGATGCCCTTCGGCGAGGTCTACACCGCGCTGAAGACCGGCATCGTCGACGCGGCGGAGAACAACTACCCGTCCTACGAGTCCTCGCGCCACTTCGAGGCCGCCAAGTACTTCACCCTGACCGAGCACGCGATGGCGCCGGAAGTGCTGGTCTTCTCCAAGGTCTCGTGGGACCGCCTGTCGAAGGACGACCAGGCCGCCATCCGCAAGGCCGCCAAGGACTCCGTCCCCTACATGCGCAAGCTGTGGGACGAGCGTGAGCAGAAGTCCAAGGACGTGGTCCTGAAGGCCGGCGCCCAGATCGTCGAGGTTACGAACAAGCAGGAGTTCATCGACGCGATGGCTCCCGTCTACAAGCAGTTCGCGAGCACGCCGAAGCTGGACGGCCTCGTGAAGCGCATCCAGGACACGAAGTAAGCACAGTCGAACGCGGCGCTTCCCTTCGGCCGACCGAAGGGCGGCGCCGCGTCCTTTGAGGGGAGCCGGCGGCATGGAAATCGAGCTGCAAGCAATGGACCACAGCCCCCCGCAGAGCGCGGGCCTGCTCACGCGGGTGAACGCGCGGCTGGCGCGGTCGGGGATGTGCGTGGCGATGGTCGGCCTGATGGCCATCGTCGGGGTGGTGTTCTATCAGGTCTTCGGCCGCTACGTGCTGAACGATTCGCCGACCTGGGCGGAGAGCCTGGCCATCGTGCTGGTCCTCTACGTCACCCTCATCGGCGCCGCCGTCGGCGTCCGCGACGCCGGACACATCGGCCTGGAATCCTTCCTCGTCATGCTGCCCGACGTCATCCGCCGCAAGGTCGAGATCGTCATCTACGCCCTCGTCGGCGTCTTCGGCGCCTGCATGGCCTACAACGGCTGGGTGCTCGGCAATTCCGTCGCCGCCTACTACATCCCCAACCTGCACGTCTCCGAAGCCGTCCGCTACATCCCGCTCGTGCTTTCGGGCGTCCTGATCGTGCTCTTCTCGATCGAGCACATCGTCGCCATCATCCGCGGCGAGGAGGTCGCGCCGTCATGGAACTGACCATTCTCGCCGTCACCTTCTTCGGCTTCCTCGTCCTGGGCATCCCGGTCGCCTTCGCCATCGGCCTGTCGCGCTCTGCACCATCCTCTACGAAGGCCTCCCCGTCGCCGTCATCTTCCAGCAGATGATGTCCGGCATGAACGTCTTCTCCTTCCTCGCCATCCCGTTCTTCGTCTTCTCCGGCGAGCTGATGCTCCACGGCGGCGTCGCCGACAAGATCGTCGCCACCGCCAAGAACATGGTCGGCCACATCCGCGGCGGCCTCGGCATGTCCAACGTCGTCGCCTGCACCCTGTTCGGCGGCGTCGCCGGCTCCCCCGTCGCCGACGTCTCGGCCATGGGTGCGGTGATGATCCCGATGATGAAGCGCGAAGGCTACCACGCCGACTACGCCGTCAACGTGACCACCCACGCCGCGCTGGTCGGCGCGCTGATGCCGACCAGCCACAACATGATCATCTACGCGCTGGCCGCCGGCGGCAAAGCCTCCATCGGCGCGCTGATCGCCGCCGGCATCGTCCCCGCCCTGCTGCTGATGGTCTGCAACCTGGGTGCCGCCTACTACGTCGCGGTCAAGCGCGGCTACCCCCCCGGCACCTTCCCCGGCTGGTCCATCCTGGGCCGCTCCTTCGCCGCCGCGGCGCCCGGCCTGCTCATCGTCGTGATCATCCTGGCCGGCATCACCTCGGGCGTCTTCACCGCCACCGAGTCCGCCTCCATCGCGGTGATCTACGCGCTGCTGCTCACCACCTTCGTCTACCGCACGCTGACCTGGGACCATTTCCTGGCCGCCGCCGCCAAGACGGTCAAGACGACCGGCGTCGTCCTGCTGCTGATCGGCGTCTCCACGATGTTCCAGTACATCATGGGCCTCTATCAGGTGGCCGAGATCACCGGCGAGCTGATGGCCGGCATCTCGACCAACCCGCTGGTCATCTTCCTGCTGATCAACATCATCCTGTTCCTGCTCGGCACCTTCATGGACATGGCGAGCACGATCCTGATCTGCACGCCGATCTTCCTGCCCATCGCCATGCAGTACGGCATGGACCCGGTGCAGTTCGGCATCGTCATGCTGATCAACTGCGCGCTCGGCCTCAACACCCCGCCGGTCGGCACCACCCAGTTCATCGGCTGCGCCATCGGCGAGATCTCCGTAGGCCAGGTCATGCGCTCCATCCTCCCCTTCTACGGCGCCCTCTTCGTCACCCTCCTCCTCGTCACCTACGTCCCAGCCTTCTCCCTCTGGCTCCCCCACCTCCTCATGCGCTGAGGCACACAGGGTCATGAAAAAGGGCCGCGCCGGCATCCCCGGCACGGCCCTTTTCATGTCGGCTTCCGGCGGATCAGCCGGCTTCGGCGTTCGAGGAGTTCTGCCACAGGTTCAGCCCGCCATCGACGGCGTGACGGTCGATCTCGGCCAGTTCCTCCGGCGTGAAGGCGGTGTTCTTCAGCGCGTCGAGCGAGTTGTCGAGCTGCTCGACGTTGCGGGCGCCGACCAGGGCGGAGGTCACGCGCGGGTCACGCAGCACCCAGGCGATGGCCATCTGGGCCAGCGTCTGGCCGCGCCGCGTGGCGATGGCGTCCAGGGCGCGCACGCGCTCCAGATTCTCCGGCGACAGGAAGTGCGCCTTCAGCGTGCCGCCCTTGGCCGCGCGGGCGTCGGTCGGCTGGCCGTTCAGGTACTTGGTGGTCAGCATGCCCTGGGCCAGCGGCGAGAAGGCGATGCAGCCGATCCCGGTCTCCTCCAGCGCGTCGAGCAGCCCGCCCTCGATCCAGCGGTTCAGCATCGAATAGGACGGCTGGTGGATCAGGCAGGGCGTGCCGAGGTCCTTGAGGATCGCCGCCGCCCGCCGGGTCATCTCCGGCGAGTAGGAGGAGATGCCGACATAGAGCGCCTTGCCCTGCCGCACGGCGTGGTCGAGCGCGCCCATCGTCTCCTCCAGCGGGGTGCGCGGATCGACGCGGTGCGAATAGAAGATGTCCACATAGTCGAGCCCCATCCGCTTGAGGCTCTGGTCCAGGCTGGCCGTCAGGTACTTGCGCGAGCCCCAGCTGCCGTAGGGGCCGGGCCACATGTCGTAGCCGGCCTTGGTGGAGACGATCAGCTCGTCGCGGTGGGCCTTGAAGTCGGTCGCCAGGACGCGCCCGAAATTCTCCTCCGCCGAGCCCGGCGGCGGGCCGTAGTTGTTGGCGAGGTCGAAATGGGTGACGCCGCGGTCGAAGGCCCGGCGCAGCACGGCGCGCCCGGTCTCGAAGACGTCGGTGCCGCCGAAATTCTGCCACAGCCCCAGCGAAATGGCCGGCAGGTCGAGCCCGCTCCGCCCGCTGCGGCGGTAGGTCATGGCGGTGTAGCGGGCCGGATCGGCGCGGTAGAGCGATTGCATCGCGGTCTCCTGGCTGTCTTGCGCGGTGTTGGGAGGGATCGTGACTGATATATTAGAAATCAGCCGCGATCCAAAGCCAAGAGCGCAGAACAGCCTTCAGACCGGCTCGGCCTCGTCCTCCGAGGGGGCGGTGAAATAGAGCGGGTTGGCCTTCTGCGCGTCGGCGATGGTGACCTGGAGATAGTCCAGATGCAGGTCGATGGCCTTCGCCGCCGCCTCCGGGTCGTTGTTGGCGATGGCCTCGATGATGACCGAATGCTCGGCGATCACGTCCGGCACGCGGCCGAGCACCGGCAGGGTCAGCAGGCGGTAACGGTCGACCTGCACCTTCACCTGCTGCGTCAGGTTCCAGAATCCGGGATAGCCGGCGGTCTCCGCCAGCAGCGCGTGAAAGGTCTCGTCGGCCTGATGGAAGCCTTCGAAATTCTGGGCGGCCTCCATCTCGCGCTGGAGTTCCAGGTTGGCGCGCAGCTTGGCGATCTGGCTGCGGGTGGCGCGCTTGGCGGCGTAGCGGACGGTCGCCTCCTCCAGCGCCTTGCGGATGGCGATGGCTTCCGGCAGGGCGCCCAGCGGGATGCGGGAGACGAAGGTGCCCGACTGCGGGAAGATCTCGATCAGCCCCTCGTCCGCCAGACGCAGCACGGCCTCGCGCACCGGGGTGCGGCTGACGCCGTAATCCTGGGCGATCACCTTCTCCGCGACCGGCTCGCCCGGCTTGCGGCGGAGCGAGACGATCTCGTTGCGCAGGTCACGGTAGATCGTCGCGGCCACGGTGGTGCCGCGCTGGGCCGGACGGGCGACCGCCGCCGCCGTGCGGCGCCGGGTCCGCGTCTTGACGCCCTCGGCCTGTTCCGAATCCGCCGTCGATGAATCCGCCGTCGATGTCTGCGCCGCCTTTTTCAACACCCGCTCCTGCCAGGACGATTCAGGGCGCCGGATCTTCGGAATGCCGGCATCGAACCCACTGGTTCACGCCGCAGACGGTCCGCCCTTCATCGCAATATACTAATACCCGGCGGGGTGGGTCAAACGCCATGGCCCCGCGCGGCGCCCCGGTTCCGCGCCAGTTTGTCCCACCGGGAAGCGCGTTGCGCCGTCCATCAGTATACTAGTATATTGAAGAAAGCTCCACCGCGGAGCGCACAGCCGCAAGGACCGTCACCGTGGACCGCAAACGCATCGCCCTCGTCGCCCACGACGCCCGCAAGCCCGACCTGATCGGCTGGCTCGGCGCCAACATCCGCGCGCTGGAGGGCAACGTCTTCTGGTCCACCGGAACCACCGGCCGGCTGGTCCGCGAGGCCCATCCCCAGTTGGACATCACCTCGCTGAAGAGCGGCCCGCTGGGCGGCGACCAGCAGATCGGCGCGATGATCGCGGAGGGCCGGATCGACCTGCTCGTCTTCTTCGTCGACCCGATGACCGCCCAGCCCCACGACGTGGACGTGAAGGCGCTGACCCGCCTCGCCACGCTCTACAACATCCCGATGGCCTGCAACGAGGCGACCGCCGACATGGTGATATCCTCCCCCCTCTTCACCAGCGGCTACCGCCCGCGGGCCGTGGACTTCGCCGCCCACAATTCGCGCAGCCTCTGACCGGCCCTCTTGACCACCTCTTGAATTGCGCGTCCCGCCGACAGAATTGTGGGCGGGACGCACAAAGTCCTTGCATCCGGAACTGATATATTAATATATTCCGTCATGCGGGGCATGACCGGCGCCGCACAGGGCGCCACACCCGAACCACCCATTCAAATGGGCACCGGACCCCGGTCCGGCATCCCTCTTTCCGGAGATGAACGATGCTCCACCCCGACCGCCTCTTCCCCAGCGATCCCACGCAGCGCGACATCGCGCGCCGGCTGTACGCGGAGGTGGGCCACCTGCCGATCATCAGCCCGCACGGCCACACCGACCCGTCCTGGTTCGCCAAGAACGAGGCGTTCCCGAACCCGGCGTCGCTGTTCGTGGTGCCCGACCATTACGCCTTCCGCATGCTCTACAGCCAGGGCGTGACGATGGAGAGCCTGGGCGTGCCGCGCAAGGACGGCGGGGCGGTGGAGAGCGATCCCCGCAAGATCTGGCGCCAGCTGGCGCAGAACTGGCACCTGTTCCGCGGCACCCCGACGCGCATGTGGCTGGACCACGCCTTCGAGACGGTGTTCGGCGTGACGGAGCGGCTGAGCGGGGCCAGCGCCGACCGCATCTTCGACCAGATCGACGCCTGCCTGCAGAAGCCGGACTTCCTGCCGCGCGCCCTGTTCGAGCGCTTCAACATCGAGCTGCTGGCGACCACCGAGTCGCCGCTCGACACGCTGGAGCATCACCGCGCCATCCGCGAGAGCGGCTGGAAGGGCCGCGTCATCACCGCCTTCCGCCCCGACCCGGTCGTCGATCCGGAGTTCGAGGGCTTCCAGGCCAATGTCGAGACGCTGGGCGCGCTGTCCGGTGAGAACACCGCGACCTGGGCCGGCTACCTCGCCGCCCTGCGCAACCGCCGCCAATATTTCAAGGAGGTCGGCGGCGCCACCTCGACCGACCACGGCCACGCCACGGCGACCACCGCCGACCTGTCGGACGCCGACGCCGAGCGGCTGTTCGAGAAGGCGCTGCGCGGCACCATCACGGCGGCCGAGGCGGAGATCTTCCGCGGCCAGATGCTGACCGAGATGGCCAAGATGAGCCTGGACGACGGGCTGGTCATGCAGATCCACCCCGGCAGCTTCCGCAACCACAACCCGGGCGTCTTCGAGCGCTTCGGCCGCGACAAGGGCGCCGACATCCCGACCGGCACCGAGTATGTGCGGGCGCTGAAGCCGCTGCTCGACCGCGTCGGCAACGAGCGCGACCTGACCATCATCCTGTTCACGCTGGATGAGACCAGCTACGCCCGCGAGCTGGCGCCGCTGGCCGGCCATTACCCGGCGCTGCGCGTCGGCCCGGCCTGGTGGTTCCACGACAGCCCCGAAGGCATGCGCCGCTACCGCGAGATGATCACGGAGACGGCCGGCTTCTACAATACGGTCGGCTTCAACGACGACACGCGCGCCTTCTGCTCCATCCCGGCCCGCCACGACGTGGCCCGCCGCGTCGACTGCGCCTTCCTGGCCCGGCTCGTCGCCGAGCACCGGCTGGAGGAGGACGAGGCCGCGGAGCTGGCGGTGGATCTCGCCTACACCCTCGCCAAGAAGGCCTACAAGCTCTGACGTTGGATTTGCCCTTCTCCCCTCTGGGGAGAAGGGGTGGGATGAGGGGGCGGCCGCAGGCCGACAACGCACACTGATTGCCGTGCGTGAACGCCCTGACGGGCGCCCCCTCACCCTAACCCTCTCCCCAGAGGGGAGAGGGAACATTAAGGAGTGAAAGGAATCCCGATGGCATCGCTGACCATCCGCCTGCATCCCGCGGACAACGTCGTCGTTGCCGGAGCCGACCTGCCGGAGGGCACTCCCCTGCCCGACACCGACGTCGTCGCCCGGACCACGATCCCCTCCGGCCACAAGGTCGCGGTGCAGGCCATCGCGGTCGGCGAGCCGGTGCGCAAGTACAACCAGGTCATCGGCTTCGCGACCGCCCCCATCGCGCCGGGCGACCATGTCCATGTCCACAACATCGGCGTGGGCGACAGCTTCGAGCGCGACTACGCCTTCGGCGCCGACGTTCACCCCACCGACCTCCTCCCGGAGGCCGAACGCGCCACCTTCCAGGGCATCGTCCGTCCGGACGGTCGCGTGGCGACCCGCAACTACATCGGCATCCTGACCACGGTGAACTGCTCGGCCACCGCCGCGCGGATGATCGCCGACCAGTTCCGCGGCGACGCGCTGGCCGCCTACCCCAACATCGACGGGGTGGTCGCGCTGACCCACGCCTACGGCTGCGGCATGGGCTCCCAGGGCGACGCCATCGACGCGCTGCGCCGGACCATCGCCGGCTACGCCCGCCACCCGAACTTCGCCGCCGTGCTCGTGCTCGGCCTCGGCTGCGAGGTGAACCAGATCGACAAGCTGGTCGAGGTCGAGGGGCTGACCGTCGGCGACACGCTGCAGACGCTGGCGATCCAGGACAGCGGCGGCACCGCCGCCACCGTGCGGGCGAGCGTGGAGCGCATCCGCGCGCTGCTGCCCCGCGTCAACGACGTGAGGCGCGAGACCGTGCCGGCCAGCCACCTGATCCTGGCGCTGCAATGCGGCGGGTCGGACGGCTATTCGGGCATCACCGCCAACCCGGCGCTGGGCCACGCCGTCGATCTGCTGATCCGCAACGGCGGCACCGCGGTGCTGAGCGAGACGCCGGAGGTCTACGGCGCCGAGCATCTGCTGACCCGCCGCGCCGTCAGCCCGGCGGTCGGCGAGACGCTGGTCGAGCGCATCCGCTGGTGGGAGGACTACACCAGCCGCACCGGCGGCGAGATGAACAACAACCCGTCGCCCGGCAACAAGAAGGGCGGCCTGACCACCATCCTGGAGAAGTCGCTGGGCGCGGTCGCCAAGGCCGGCACGACCAACCTCGTCGAGGTGGTCCGCTACGCCGAGCCGATCACCGGGCCGGGCCTCGTCTTCATGGACACGCCGGGCTACGACCCGGTGTCGGCCACGGGACAGGTGGCGGGCGGCGCCAACGTGCTGTGCTTCACCACGGGCCGCGGCTCCGTCTTCGGCTGCAAGCCGACGCCCTCGCTGAAGCTCGCCACCAACACGCCGCTGTTCCGCAAGATGCCCGATGACATGGACATCGACTGCGGCCCCATCGCCACCGGCGACGCCACCATCGAGGAGGTCGGGCGGGCGATCTTCCAGCTCATCCTCGACACCGCGTCGGGCCGGAAGACCAAGAGCGAGGAGCTGGGCTTCGGCTCCGACGAATTCACGCCCTGGCAGATGGGCGCCGTCATGTGAGCGAAAGGGCTTGCGCTCAGAGTGATATACTAGTATAAGTGTTTTCGTTCGGTTATCCTTTGAAACCCAGTCGGCAGGCCGCACCGTGCGCGTGGTTCCGCCGAGTGACGTTTCTCCAAAGTGCGACTTCAGACCGCCGGAGTATTCTCCGGCGGTCTTTTCTTTCCCGGATCCGGCGACCCGACCGCGGCGTGCAGCCAGTCCCGGAAGACGGTGAAGCCCGGCTCCCGATGCCGCGCCGGGCGCGAGACCAGATACCACGCCCGCCCCATCGGCACGGCCAGCGCGAAGGGCGTGACCAGCCGGCCCGCCGCCAGATCGTCGGCGATGTAGAGCCGCGCCCCCAGCGCCACCCCCACCCCGTCCGCCGCCGCCTGCAAGGTCATGGCGTAGCTGCTGAAGGACAGCCCCTTCACGGCCGGCGGCGCCAGCCCGGCCGAGGCGAACCAGTGCGGCCAGTCGTCCGCCCAGTGCGACACCGACAGCAGGGTCGCCGACAGCAGATCCTCCGGACGGCGCAACGTCCGCGCCAGGGCGGGCGCGCAGACCGGCAGCATGTCGGCGGTGAACAGCTCCTCCACCTCGTAGCCCGGCCAATGCCCGTCGCCCAGCAGCAGGGCGCAGGTCCAGTCCTCGCGGATCGGCGCGCCGGCACCCCCGGTGGCGATGCGCACCTCCACGTCGGGGTGGCTCTCATGGAAGGCTGACAGGCGCGGGATCAGCCAGCGCACCGCGAAGGTGGCGCCCACCCCCAGAGTCAGCACCGGGCCGTCGCGCATGGCGGCGACCCGCTCCACGCTCTCGGCGATCGCGTCGAAGGCGCCGGTCAGGCCGGGTTGCAGCGCCCGCCCGCGGTCGGTCAGCTCCAGCGCGTTGGCCCGCCGCTCGAACAGCGGGAAGCCCATCCGCTCCTCCAGCAGGCGGACCATGCGGCTGACCGCGGCCTGCGAGACGTTCAGCTCGCCCGCCGCCCCGGTGAAGCTGCCGTGGCGGGCCGCGGCCTCGAACGCCCGCAGGGCGTTCAGCGATGGCAGGCGCCGCATCCGATCCCCTCCCCCTTGCACCCCAACATTTCCTGGGGGTCAGCATCAGACAATCCCGTTTGCGGGACAAGCCCGGCAAGGCCATCATGCCGTCCACAGCCAAAGAAAACTTTCGGATGAGCGGGATGCTGACGGTTCCCCTGACACTCGGACTCGGCCTTGCGGCGCTGGTGACCTCCTTCCTGTCGGGCCTGTTCGGCATGGCCGGCGGCATGGTGCTGATGGGGCTGCTGCTGGTGTTGCTGCCGGTGTCCTCCGCCATGCTGCTGCACGGGATCACGCAGATGACCGCCAACGGCTGGCGGGCGTGGCTGTGGCGGCGGCACGTGCAATGGGGGATCGTGGCCCGGTTCCTGGTGGGCGGGGCGGCGGCGGTCGCCGCCTTCACCCTGATCCGCTACGTGCCCGGCAAGGCGGAAGCGCTGATCGTGCTGGGCCTGTCGCCCTTCATGGCGATGGCGGTTCCGTCGCACTGGTCGCCGAACGTGTCGCGGCGCGGGCACAGCGCGCTGGCCGGCCTCCTCTGCATGGGCGTGCAGCTGATCGCCGGCATCTCGGGGCCGCTGCTCGACGTCTTCTTCGTGAAGTCCAGCCTGTCGCGGCAGAGCGTCGTCGCGACCAAGGCGACGATGCAGGTCTTCGGCCATCTGTTCAAGACGGTCTATTTCGGCTCCCT
The DNA here is from genome assembly GCF_003119115.1 of Azospirillum sp. TSH58. Classification (NCBI taxonomy): domain Bacteria; kingdom Pseudomonadati; phylum Pseudomonadota; class Alphaproteobacteria; order Rhodospirillales; family Azospirillaceae; genus Azospirillum; species Azospirillum sp. TSH58. The sequence goes on from NZ_CP022366.1 coordinate 17,754, forward strand.
CGTCGCGGCGTCGGAGGCGGAGGCGCTGGACGTCACGGCGACGCTCCTGTGCATCGGCATGGCCGTTCTGGGAACGAACCTGTCGCGCCGTGTGCTCGACGCGATGAGCGACGCCCAGTTCCGCACCTGGAGCCAGCGTCTGGTCGCCCTGACCGGCACCGTCTATCTCGGCCAGGGGCTGTTCCTGCTGGTGGTGCGGTGAGTGCGGGAGGTTATTGCCCCCTCCCCGGCCCTCCCCCGCTGACGCAGGGGAGGGAGCTTTAAATCCCCTCCCCTGCGAAGCGGGGGAGGGTTAGGGAGGGGGCCACGCCACCTCCCCGTCACCCCGGCGGGGGATAGAATCCGCCACCAAACGGTCTCCGCCCATTCGGGGTGGAGCGCCGAAATTTTGCATGCCCGGCTGGTGGCTGACAGGTTCATGACAGGTTCGCCTGCTAAACAGTTGGAACAACCAACCACCGTTCCCGGAAACTCCACCATGGCGACCGAATCCGCAGCCAGGAAGCCGGCGGAAACCACGGCGAAGACCGCATCGGCGGATGAGCGGGCGCCGCTCTTTTATGGCGCCGCCTGCGGCGCGGGGGCCGGCGGTTCCGTCCTCCTCTACGAGGTGCGTCCGCAGCGTCCCGCCGCCAAGGCACCGTAAGGCGCGGCAAGCGCCATCCAAAAAACAAGAAAGTCCACTCGGAGGAAACACCATGAGCCTCGGCAACCCCGCCAAGGGGATGCTGGCGGTGGCCGTGCTGGCCGCTGCCGCCCTGTTCGCCGCTCCCGCGTCGGCGGAGATCAAGAATCTGGAGATCATCGCCCCCGCCAACGCCGGCGGCGGCTATGACCAGCACGCGCGCGCCATGCAGCAGGTCCTGCAGGACCACAAGCTGGCCTCCAGCGTCCAGGTGGTCAACATTCCGGGGGCCGGCGGCACCATCGGCCTCAGCCAGTTCGTCACGGCGAAGAAGCGCAACCCCGGCCTGATGATCTCCGGCCTCGGCATGATCGGGGCGATCCTGATCAACAAGTCGCCGGTGTCGCTCGATCAGGTGACCCCGCTGGCCCGCCTGACCGGCGAGTACCAGCCCATCGTCGTGGCCGCGGATTCGCCACTGAAGACGCTCGACGACCTCGTCCGGAAGTTCAAGGCCGACCCCGGCTCCGTCTCCTGGGGCGGTTTCGCCGTCGGCAGCCCCGACCACATCCTCTACGGACTGCTGGTCAAGGCGATCGGGGGCGACGTCTCCAAGATGAACTACATCGCCGCCGGAGCGGGCGGCGAGATGATGGCCTCGGTGCTCGGCGGCCACATCACCGTGGCGACCGGCGGCTACAACGAGATGGCCTCGCAGCTCCAGGCCGGAAAGCTGCGCGCGCTGGCGATCTCCGCCCCGCAGCGCATCCCCGGCATCGACGTCCCGACCTTCAAGGAGCAGGGCGTGGATGTCGAGTTGGTGAACTGGCGCGCGGTGATGGCGCCGGGCAACCTCAAGGCGTCGGAAAAGCAGGTTCTCGACGACGCGGTCGGCGCCATGGTCCGCACCGACGACTGGAAGCGCATCGCCGCGGAGCGCGGCTGGATCGACCTCTACCTGCCGTCCGACCAGTTCGCCGCCTTCGTGAAGGACGAGCGGACCCGGATCGAAGGCGTCCTGACCGAGCTGGGCCTCGTCAAGTGACCGACAGCCGGCGGTAGGCCGTCGGGTTTCAAAACAAAACAAAGCCATGGAGCGAAATGTCATGACCATCCGCATGCCGGGCGCCGTGAAGGGCGTCCTGACCGCCGCCGTTCTCGCCACGGCCGCCCTCGCCGCCACCCCGTCGCTGGCCGAGATCAAGGGGCTGGAGATCATCGCCCCGGCGAGCCCCGGCGGCGGTTGGGACCAGCACGCCCGCACCCTTCAGCAGGTTCTCCAGGACCAGAAGCTGGCGTCGAACATCCAGGTCGTGAACATCCCCGGCGCCGGCGGCACGGTCGGCCTCGCCCAGTTCGTCACCGCCAAGAAGCGTTCGCCGACGATCCTGGTCGGTGGCCAGATCATGCTGGGCGCCATCGTCACCAACAAGTCGGCGGTGACGCTCGATCAGGTGACCCCGCTGGCCCGGCTGACCGGCGAATACACCGCCATCGTCGTCCCGCCGGAGTCGCCCATCAAGACCTTCGACGACCTGATCAAGAAGTTCAAGGCGGACCCCGGCTCGGTCTCCTGGGGCGGCGGCTCGGCGGGCGGCAGCGACCAGATCCTGGCCGGCCTGATCGCCAAGGCGGTCGGCGTCGATCCCAACAAGGTCAACTACGTCGCCACTGCGGGCGGCGGCGAGCTGCTGGCCTCGGCGCTCGGCGGCCATGTGACGCTCGGCATGGGCGGCTACAGCGAGTTCGCCCCGCAGTTCCAGGCGGGCAAGCTGCGCGCCATCGCCGTCTCCGCCCCGCAGCGCCTGCCGGGCTCCGACACGCCGACCATGAAGGAGCAGGGCATCGACCTGGAGTTCGTGAACTGGCGCGGCGTCTTCGCCCAGGCCTCCGCCAAGCCGGCGGAGCTGAAGGAACTCCAGGAGGCCGTCGCCAAGGCCGTCGCCAGCGACGAGTGGAAGCAGGCCGTGAAGCAGCGCGGCTGGATCGACCTCTACCAGCCCTCCGCCGAGTTCGCCTCCTTCCTGAAGCAGGAGCGCGCGCAGATCGAGGGCACGCTGAAGGACATCGGCCTCGTGAAGTAAGGACCGAACCAGGTGGGCGCGGTCGCCGCGCCCACCGGTCCGCAAAAAACAGTCTGGGAGGATGAAGCGATGACCACCGGTCGGAGCATGCGCGCCGGAGAGGCGGTGCTGGGCGGCGGGCTGATCGCCCTGGGGGGCTTGATCGCGGTCGAGACCATGCTGACCCCGAGCGTCGGCCGGGCGGTGGTCGGCCCCGCCCTGTTCCCCTACCTGATCTCGGGCGGCCTCGTCCTGGTCGGCCTGTCCCTGCTGCGCGAGGCCTTCGCCGGGGCCGTCGCCCACGCCGAGGGGCTGGAGCTTGACCTCTGGGCGGTGGCGCTGGTCGCGGCCGGGCTGGCCGTCCAGTTCCTGCTGCTGGACACGCTGGGCTGGATTCCTTCCACCACCATCCTGTTCGCCGCGGTCTCCCGCGCCTTCGGCGGCCGGCGGCTGATGGTCAACCTCGCCATCGGGCTGGCGCTCGCCGCCTTCACCTTCGTGGCCTTCAATTACGGGCTCGGCCTGAACCTGCCCGAGGGCAGCATCGTCGAACGGCTCACGTCAGCCGACGCCGAGTAAGCCCCGTTTCGGGAAGGAAACTGCACAATGGACACCCTTGCCGCCCTGGGCCACGGCTTCCTCGTGGCGCTGACCCCCTACAACCTTCTGTGGTCGGCGATCGGCGTGACGGTGGGCACCGCGGTCGGCGTGCTGCCCGGCATCGGCCCGGCGCTGACCGTGGCGCTGCTGCTGCCGGTCACCTACGGGCTGGAGCCGACCTCCGCCTTCATCATGTTCGCCGGCATCTATTACGGCGCGATGTACGGCGGCTCGACGACCTCGATCCTCCTGAACGCGCCGGGCGAGTCCGGCAGCATCGTCACCGCCATCGACGGCCACGCCATGGCCCGCCAGGGCCGCGGCGCACAGGCGCTGGCGACCGCCGCCATCGGCTCCTTCATCGCCGGCACCATCGCCACCGCGGCGCTGACCTTCGTCGCCCCGCTGATGGTCAAGATGGCCCTGCTGTTCGGCCCGGCCGAGTATTTCGCGCTGATGGTGCTGGCGCTGACCACCGTCACCGCGGTGCTGGGCAGCTCGCTGGCCCGCGGTCTGGCCAGCCTGTTCCTCGGTCTGGCGCTGGGTCTGGTCGGCATCGACATGCAGACCGGTCAGGCGCGGCTGGCCTTCGGCGTGCCGGAGCTGCTGGACGGCATCGACACGGTGGTCGTCGCGGTCGGCCTGTTCGCGGTCGGCGAGACGCTCTACGTCGCCTCCCGCCACCGCTTCGAGACGGAGGAGATCTACGCGCTCAAGGGCTCCAAATGGATGAGCCGCGAGGACTGGTCACGCTCCTGGAAACCGTGGCTGCGCGGCACGCTGCTGGGCTTCCCCATCGGCACCCTGCCGGCGGGCGGCAGCGAGATCCCGACCTTCCTGTCCTATCTGGTCGAGAAGCGTCTGGCGAAGAAGCCGGAGGAGTTCGGCAAGGGCGCCATCGAGGCCGTCGCCGGACCGGAGGCCGCCAACAACGCGTCGGCCGCCGGCGTGCTGGCGCCGCTGCTGTCGCTCGGCCTGCCGACCTCGGCGACCGCCGCCATCATGCTGGCCGCCTTCCAGCAGTACGGCCTGCAGCCCGGCCCGACGCTGTTCGACAACAACCCCGAGCTGGTCTGGGGCATGATCGCCAGCCTCTACATCGGCAACGTGCTCCTGCTGGTGCTGAACCTGCCGCTGGTCGGCTTCTGGGTGAAGCTGCTGCTGATCCCGCGCCCCTGGCTGTATGCCGGCATCCTGGTCTTCTCGTCGCTCGGCGCTTACACGCTGAACAACAACGTCATCGATCTGGTCATCCTGTGGGTGATCGGGCTGCTCGGCTTCGGCATGCGCGTTCTGAACGTGCCGGTGGCGCCCTGCGTGGTCGGCCTCATCCTGGGACCGCTGGCCGAACAGCAGTTCCGCCGCGCGCTGGCAATCAGCCAGGGCGACCCGTCGGTCTTCCTGACCCACCCGATCTCGGCGGCCCTGCTCATCATCGCGGCCCTGCTGGTGATCGGTCCGCTGGTCCTGCGCTATCGGAGCAACGGCACGGGCAAGGGCGCGGGCAAGGGCGACAACGCCTCCCCGTCCGGCACCCATCCCGCGACGTAAGACCGCCATTCTTCGGCCATTCTTCGAAGGACTTCTCCATGGAAAGCGTCGATCTCTGGTCGCAGCTCGCCGCCTTGGGACAGGTCATCGCCATCGACCTCGTGCTGGCCGGCGACAACGCCATCGTCGTCGGCATGGCCGCCGCCGCGGTGCCGCTGGCGCAGCGCCGCAAGGTGATCTTCTGGGGCATCGGCGCGGCCATCGTCCTGCGCATCTTCTTCGCGCTCATCACCACGCAGCTCCTCGCCATCATCGGCCTGACCCTGGCCGGCGGCGTGCTGCTGCTCTGGGTCTGCTGGAAGATGTTCCGCGAGCTGCGCTCCCACGGGACGGACGAGGTGGCGCCCGACGAGGCGATGGAGGCCCCCGACACGCCGGTGGGGGTGTCCGGAAACGCCGCCGCCGGTGCCGCGGTCGGCGGCGTCACGGTGGGGGCGGCGATCTGGCAGATCGTGGTCGCCGACGTGTCGATGTCGCTCGACAACGTGCTGGCGGTGGCCGGCGCCGCCAAGGACCACCCGACCATCCTGGTCATCGGCCTTCTGCTGTCCGTCGTGCTGATGGGTGCCGCGGCCAACATGATCGCGCATGTCCTGCACAAGCACCGTTGGATCGGCTGGGTCGGTCTCGTCATCATCACCTATGTGGCGCTCGACATGATCTGGCGCGGCAGCAACGAAGTCCTCATGCACACCTCCCGGCTATCGTGACGGAGCGCTTCCGATGATCAAGAAGGTACTCGTTCCCCTGACCGGACGGCCGCTGGACCGCCGCGCCATCGCCACGGCCTTCCTGCTCGCCACCCGCTTCCGCGCCCATGTGGAAGGGTTGAGCGTCATGCCGCAGGTCGAAATCCGCACCTCCGTGGAAAGCGCCGCCATCCCCAAGGCTCTGGTCGAGCAGCTCATCCGCATCGGGCAGGAGGATCAGGCGCGGGTGGTCGACTCCGCCCATGGCCTGTTCGAGGAATTCCGCAACCGTTTCGGCGCAGCCGAGGCGGACAGCCTGACCGGCGGCGGCGAGGACGCGGACGGGCTCTCCGCCTCCTGGCAGCAGGCGACCGGCCCGCTGGCGGAGACCCTGGCGGAGGAGGCGCGGCTCGCCGATCTGGTGGTGATCGCCCAGACCTCCGACGGGACCAACGCCATGGGTCCGGCCATCGAGGCCACCCTGTTCGGCTCCGGCCGTCCTCTGCTGCTGGCCCCGGCGGCCGAACCGGCGTCGGTCGGGTCCGCGGCGGCCGTGGCCTGGGACGGCGGGGCGGCGGCCTCGCGGGCGGTCGCGGCGGCGCTGCCGCTTCTGCAACGCGCCGGCAAGGCGGTCATCCTGTCGGCGGAGGTCGCCGACCCCGGCCGCTCCGCCGACCCCGACCGCCTGTCCGCTTATCTGGCGCTGCACGGCGTCGCGGCGTCGATCCGCCGGGTCGCGGCGTCGGGCCGCGCGGTCGGGCGCGCCTTGCAGGAGACGGCGGCGGAGGCCGGCTGCGACCTGCTGGTGATGGGCGCCTACGGCCACAGCCGGGTCCGCGAACGGGTGTGGGGCGGCGTGACGCTCGACGTGCTGCGCGAGCCGCCCGCCATTCCCATCTTCATGGCGCACTGATACATGGGCTCATGTCCCCTCTCCCCGGAGGGGAGAGGGCTATTACGGCCGGAGACGGACCATGCGCATACTCGTCGTCGAGGACACCGAGGATCTGGCCGACGCCATCGTCCACCGGCTGCGCAAGCTGGGCTACGCCGTCGACTGGGCGCCGACCGGGGACGAGGCGGAGGAGCTGCTGCGCCAGGAGGCGTACCAGCTCGTCCTGCTCGACATCATGCTGCCGGGGGTGGACGGGCAGACGCTGCTGAACCGCCTGCGCCAGCGCCGCGACGCCACGCCGGTCCTGGTGATGACCGCCCGCTCCCAGGTGAATGTCCGGGTCGACCTGCTCGATCTCGGCGCCGACGACTTCATCGTGAAGCCCTTCGACCTGCGGGAACTGGAGGCCCGTTGCCGCGCCCTGCTGCGCCGCTCGCACGGGCTCGCCTCCTCGCGCACGCAGTTCGGCAATCTGGTCTTCGACGCCGCGGCCAAGAAGGTTCTGATCGACGGCCGCCCCGTCGATCTGGGGGGCCGCGAGTTCCGGCTGCTGGAGCTGTTCCTCAGCAACCTGAACACCGTCCTGTCCAAGGAGGACCTGATGGACCGGCTGTTCAGCCTCGACCAGCCCACCGCGCTCAACGCCATCGAGTTGTATGTCTCCCGCCTCCGGCGCAAGCTGGAGGGCGCGTCGGTGGAGATCCGGACGGTTCGGGGGCTGGGGTATGTGGCGGAAGTGTGTGCCGAAGGCTGAAGGATACTCGCTGCGGCGACGGCTGTTCATCCGGCTGCTTGGCGTCCTGGCCGTCCTGACCGCCGGCTTGTTCCTGTTCGTCAGCGCCTACGCCCAGCGCGCCGCCGACGCCGCCTTCGACCGGCTGCTGATGGCGTCGGCCCTGTCCATCTCCGACACGGTGCGGGTGGAGGACGGGCGCTTCTCCGTCGACCTGCCCTATTCCTCGCTGGGCATCCTGGCCCAGGCGCGGCGCGACCGCGTGTTCTACCGGATCACCGCCCCGGACGGCGAGCTGGTCACCGGCTACCACGACCTGCCGATGGCGCCCGCCAAGGCCGGGGTCGCCGGCGCGGCCGGCAGCGACTCCGCCACCCGCTTCGACAACGCCATCTTCCGCGGCATGCCGGTGCGCGTCGCCGTCCTGAAGCGCTTCGCCGCGCAGCCGGAGCTTGGCGGCTGGGTCACCATCGCCGTCGCCCAGACGCGGGAGGAGCGCGGGGCGCTGGCCCGCGACATCCTGGCGAACGCCTTCCTGCCCATCGCCTTCACCGTCGTCGCGGCGGGCGGGCTGATCTGGTTCGGGGTGCGGCAGGCGCTGGCCCCGCTGGGCTCGCTGGAGCGGATGATCCGCGAGCGGCAGCCCCACGACTTCTCCCCCATCGCCATGCCGCCGCCGCAGGAGGTCTCCCAGCTCGTCCAGGCGATCAACCAGCTCATGGCGCGGCTCCAATCCAACCTCGACACCATGCAGACCTTTCTGGCCGATGCCGCCCACCAGATCCGCACCCCGCTGGCCAGCCTGCGCCTGCAGGCCGAACTCGCCATCGACGAGGACGATCCCGACGCCCTGCACCGCATCGCCCAGCGCGTGCACCGCAACGCGGTGGAGGCCAGCCAGCTCACCAGCCAGCTCCTCAACCACGCCATGGTGATCCACCGCAGCGAGGCGCTGAAGCCCGAGGACGTCGATCTCGGCGCCCTGCTGGAGCAGGTGTTCCAGCGCGCCCGCGCGGTCGCCGGCGACACGGCGATCCGCCTGGACATCGACCGCGCCGCCGAGCCGGCCACCGTCCCCGGCGACGCCATCAGCCTGCGCGAGGCGCTGACCAATCTGCTCGACAACGCGGTGAAGTACGCCGGCCCGTCCGGCCCCATCGACCTGTCGCTGACAACCCGGCCGGAGGGGCGCGGCCTGCGCGTGGAGATCGCCGACCGCGGCCCCGGCGTGCCGGACGCCGAGAAGCGCCGCGTGCTGGAGCGGTTCGGGCGCGGCAGCTCCGCCGCCGGGGTGGCGGGCAGCGGTCTGGGCCTCGCCATCGTCACCTCGGTGGTGGAGGCGCACGGGGCGGATTTCGCGTTGCTCGACCGTCCCGGCGGCGGGCTGGTCGCCCGCATCGACTTCCCGGCGGCGGACGGCGCCGTCCCGGCGGGGGGAAGCGCGGCGCGGGCCCTGCTGCCCCTGCTGGTCCTCTGCGCCCTGCTCTGGTCCCCCTGGGCGCAGGCGGCGCAACTGCTCACCTACCCCGCCCCCGGCGGCGAGCGGGAGCGGCTGCGCATCCATTCGGCCACCGACCGGCAGGCGATCGAGCCGCTGGTCCTCGACTTCCAGCAGCTCCACCCCGACGTCACCATCGAGTACAAGGACATGGACACCGCCGACCTCTACGCCGAGGCGGTGGCCATGCCGGCCAAGGGGGATGCGGCCAAGGGGGATGCGGCCAAGGGGGCGGCGGAGACACCCGACCTGCTCATCAGCTCCGCCTCCGACCTGCAGGTGAAGCTGGTCAACGACGGCTACACCCAGCCCCACCGCTCCGCCCTGACCGACGCGCTGCCGGACTGGGCGAACTGGCGGGACGAGGCGTTCGGCTTCACCTTCGAGCCGGCGGTGATCGCCTACAACCGCGACTTGCTGCCCGACGCGGAGGTGCCGCGCACGCGCCCGGCGCTGATCCGGCTGCTGCGCGACGACCCGGCGCGTTTCAGCCGGCGCGTCGCCACCTACGACACCGCCACCAGCGGCATCGGCTACCTGCTGGCTTCCCACGACGCCCTGCTGTTCGGCCAGTACTGGCAGCTCGTCGCGATGATGGGGAACGCCCAGGCGCGGCTCGCCTGCTGCTCCGGCGACATCCTCGACATGGTCGAGCGGGGGGAGGTGCTGATCGCCTACAACGTCCTCGGCTCCTACGCGCGGGCGCGGGCGGCGGCGGGGGCGCCCATCGGCATCGTGGTGCCGGAGGACTACACGCTGGTCATCTCCCGCGTCGCGGTGATCCCCCGGACGGCGCCCCGGCCGCAGCTCGCCGGCCAGTTCATCGACTATCTGCTGTCGCCGCGCGGGCAGGAGGTGGTGGCCGACCGCTCCGCCCTCTACGCCATCTCCTCCGGCATCAAGCGGGAGGCCTCGGCGTCGGGCCTGCGCTCCAGCACGGCGGCACCGCTGCACCCCATCGCCCTCAGCCCGGCCCTGCTGGTGTTTCTCGACCGGCTGAAGCGGGAGCGCTTCCTCCAGCAATGGCAGTCGGCGATCCTGCTGCCCTGAGCCGGGGATAGCCCCGCCCCCACCGCGTCCCCCACCGAAAATCGACGCCCCGCCCCATCCGTTTGCGGATTCGCAAAGGCAGCGCCGCGCCGTCTCCCTAGCCTGCGGGGAAGGCCCGCCCTCTGCCCTACCCCCTGCCCATGTGTCCGCGGGCCGAACCACGGACGAGCATGATGAGCGTTTCCACCACCGAACCGCGAACCGCCCCCCACCCCGCGGATCCCGCGCACAGGAGCGGCCTCTACGCCAAGCACGACAAGATCTACCCGAAGTCGGTCGCCGGCACCTTCCGCCGGCTGAAATGGCTGACGCTGGTCCTTCTGCTGGGCCTCTACTACGTCACCCCCTGGATACGCTGGGACCGCGGCCCCAACGCGCCGGATCAGGCGGTGCTGGTGGATATGCCGGGCCGCCGCCTGTATTTCTTCTTCATCGAGCTGTGGCCGCAGCAGGTCTATTACCTGACCGGCGCGCTGATCCTGGGGGCCATCGGCCTGTTCCTGGCGACCGCGCTCGCCGGCCGCGTCTGGTGCGGCTACGCCTGCCCGCAGACGGTGTGGAGCGACCTGTTCCTGTGGGTGGAGCGCCGGATCGAGGGCGACCGCGGCGACCGCATCCGCCTCGACAACGCCCCCTGGTCGCCGGCCAAGCTGGGCAGGAAGGCAACCAAGCACGCCGCCTGGCTGCTGATCGCGCTGCTGACCGGCGGCGCCTGGGTCTTCTACTTCAACGACGCCCCGACCCTGGCGCTGGAGATGCTGCGGTTCGAGGCGTCCTCGACCGTGCTGCTGTTCATCGGGCTGTTCACCGCGACCACCTATCTGCTGGCCGGCCACGCGCGCGAGCAGGTGTGCATCTACATGTGCCCCTGGCCGCGCTTCCAGGCGGCGATGCAGGACGAGGAGAGCCTGACCGTCACCTACGAGGACTGGCGCGGCGAGGGCCGCGGCCACCTGAAGCGCTCGCTGAGCTGGGAGGAGCGCAGGGTGACGGGGCTGGGCGACTGCATCGATTGCGGGGCCTGCGTCCATGTCTGCCCGACCGGGGTGGACATCCGCAACGGCCCGCAGCTCGCCTGCATCGGTTGCGGCCTGTGCGTGGACGCCTGCAACGGCGTGATGGCGAAGATCGGGCGGCCCGGCGATCTGGTCCGCTTCGATTCCCTGAACGCCCAGATCGCGCGGGCCAACGGCGCTACGCCGTCGTTCAAGCCGGTCCGCCCGCGCACCATCATCTACACGCTGCTGCTGACCGTCGTCGGCGGGATGATGGCCGCCGGGCTGGTGCTGAAGCCGACGGTGGACGTGAGCATCCTGCGCGACCGCGCGCCGCTGTTCGTCACCCTGTCCAACGGCGACGTCCAGAACGCCTACACGGTCAAGGTCCTGAACATGACGCGGGCGGCCCAGACCTACCGCCTGTCCGTCGCCGGGCTTCCCGGCGCCGTCCTGTCGGTGGCCGGCGGCGAAGGCGAGGCGGCGGAAGGCGCCGTCCTGGTCCAGGCCGATCCCGACAGCGTGGCGACCCACCGCGTGCTGGTCCGCGTGCCGAAGGAGGCGCTGCGCCAGCCCTCGACCCCCGCGGCCTTCGTCGTCACCCGCCAGCCGGACGGGCTGACCGTCCAGCACGAGACGGTCTTTCTCGCGCCCTGACCCTGCCTGTCTTCACACAAAGGAGGTTGCGCCATGAACTTCGACACCACCACCTACATCGCCCTGGTCGGCGCCGTCAGCGTGTTCGTCGTCACCATCGGGGTCTTCGCCTTCCTGCTGACCCGCAAGGGCAAGTGACGGCTTTTGCAGGAAAAGCGGGCGTCCGGTCCCCGGGCGTCCGCCTTCCATGGGGGGGGTGAGATTGCTTGCCGTGCCGAAGCTGTTGCATAACGGCGTTCGCGGGAGCTTTCCCCGAGAATGGCGTCATGAAGGGTCCATCGATGGAAGTGCTGAGGTTCGCACCGGAGGATTTCTCCCATGAACTTCTGGCGCTGGAGGTCGCCAAGCTCATCAAGGACGAGACGCCTCCGGCCGAACCGCTCACCTTCCACGCCTATTGGGACGGCGCGCTGAACGAGAAGCATCTGATTTCGGTGAAAAGCTGCCATCTGTTCAACGTCCGCGGCGGCGCGAACAGGATCATCGTCTGGACGCAGAATGGCGCCGACAACGACTATCGGCGCGAAATCAGAAAATACGCCGAAATACGCGCCTTTTCCGAGCGCGACGAATGCCGCGGCACCTTTCTTGAGGGGCATGTTTTCGGACGGTCGATCGACGCGTCCTTCTATTCCGACATCGTCCGGTACATTCTTCTCTACAAGTACGGCGGCGTGTGGTTCGACCTCGACTGCCTGTTCCTGAGAAGCGTCACGCCGCTCCTGAACCAGTTTCCCGGCAAGATCCTGGCCTACCGGTGGGAGCAGAAGAACTATCCCAACGGCGCGATCTACATTTCCCCCACGCCGCGGTCGGAGGCGATGAAGGGAAACATCGAGTTCATCCGGAACCGTGGCTGCGGCTGGGGTTTCCAGCAGGCCGGCCTGGTGTACGACACGCCGATGGACATCCTCGTGCTGCCGTGCCCCTGGTTCGACGCCGGGTGGATCGACAACCCGGTGCTTCACTTCAACGACTTCATGAAGGCGTCGCCGGTCGCCTACGACCTCGACAACTTCTTTCCCGGCGCCTTCTGCTTCCACTGGCACAACAAGTGGTTCGACGCCATCGAGCCGGCGAGCCCGATGGAGCGGCTGGCGCGCGACATCGACCGCCGGCTGTCCGCCGGGCGCTGAACGCCGCCGCGATCTTCCTTGACCGACCCTGTTGAAGCCCCCGACGCAGGACGGAGCGGGGACCAGCCATGACCACGACGCTGACGGGAAGCGCCGACCGCCTGGAGGCCAACCACTGGGCGGCCAGCAGCAATGTCTGGAATCCGGGCGGTTTCCGCAACGGCAAGGACTTCACCCAGTCCATCGCCATCGACGAGGCGACCTTTCCGAACGGCACGGCGATCAGCTGGAGCTGGCCCTACGACAGCCGGCGCGCCCTGACCTACGAGAATTACCCGGTGCGCGCCTATCCGGAGCTGACGCACGGCATCAATCCGTGGAACGGGGCACCGTCCACCAGCACGGTCCTGCCGGCGCGGATCGCCGACCTGCCCAATTTCGACGTGACCTACAAGGTCGGGCTGACCGGCGCGACAAACCTCTACAACGTCGCCGTCAGCCTGTGGATCGGCGACGACCCGAAAAAGGGGATCGAGGGCGTGACCGACGAGGTGATGGTCTGGCTGCACAGCGGCTACTTCACCCCCGCCGGGGACCCGGTCGCCACGCTGAGCGACGCGCAGGGGAACGCCACCCTGTGGAACAAGCCGGTGTTCAGCGGCGGGGTGGACGGCAATCCGATCGACTGGGAATACACGGTCCTGCAATACGGCGACGACCGGTTGGCCGGGACGCTGGACCTGGATGGGCTGCTGGACGAGCTTCAATCCCGCGGCATCGTCAGCGAGACGGACTGGATTCTGGGCTTCCAGTTCGGCGCGGAGGTGGCGGCGGGCGCCGGGTCGATGACGATCGATCAGTTGGCCGTGGACTTCACGGCGCCCCCGGCTCCGGCGATGCTTGCGACGCCGCCGGAGCCGGTGATCGGGGTCGTGCCGTCGGTGTAGGGGTGGGCGGCCGTGCCGGGCCCCCACCCCCACTCCCAAGACCGATCAGCCGGCCAGCGACTTGCCGGCGGCGCCCAGATCGGCGAAGGCCTCGTCGAGACGGCGGACCATGCCCTGCTCGCCCAGGCGCAGCCACTTGCGCGGGTCGTACAGCTTCTTCAGCGGCTTGCCCGACTGCGGGTCGATCTGGTGACGGAAGGCCGCCTCGTTCTCCAGCACGAAGCCGCCGATGGACTCGGCGAAGGCGAACTGGGTGTCGGTGTCGATGTTCATCTTGAACACGCCGAAGCCGACCGCCTGGGCGATCTTCTCCTTCTCCGACCCCGAACCGCCGTGGAACACCAGGGCCAGCGGCTTGGCGCCGCCGCCGTGACGCTCCGACACCAGCGACTGCGAGGCGCCGAGGATCTCCGGACGCAGCTTCACGTTGCCCGGGGCGTAGACGCCGTGCACGTTGCCGAAGGAGGCCGCGACCGAGAAATGGCCGATGGGCGACAGCTCCTCATAGGCGCGCAGCACGTCTTCCGGCTGGGTGTAGAGGTGGGCGTTGTTGGCGGCGTCCAGGTCCTCCGACCCGATGCCGTCCTCCTCGCCGCCGGTCACGCCCAGCTCGATCTCCAGGCTCATGCCCAGCGGGGCGAGGCGCTTGAGGATGCGGGCGCATTCCGACAGGTTGAAGTCCAGCGACTCCTCCGACAGGTCGAGCATGTGCGAGCTGAACAGCGGACGGCCGGTGCGGCGGAAATGCTCCTCGCCATGGCCGATCATGCCCTCGACCCAGGGGATCAGGCCCTTGTTCGCGTGGTCGGTGTGCAGGACGACGCAGACGCCGTACTGCTCGGCCAGCAGATGGACGTGCTGGGCCGCCGACACGGCGCCCAGGATGCGGGCCTGGAGCGCGTCCTTCATGCCTTCGCCGGCGTAGAAGCGGGCGCCGCCGTTGGACAGCTGCACGATCACGTCGGAGCGGTTCTTCGCCGCCGCTTCGAGGACGGCGTTGATGCCGTTGGTGCCGACCACGTTGACCGCCGGCAGAGCGTAACCGCCGTCCTGGCAGGCGGCGATCAGCGCGCGGTAGTCCTCTCCGGTCACGACGCCGGGCTTCAGTCGGGTCGGGGCAGACATGGGTGAATTCCTCCCTCGGAAAAATACTGCCTTGAAACGTCGGTTCAAACGTCGGTTCGATCGTTCGGTCAAGCCCCATATGGGCATGGGACCGGCGAACGCCACGCGCTCTTTTTGCCACTTCCCGCGCCGGAACGCTGCAAAAGACTTGCCGCGAAAGCCACCCCGGGCCTGTGACGAAAAGACCCGCGGCGTCCCGCAGGACCGCCGCCAAAGACAACGCCACCCAAGACAAGGAAGGAGACCGGGACCATGGACGCTCACTGTGTCTGGGAGGCGAACGCGCAGCTCGGCGAGGGGCCGGTCTGGTCGCCGTCGCGCGACGCCCTGTTCGCCGTGGACATCCGCGGGTCGCGCCTGCTGCGCTACACCCCCGCCGATGGGACGGGGCGCGACTGGCCTCTGGAGGAGGCCGCCTGCTGGCTGGTCGAGCGGGCGGACGGCGGCGGCTTCGTCGCTGGGCTGCGCTCCCGCCGGCTCGTCGGCCTGACGCTGGACGGCGACCGGCTCTCGGTGGGCCCTGAATTGATGCGGCTGGAGGAGGACGCGCCCGGCAACCGGCTGAACGACGCCATGGCCGACGCCGCAGGCCGGCTGTGGGTGGGCAGCATGGACGACGCGGAGCAGGACGCCTCCGGCGCACTCTATCGCGTCGGGCCGGACGGTTCCGTGGCACGGGTGGACGAGGGCTACACGGTCAGCAACGGCCCGGCCCTGTCCCCGGACGGCCGGACGCTCTACCACACCGACAGCCCGTCCCGGACCATCCACGCCTTCGCCCTGGCCGCGGACGGCGCCCTGTCCGGCAAGCGCGTCCACATCCGCTTCGGCGAGGACGACGGCTATCCCGACGGCATGACCTGCGACGCCGAGGGCCATCTCTGGGTCGCCCACTGGAGCGGCGGGCGGGTCAGCCGCTTCCGGCCGGACGGGACGCTGGACCGGGTGGTGCGGCTGCCGGTGTCCAACGTCACCTCCTGCGCCTTCGGCGGGCCGGCCCTGGACCGGCTGTTCATCACCGCCGCCGCCGCCACCACGACCCATGACGCGCCGGCCGGGGAACCGCTGGCCGGCGGGCTGTTCGTCTGCACGCCCGGCGTCGCCGGCCTGCCGCCGGGACGGTTCGGCGCGCCCTGAACAGGCCGCGAGTCTTGCCAGCGGATTTGATATACTAGTATAACTGCGGCGCTGGACAGCCGCCGTCACCGCATGGCGGAAGGATCGCGCGCCGCCGTGGCGGGTCCCTCCTCCAGGTGATAGATCTGTGCGTACGCCGCAGCGCAACCGGCGCCCCCGGGCGGCGGCGTCCGCAACCATGCCGAAGCCGTTCTCCCACAAGGGAAAAAGGGCTTTAGCGGGTGCAGCAAACTGCTTTACAGTTGCACGCATATCCTTTTTCGACGGTTCCACCTTCGCACAGCCGGAGCGACCCACGATGACCACCGACGCCGCCCTCCGCCCCACCGCTCCGGTCACCGACGCCGAAACCGGCACCGACGACAAGGATTTCCCGCTGCGCGAGGACATCCGCCTGCTCGGCCGCCTGCTCGGCGACACTGTGCGCGAGCAGGAGGGCGACGGCGTCTACGGCGTCATCGAGAGCGTGCGTCAGGCCTCGGTCCGCTTCAACCGCGACGACGACGACTCCGCCCGCCGCGAGATGGCCGAGATCCTGAACGGCCTGCCGCGCGATACGATGATGTCGGTGGTGCGCGCCTTCTCCTACTTCCTGCACCTCGCCAACATCGCCGAGGACCAGCACCACATCCGCCGCACCCGCGACCACGCCATCGCCGGCTCGCCGGCGCGCGAGGGCACCCTGCCCTACGCGCTGGAGCGGCTGGAGGCCGCCGGCGTCGCGCCGGACCGGCTGGCCGGCATGCTGGAGATCGCCCAGGTCAGCCCGGTGCTGACCGCCCACCCGACCGAGGTCCAGCGCAAGAGCATTCTGGCGCTGGAGCACAAGGTGGCCTCCCTGCTGGACACCCGCGACCGCTCCCGCCTGACGCCGGAGGAGGCGGAGGCCAACATGGACGCGCTTCAGGAGGCCATCCTGACCCTGTGGCGCACCCGCATGCTGCGCCCGCAGCGCCTCGCCGTGATCGACGAGGTGAAGAACGGCATCTCCTACTACACCGACACCTTCTTCGCCGAGCTGCCGAAGCTGTTCTGCCGCTTCGAGGATCTGCTGGCCAAGCGCTTCCCCGACCGGGACTGGTCGCTGCCGCCCTATTTCCGCATCGGTTCCTGGATCGGCGGCGACCGCGACGGCAACCCCTTCGTCACCGCGCCGATCCTGCGCGAGGCGATGCGCCTGCAATCCACCGCCGCCCTCGAGCATTACCTGACCGAGATCCACGAGCTGGGCGGCGAGCTGCCGCTGTCCGAACTGCTGCTCGGCACCTCGCCCGAGCTGGAGGAGCTGGCCAAGCGCTCGCCCGACCATTCGCCGCACCGCGCCGACGAGCCGTTCCGCCGCGCCCTGACCGGCATCTACGCCCGTCTGGCGGCCACCTCGCGCACGCTCGACCAGCATGAGGCGCTGCGCAACGCGGTCGGCAAGGGCGATCCCTACGCCACCAGCGCCGAGCTGCTGGCCGATCTGGAGATTCTGGCCGCCTCGCTGAAGGCCCACGGGGCGGGCCGTCTGGCCGCCGGGCGGCTGCGCCGCCTGATCATCGCGGTCAAGACCTTCGGCTTCCATCTGGCGCCCATCGACCTGCGCCAGAACTCCGACGTGCACCAGCGCACGGTGGCGGAGCTGCTGGCCGTCGCCGGGCGCTGCGCCGACTACGCCGCCCTGTCGGAGGACGAGCGCATCGCCCTGCTGGCCGAGGAAATCCAGAGCCCGCGCCCGCTCCACTCGCCCTACCACGACTATTCGGAGGAGACGGCGGGCGAACTGGCGATCTTCTTCGCCGCCCGCCAGCTGCGCGAGACCTACGGACCCGCCGCCCTGCCGAACAGCATCATCTCCAAGACGGACGGCGCGTCCGACCTGCTGGAGGTGGCGCTTCTGCTCAAGGAATCCGGCTTGCTGCGTCCAGGGGCGGAGGGCGACCCGGCGCTCGGCCTCAACATCGTCCCGCTGTTCGAGACCATCGAGGATCTCCGGCAGGCCCCGGCGACGATGGAGCGGCTGTTCACCCTGCCCGCCTACCGCGCCCTGGTCACCTCGCGCGGGGACGAGCAGGAGGTGATGCTCGGCTATTCGGACAGCAACAAGGACGGCGGCTTCCTGACCTCCGGCTGGGAGCTGTACAAGGCGGAGATCGAGCTGGCGAAGCTGTTCGACCGCCACGGCGTGCGCATGCGGCTGTTCCACGGCCGCGGCGGCTCGGTCGGCCGCGGCGGCGGCCCCAGCTATCAGGCCATCCTGGCCCAGCCGACCGGCGCGGTGTCCGGCCAGATCCGCATCACCGAGCAGGGCGAGGTCATCGCGTCGAAGTACGGGCGTCCGGAGGTCGGGCAGCGCAACCTGGAGGTCCTGACCGCGGCGACGCTGGAGGCCACCCTGCTCGACCTGGAGAACCGCGTCGAGCCGGCGGAGTCCTTCTACGCGGCGATGGAGCGGCTGTCGGAGCTGGCCTTCGGTGCCTACCGCGGGCTGGTCTACGAGACGCCGGGCTTCACCCAGTATTTCCGCACGGCCACCCCGATCTCGGAAATCGCCACGCTGAACATCGGCAGCCGTCCGGCCTCGCGCACCAAGTCGGACCGCATCGAGGACCTGCGCGCCATTCCGTGGGTCTTCTCCTGGGCGCAGTGCCGCCTGATGCTGCCGGGCTGGTACGGCTTCGGCAGCGCCGTGGAAGCGTGGCTGAAGGAGGAGCCGGACGGGCTCGCCCTGCTCCAGCGCATGAACCGCGCCTGGCCCTTCTTCAAGTCGCTGCTGTCCAACATGGACATGGTGCTGGCCAAGAGCGACCTCGCCATCGCCTCGCGCTACGCCGAGCTGGTGGAGGACGTCGAACTGCGCGAGCGCATCTTCGGCCGCATCCGCGAGGAGTGGCAGCGCACCCGCCGCCATCTGCTGGCCATCGCCGGCCATGACGAGCTGCTGGGCGAGAACCCGCTGCTGGCGCGGTCGATCCGCAACCGCTTCCCCTACATGGACCCGCTGAACCACGTCCAGGTCGAGCTTCTGCGGCGCCACCGCGCCGGCAGCAGCGACGAGCGGGTGCGGCGCGGCATCCTGATGTCGATCAACGGCGTCGCCGCCGGCCTGCGCAACAGCGGCTGACCTCGGCGGGCGCCGCTTCCATCCCGTCGCCGTGGCGGGATGGAAGCGGGAGCGGCGATATCGCGGGCCGGCATCGAAAATGGATTGCCACCCTCGATTTCCCCCTTGCTTTCATATTAATATATTAGTATGCTTCCTCTTGTGTTCAAGCGTTGTGGGCCGCCGTTGCGGCGGCTGGCGCGACGTCCTGGACGTTTCCTCCCTAGACTCGAAGGCCATCGGGGTCCGCCCCGGTGGCCTTTTTTCTGCGCGCGCCTTGGCTGTGGAGCCGGTCGTCGCGGTGGGAGGAACGGCGCCGCCGCTGCGGTGATGACGCCGCCGGTCGA
This sequence comes from Azospirillum sp. TSH58, assembly GCF_003119115.1. Taxonomy (NCBI): domain Bacteria; kingdom Pseudomonadati; phylum Pseudomonadota; class Alphaproteobacteria; order Rhodospirillales; family Azospirillaceae; genus Azospirillum; species Azospirillum sp. TSH58. The sequence goes on from NZ_CP022366.1 coordinate 36,827, forward strand.
ACTTTCCCGACACTCATATTGACAATCCATACAATTCCAGGCCTTATGTCTGGAAGGGAGCGCTCCGCCCCCGCAAGGACCGCCATGCCGCCGCTTCCCTCCATCCCCGCCCCAAACGCCTCCCAGCCCGCCTCCCAAGCCATCGATTGGGCGCCGTCCCTGGAGGACCGCAGCCGGCCCGTCTACATCGCCATCGCGGACGCCATCGCGGCGGACATCGGGACGGGGCGGCTGAGGCCCGGCGACCGGCTGCCGCCGCAGCGGATCCTGGCCGACCGGCTGGGCATCGACTTCACCACCGTCAGCCGCGCCTACGGGGAGGCGCGCCACCGCGGGCTGGTCGACGCGCGGGTCGGGCAGGGCACCTTCGTGCGCAAGACGGGCCATGTTCCCCCGCCTTTCGCCGCGGAGCCGCACACCACCGTTGCGACGGTGCCGCTGGCCGTCAGCATGGCGATGAACCAGCCGCCGCAACCGGAGGACTCCGCCGCGCTGACCGCCCGCATGAACCGCGGCATCGCCGCGGCCACCGCGGCTCTGGGCCTGCCGGACCTGCTGCGCTACCCGGACGGGGCCGACAGCCCGGACGACCGGGAGGCGGCGGTCCGCTGGCTGCGCCATCGCCTACCCGGCCTGACGGCGGAGCGGGTGCTGGTGGCCCCCGGCACGCAGGCCGCCCTGCTCGCCCTGCTCTCCGCCCTGGCCCGCCCCGGCGACACGGTCTGCGCGGAGGCGCTGACCTATCCCGGTTTCCGCGCCGCCGCGGCGCAGCTCGGGCTGCGGGTGGTCGGCGTGCCGATGGACGCGGACGGCATCGATCCCGACGCCCTGCGCGCCGCGCTGGCCGAGCACCGGCCCAAGGCGCTCTACTGCATCCCGACCTTCCACAACCCGACCACCGCGACCATGCCGGAAGAGCGGCGGCGGGCGGTGGCCGCGGCGCTGCGCGACCACGGCGTTCCGGTCATCGAGGACGACATCTACGGCCCGCTGCCCGAAGCGGCGCCGCCGCCGCTGGCCGCCTTCGCGCCGGAGCTGACCTATCACGTCGCCGGGCTTGCCAAATGCGTGTCCCCGGCGCTGCGCATCGCCTATGTGGCGGCGCCCGACGCCCGGCAGGCCCGCCGGGTGGCGGTGGCCCAGCGGGCGACCACGCTGATCGCCGCCCCCCTGTCCGCCGCCATCGCCCGGCTGTGGATCGCCGACGGCACCGCGGAGGCCGTGCGCGACGCCATCCGGACCGAGGCCATGGCCCGCCGGGCGCTCGCCGAATCGCTGCTGCCGGCCGAGCGGATCGTCACCAAGCGGGAGGCCTTCCATCTCTGGCTCACCCTGCCGGACGGCTGGACCGGCGGGGAGTTCACCGCCCATCTGCGCAGCCGGGGCATTTCCGCGGTGGCCGCGGAAGCCTTCGCCACCACCCCGGACGTGCCCGCGGCGCTGCGCTTCTGCCTGGGCGCGCCGCTGGACCGCGACGAGACCCGCCGCGCGCTGGAGATCCTGGCCGACGCCCTGGTCCTGCCCCCCGCCACCGCGGGCGTCATCATCTGAATCCGGTCAACAGCCTGCTTCAGAGTGTCGCATTGCTGGGATCGCCTCCCGAAGAATCAGGATTTTCCATACACAGCCTCCATTGAATGCATTCAATCGCACTTGCGGATTTGGCGATTGAAGGCATACAGTCGGCGCCATGCCGCAGGCCACCGCTCGGGTGGTCCGGATGTTTGCGCAGAGGCACGCCATGCAGAATCTCGCCCGCTCGTCCAGCCTTCCCCCGCCGCCCTCCGCTCCGGCCCAGTCAATCCCGACCCCGTCAACCCCGGAACCGTCCACCCCGGTTCCGTTCTACGCACCGCATCAGAAAATCTACCCGAAGGCGGCGCGCGGCCGGTTCCGGCGGATCAAGTCGGCGTTGATGGTGGGCCTGCTGGCGCTGTTCATGCTGCTGCCCTGGCTGCGCTGGGACCGCGGCGCCGGCCTGCCGAACCAGGCGATCCTGTTCGACCTGGACAGCCAGCGCTTCTACCTGTTCGCCCTCGAACTCTGGCCGCAGCACATCTACTACCTGACCGGCGCGATGATCCTGGCGGCGGTCGGCCTGTTCCTGGCCACCGCGCTCGCCGGCCGGGTCTGGTGCGGCTACACCTGCCCGCAGACGGTGTGGACCGACCTCTACGTGAAGGTGGAGGAATGGATCGAGGGCGACCGCGGCGCCCGCATCCGGCTGGACAAGGGCCCGCGCAACGCCAACTGGCTGGCCAGGAAGACGGCCAAGCACGCGGTCTGGCTGCTGATCGCCCTGGCGACCGGGGCCTCGGCCCTGTTCTATTTCGTCGACGCGCCGGGCTATGTCGCGGATCTGCTGCGCTTCCAGCCGGGGCCGGTGGCGACGGGCTGGATCCTGTTCATGACCGCCTGCACCTACGCCATGGCCGGCTTCATGCGGGAGCAGATGTGCGTCTATGTCTGCCCCTGGCCGCGCATCCAGGCCGCCCTGCTCGACGACGAGAGCCTCACCGTCACCTATCAGGATTGGCGCGGCGACGGCCGGGCGCCGCTGCGCAAGGAGCAGAGCTGGGCGGAGCGCTCCGCCGAAGGCCTCGGCGACTGCATTGACTGCAAGGCCTGTGTCCAGGTCTGCCCGACCGGCATCGACATCCGCGACGGCCTGCAGATGGACTGCATCAGCTGCGGCCTGTGCATCGACGCCTGCGACGACGTGATGGGCCGCATCGGGCGCCCCGGCGGGCTGATCCGCTACGACACCCAGGCCGCCCAGGAGGCCAAGGCAGTGGCCCGCAAGCCGGAGCCCTACCGGCTGGTCCGCCCGCGCACCATCATCTATTCGCTGGTGATGCTGGTGGTCGGCGGGATGATGACCATCGGCGTGCTGCTGGAGCCGACGGTGGACGTCTCCGTTCTGCGCGACCGGGCGCCGCTCTACGTCACCCTGTCCGACGGCGCCATCCAGAACAGCTACACGGTCAAGATCTCCAACATGACCCGTGCCCCGCAGGGCTATCGCCTCACCGTCTCGGGGCCGCGAGGCGCCACGGTGACGGCGGTTGGTGGCGGGGCGGTTGGTGGCGGGGCGGTCGATAGCGGGGCGGCCGGCGGCGCGGCGCCGGTGCTGGGCGCCGAACCCGACACGGTGCAGACCCACCGCATCCATGTCCGCGCCCCGGCGGGTGCGGCGGTGGCCGGCTCCATGCCGCTGACCCTCACCCTGACCCGCCTGTCGGACGGGGTGGTCCATCAGGCCGAGACGGTGTTCCTCGCCCCCTGATGCGCTTCAGAGGGGACCGTCGCGGTCGCGGCGGTCCCGCGGGGCGGCGTGGCCGATGATGGCGCTGAAGCCGAACAGCAGCAGCAGGACGCCCATCACGATCTCGACCCCACAGATCAGCCGCACCGCGCCCGTCACCGGGTGGATGTCGCCGTAGCCGACCGTGGCGAAGGTCACCAGCGAGAAGTACAGCCCCTCCGGAAAGGTCAGGTCGCGGCGCACGCCGTCGATGATGAAGTTCGGCTCCACCATGAAGCGGTCGAGGATGGTGTAGAAGGCGCCGAACATGATGATGCACAGCGAATAGAAGGTCAGGAAGGCGAAGGCCGGCAGCACCAGCCGGGCCGCCTGCTGGAAGAAGCCTTCGAACAGCAGCCCGGCGTCGAGCAGGAAGACGGCGATGTCGCGGGCGACCAGGGCGACGACGACTCCGATGGCGGACATCGACAGCAGGAAGATCGCCGTCAGCATCTCCGGCGACACCTCCCGCCCCGGCAGCAGGAAGGTCAGCGCGCCGATGCCCCAGACCGAGGCCATCCACAGGAAGATGCGGTCGAAATGCCCGCCGTCGCGCAGCCGCCGCGACATCACGATGCTGCGGATCGTGTCGGCCCGCCACCACGCGCCCCCCAGGAAGGCGATCAGCGGAATCGCGAAGGCGGCGGCCTGGATGTGCGACGGGATGCTGTGGAAGTTGCTTTCCAGGAAGAAGACGAAGACGCAGGCGTAGACGCCGATGAAGTTCGCCAGGGCCAGGCTGAAGAACTGGCTTCCCGGAAACAGATAGTGGAATGCCCCGACGACGAGGCCGACCGACCCCAGCAGGGCGAAGGCCAGATCGCCCGACACCGAGCGGATGGACAGGGCGATCATTCCCTGCATCAGCGCGGTCAACACCGCGCCGGTCAGCCAGGATCGGCGGGCGCGCGGCCGGGGCGTATGGGCGGGGCCGGCGGCCTTGCTGGTGCGGCGGTCGGGGAGGATCTGGTCCATGCGCGAACCGGTTGTCGGTGGTGCCCACCTTATAGCGCCATGGCCGGTCCCGATGGCAGGACTTTCAACCACCCTCCCCCAACAGGCTTTGTGGCGGGCTCACCAGCCGCCGGTGCTCAGCCAGCGCTCCACCATGTCCAGCCGGTCCCAGCCCCAGAAGGGCTCGTCGTCGACGATCACGAAGGGGGACCCGAACACGCCCCGGTCCACCGCGGCGTCGTTCTCGGCGCGCAGGCGGTCCTTGACCGTCTGGTCCTGCAGGGCCGCGGCCACCGCCGCCCGGTCATGGCCGAGCGTGCCGGCGATCTCCACCACCGTTTCGGCGGGGCCGATGTCGCGCCCCTCCCCCCAATGGGCGTGGTAGAGGGTGCGGGCCAGCAGCTTCGCCTGCTCGGGATGCTCGTCGGTCAGCCAGTAGAAGGCGCGCGACGCGGCGACGCTGTTGGCGGGGGCCGAGTCGGGGTAGGTGAAGGGCGCGTTGGTCAGCCGGGCGATGCGGCCCACGTCATGGACCAGATACTCGCCGCGCAACGGCTGCTGGAGGTTCGGTTTCATCCCCGTCACCTTGAAGATGGCGCCGAGCAGGATCGGGCGCCAGGTGACAGTGCGGCCATGCGCCGCAGCCAGCTCCTCGATGCGGCGGCTGGCGAAATAGCCGTAGGGCGAGGCGAAGTCGAAATAGAAATCGATGGGGTCGGCCATCCGCGCATCCTCCCGGTTCTGCTTTTCCGGAAAGGCTAGCGCGCGCCGGAGGTTCCGTCCAGCCGCCGGCTGGCCGATCCCCACATGATCCGCCGAACGGTCAGACGGTCTTCCGAGTGATCAGACCGTCTTCACCTTGGCGTCGAAGACGTAGCCGGCGCCGCGCTCGGTCTTGATGATGCGCGGCTCCTTCGGATTCGCCTCGATCTTGCGGCGCAGCCGCAGGATCAGCACATCGATGGAGCGGTCGAACACCTCGGCCCCGTCGGCGCGGGTCAGGTCCAGAAGCTGGTCGCGGGTCAGCACGCGCTGCGGGCGCTTCACGAAGGCGGCGAGCAGACCGAACTCCGCCTTGGTCAGCTCCACCTCGCGCCCGTCCTGGCTGCGCAGGCGCTGGGCGGTCAGGTCCAATTCCCAATTGGCGAACTGCACGACGGCGCGCAGGTCGTCGGGGCTGCGCGGGGGGCGCCCCTCGCCGGAAACGCGGCGCAGCACGGCCTTGATGCGGGCCAATAACTCGCGCGGGTTGAACGGCTTGGTCAGGTAATCGTCGGCGCCCAGTTCCAGCCCGACGATGCGGTCCACATCCTGGTCCTTCGACGACAGGATGATGACGGGAATGTGCGATTCGGTGCGGATCTGGCGGACCAGCCCCAGCCCGTCGCCGTCGGGAAGCCGCAGGTCGCAGACCACCAGATCGACGGAATCGCTCTCCAACGCCTTCTTCGCCGCGGCCGTGTCCGGTGCGGTGGTCACGCGGTAGCCTTCCGAAGCCAGATAGGACTCCAGAAGTTCGCGCACCGGCTCATCGTCATCGACCGCGAGAATGTGCATGGCCGTTACCTCCCGTCCTCTTCATAGCTCACCGCCATGGGTGCACGCAATCGGTTACAAGCCCGTAACAGGCACTCGCCGCACGACCGATGGGTGAATCGGCTGAAACATCCTGCCGCGCGATCGAAACGAAAAAGCCGGTTTCCTGAAATCACGCGGTCATCACAGGTTGGTTTATTCCTCTCTGCCGCGAGGCGAAAGGCAAAAGCCCGCACCGAAGGGGAATAACGATGTTCGTGCTCGACCAATGCCTGGAACGGATGGCCCATCTCGACCGCGCCGACCGCCTGCTGAACGAGGTGCGCGTCTACAACAACCGCCTGCCGATCCGCGAAGCGTTGGCCCAGCATCGCGCGCTGCTCACCGAAGCCCGCCGCCACATCGAATCGGCGCGCACGCTGGTCGGCGACGTATGATACGGGAACGCGGAACGTTCAACAGCGGGCGGTGACCTCGATCTCGATTCTCATGCGCGGGTCGGCGAGCGGGCAGACCATGGTCGTGCCGATGGGCGGGCGGTCGCGGAACGCCTCCGCCAGGACCTCTTGAACCCGGGCAAAATCGGCGGCATCCGCCAGATAGACCCGCATCCGCACCACATCCGACAAATCCGCCGCCGACCGCCGCAGAGTCCCGCGGATGTTGCGCAGGGTCTGGCGCGCCTGCTCCTCCACGTCGCCAGCCATCGTCCGGCGCTCCGCATCGAAGCCGGAGGTGCCGGACACGAACACCCACCGCCGGTCCGGAGCGCCCGCACCCCCCGCCACGAGGGCCCGCGCACCGGTGTTCCACCAGCCGCCGGGCATTCCTTCGGCGTTGCTCCCGCCACGATCCATGGCGCTTCCATCCCTTATTGTTCGTGTTCTTTATAGTCAGCAAAACCGCCTTGGCGCCTTTATGTCACAGAGCGCCGAACCCGCACAAAGCCTGACCGGCGGCGGTTCCGCGGCATGTCGGCGCGGTTTGCGTCTTTCCGTCTGCCCAAATCTTTCCCAAATCCAAGCGTAAGCCGGGCCAGGAAGCCGGGCCCAGCCAGTCGGGCCCAATCTGTCAGGCCCAGCCAGTCAGGCCAAGAGCGCCCAATCGTCCATAACGGGAGAAGCCCGCATGTCCGGGATCACGAAAGCCGCCCTCTTCACCCTTGCCGTGCCGCTGCTGGCCGCGCCCGCCCTGGCGGCGGACCAGCCGCCGGGAGCGCTGGCGCTGAAGCGGGTGCTGCTGTCCACCGGCGGCGTCGGCTATTTCGAGCATGAGGCGCGCGTCTCCGGCGATGCGGCGCTGACCCTGGAGGTGCGCCGCGATCAGGTGGACGACGTGCTGAAGAGCATCGTGGTCTACGACGACCGCGGCGGCATCGGCACGGTGGACCTGCCGGGGCAGGAACCGCTGGAGACCGCCTTCCGCGAGTTGCCCTTCACGCCGGAGGATCTCGCCTCCCCCACCGCCCTGCTGAACGCCATGAAGGGGGCGGAGGTGCAGACCAGCGGCTCCCGCGCGGTGTCGGGCCGGCTGCTCTCGGTGACCGAGGAATACACCCAGCTTCCCAACGGCGGCGGCACCGTCACCCGCAACCGCGTCAGCCTGATGACGGCGGAGGGGCTGCGCCAGCTCGTCCTGGAGGAGACCGACTCCCTGCGCTTCGCCGATCCGCGGGTGCAGGCGCAGCTCGACTCGGCGCTGGCCGCCGTCGCCGGAGCCGCGGGCAAGGAGCGGCGGCGCCTGACCATCCGCACCACCGCCCCGCAGACGGACGCGGGCGCCGAGCGGACCGTGCGCGTCGCCTATGTGGTCGCCGCCCCGCTGTGGAAGGCGACCTACCGCCTGACCCTGCCCGAATCGGCGCCCGGATCGGCGCCCGGATCGGCAAAGGGAACCGAGGGCGGCACGGGCGATCTTCAGGGCTGGGCCGTGCTGGAGAATCTCAGCGGCGACGATTGGAAGGGGGTGGAGCTGTCGGTGGCGTCGGGCAACCCGGTCACCTTCCGGCAGGCGCTCTACTCCGCCTATTTCGTGAACCGGCCGGAGGTGCCGGTGGAGGTTCTGGGCCGCGTCCTGCCGCCTCCCGACGAGGGCGCGGTGGCCGCCGACGTGATGGCGAAGGCGCAGGATTCGGCCGTCCGCTCGCGCGCCGCCGCCGAGTCCGGCGCCCCGACCGCCATGGCCGCCCCGCCCCCGCCCGCCCCGGCGCCGGCCATGAGCGCGCCCTTCGCCGGGGCGATGCCCCAGCGCGCGGCGGAGACCACCCCCGCCGAGAGCACGGAGGCGACGGCACAGGTGCTGTTCCGCTACCCGCAGCCGGTGACGCTGGCCAACGGCGGCACGATGATGATGCCGATCACCGCCCGCGCCATCCCGGCGGAGCGGCTGTCGCTCTACCAGCCCAACACCCAGCCGCGCCACCCGCTGGCCGCGCTGCGCCTCAGCAACGGCGACTCGGGCGAGACCGGCCTGCCGCCGGGCGTGCTGACGCTCTATGAACGGCTGGGCGGGGCCGCCGCCTATGTGGGCGACGCGCGGCTGGCCACCCTGCCGGCGGGCGAGAGCCGAATCCTCAGCTTCGCGGTGGATCAGGCGGTGACGGTGGACCGCTCCGAGCAGCCCAGCCGCACCCTCTCCCGCGCCACCCTGGCCGACGGGGTGCTGCAGCTGACCGTGACCGACCGCCAGACCACCACCTACCGGATCGCCGGCGCGGCGGGCGAGGACCGCACCGTCATCGTCGAGCATCCGCGGCGTTCCGGCTGGGAGCTGGTGCAGCCTTCGGATGGGGCCGCCCCGGACCTGACCGCCGACGCCTACCGCCTGCCGGTGGCGGTGCCCGCCGGCCAGACGGTGACCCTGTCGGTCGCGCTGGAGCGGCCGCGGATCGAACGCTTCGGCATCTCGGAGATGTCGCCGGAGCAGGTGCGGGCCTACGCCTCCTCCACGGAGCTGCCGCCCGCGGCGCGCGAGGCCTTGGGCAAGGTCGCGACCTTGCGCGGCGCCGTCGCCGACAAGGAGCGCCGCGTCGCCGAGCTGGAGCGCGAACAGGCGGAGATCGGCAAGGAGCAGGAGCGGCTGCGCCAGAACCTCGCCACGCTGCCGCGCGACAGCGACCTGTTCAAGCGGACCATCGCCAAGATGGGCGAGCAGGAAACCCGCCTGGACGGCCTGTCCCGCGAACTGGGCACCGCCCGCAAGGAGGCCGACACCGCCCGCAACACGCTGCGCGATCAGGTGCGCGGCATGACCTTCTGAACGGAGGCGGGCGAAACAGCGGCGGGTTGACGGACCGTCACCAGGGCAGCGGCGACACGCCGAACAGCATCCGGTGCAGGTGCAGCAGCCCGCCATAGACCAGCAGAGCCACCGCCGGGCGCCACCAGCCGATCTCCTTCCAGACGAGGCTTTGGCGCCCGGCCAGGATCGCCGCGAAAGGCAGGTTGGAGGTGCGCGCGGCGTAGCGGTCCCACTCCGCCCCCAGCCGCCGCGCCAGCTTCGCGTCGATCAGGACGCTGCCGCCCAGCGCCAGCAGGGCGAGCGTGCCGAACAGGATCAGCGAGGCGAGATCGCCGTTGGGCACCATATGGGCGACCGCCCACAACCCGACGCCCCACAGGAACGGGTTGCGCGTCACCCGCAGGATGCCGCGGACCGGCTCCCGGTCTCCGGAGAGCAGCTTCTCCTGCCCGACCGAGGTCGGGTTCGGGGTGGATAGCCCGGCGACGAGCAGGAACAGGGCGACCGGCACCATCAGGACCGGCACCCAGGCCAGCCCGCCGGCGGGCGGCCACACCGGCACATGGGGCGCCGCGTTGTAGGCCGCCACCAGCCACCAGAAGGCCAGCGCCGAGAGCAGCGAATAGAGGCCGAGATAGGGCTTCTCGCCCAACCGTCCGACCAGCGCCGCGCGCAGCGGCGTGCTGGAAATGCCGAAATGCGTCAGCAGCAGGAACAGCCCCGCGGCGGACAGATGGGCGATGGTGCCGGTCATGCGCGGTCTCCCGGTCGCTTTCCTACAACCCTCGTCAGGCGCCCTTTTCCAGCGTCGTGCCGCTGCAATAGGCCCAATCGTCGCCGTGCAGGCCGAAGAACAGGGCCACCGGCTGCTTGCCGGATCGGTCGATCACCACGCGGAAGCGGTTGCCGGTGCAGGCGCCCGCCGCCTGCTTCTGGTAGGGCAGCTTGACGCTCTTGGATTTCAGGCAGGAATCGGCGGCCTTGGGCGGGTTGGCCGACGCGTCGACGCGCTTGCCGTTCAGCACCATGTAGTAGTTGGTAGCCTGCCCGCCCTTCACCTCGGCCTTCACCTCGATCTTGCCGAATCGGGACTTGTAGAGGCCGGCGTCGGTTTCGCCGTCCGGCGCGCCGGGGGCGATGGCGCGGAAGGACACGGCGCCGCAGGCCGGCGGCTCCTTCTTCTGGGCAAGGGCCGGCTGGGCAAACGCAATGGTGGCGATGCCCGCGATCAACGCGGCACCGAGAAGACGCGACAGCGGCATGCGAACCTCCTGGATCGGACGGAAAAAGTTGGAGCGGGTCAGGCGGGGGCCTGGCAGAACAGGGTCTGCTGCATGATGGCACAGTCCTTCTCCACCCCGCCGTCGAGCATCGAAATCTCGACGCTGGTGACGGTCAGGGTGCGGCCCGGTTTCAACACGCGGGCGCGGGCGATCATCACCTCGCCCTTGGCCGGCGACATCAGGTTGACCTTGAACTCCACCGCCAGAACCTCGCTGCCCGCCGGCATCAGCGTGTAGCCGGCGTAGCCCCCGGCGTTGTCGGCCAGCGTGCTGACCATGCCCGCGTGGAAGAAGCCGTGCTGCTGCGTCAGGTCGGCGCGGAACGGCAGGCGCATCTCGCAGAAGCCGGGCTCCAGCCGCGTCAGCTCGATCCCCAGCGTCTTGCAGATCGGCTGGCGTTCGAAGCCGGCGCGGCAGCGCGCCTCCCAGTCGGGATCGCGCGGTTCGAAGGTCTTGGCCACGTCTCGGGTCTCTCTGATCGTTTTCGGGCGGCCCCTACCCTGCGCCAGCCTTACGTTCCGATCAAGCCGAGCTGCGGGCTCGACGCCTCCGCGAAGGCGCGTTTCGGCATGCGCCCGGCCAGACGGGCCGACCGCCCCGCCGCCACCGCGTCGCGCATCGCCGCCGCCATGCGCACCGGATCGCGCGCCTTCGACACGGCGGTGTTCAGCAGGACGGCGGCGCAGCCCAGCTCCATCGCCAGGGCGGCGTCCGACGCCGTGCCGATCCCGGCGTCCAGAACCACCGGCACCGGGCTGCGCGCGCAGATCGTCTCGATGGCGTGCGGGTTGCGGATGCCCAGCCCCGAACCGATGAAGGCGCCCAGCGGCATCACCGCCGCAGCACCCAGGTCGGCCAGCTTGCGGCAGGTCACCGGATCGTCGTTGCAGTAGGGCAGAACGGTGAAGCCGTCGGCCACCAGCTCCTCGGTCGCGCGCAGCAGTTCCTCGACGTCGGGATAGAGCAGTTCGCGGTCGCCGATGACCTCCAGCTTGATCCAATCCACGCCCAGCGCCTCGCGGGCGAGCTGCGCGGTCAGCACCGCCTCCTTGGCGGTCAGGCAGCCGGCGGTGTTGGGCAGCAGCCCGGCGCGGTCGCCGATGACGTCGACGAGGCTTTCCGAATAGCCGTCCAGGCTGATCCGCCGGATGGCCAGCGTGACCAGTTCGCTGCCGCTGGCCTCCAGCGCGTCGAGCATGACCTGCTGGTTCGGGTAGCCGGCGGTGCCGAGAAACAGGCGCGAGCGGAACTCACGGCCCGCTATGGTGAGCGTGTCGTTCATGGATGTTTCCTTGGATGTCGGACCCGCGCTTCGGCGGGTGGGAAGCTCAACCGCCCTGCGCTCAACCACCTTGGACGGGGCGGATGATCTCCAGGGCGTCGCCCGCGGACAGCGGCGTCTCGTCCCAGCGGCGGGACGGCAGGACGGCGCCGTTCAGAGCGACGGCGACCCCGCGCGTGCCCGCGGCGATGCCGCGTTCGGCCAGCAGGGCGGCGACGGTGGGGGCGGCGAGATCCTCCTCCCGCCCATTGACGCGGATGCGGACGCTCATGCCGCGGCCCCCTTGGGCTGGGCGAAGCGGTCGAGCGCGAAGGGACGGATCACCGGATCGGTCTCCCCGGTCAGGACCAGCCGCGCCACCGAATCCGCGGTCACCGGGGTCAGCAGGATGCCGTTGCGGTGGTGCCCGGTGGCGTAGACCAGCCCCTCCACCTCCGAGAGGCCGAGGATCGGGGCGTCGTCGCGGGTGCCCGGGCGGAAACCGGCCCAGGCTTCCTCAATGGGCAGCTCGGCGATGCCCGGCAGGGCGCGCCACGCCCCTTCCAGCAGGGCGAACTGGCCCCCGGCGGTCAGCCGGTCGTCGAAGCCCCGCTCCTCCGTCGTGGCGCCGACCAGCAGCCGCCCGTCCAGCCGCGGGATCAGGTAGGTGCCGGGGGTCCACACCACGTGGCGCAGCAGCGGCAGCCGGGCGTCCATGCGCAGGCAGAGCATCTGCCCCTTCACAGGGCGCACCGGCGGGCGCACCGCCGGGGACAGCCCGTCGATCCAGCCCGACCACGCCCCGGCGGCCAGAATCACCCGGTCGGCCTCGAAAAGCCGGTCACCGACCTGGACGCCGACGGCACGGCCGCCGCGGATCTCGATGCGGCTGACCTCGGCGTACTCGTGCACCACGGCGCCGGCCCGCAGGGCGGCGGCGTGCAGGGCGGCGGCGACCTTGCGGTTGTCCACCTGATGGTCGCCGGCGCAGAACAGCGCGCCGGCCACGCCCGGCTGGAGGTAGGGCTCGCGCCGCCGCACCTCCGCCCCGCTCAGCCATTCCACCGGCAGGCCGAGCTTGCTCTGGAACTCGTGCAGGAAGCGTACCTTGGCCGCGTCGTCGGCGTTCAGCGCGATGACCATCGTGCCTTCGTCGCGCAGGTCCACCGCCAGGCCGGAGGCGGCCTCCAGCTCCGCCGCGAAGGCGGGCCACAAATCCTGGGAGGCGCGGGTCAGCGGCAGAAGGCTCTCTTCGCCGGGTTCGGTCTCCACGCAGGCGGCGAGCATGCCGCCCGCGGCGTGGCTGGCGCCCCGGCCGGCAGCGCCACGGTCGAAGACCTCGACCCGGCAGCCGGCGGCGGCCAGCCTCCAGGCGATGGACAGGCCGATCACCCCCGCGCCGACCACGGCGACGGTGGGTTTTGCGGACCCGGAATGGGCGGACTCAGAATGAAATAAGGGCGCGGATACCATGCGGCGGCTCCCTTCGCTGGCATTATCCAGACAGGTTCGATGGGTGTGATCTCAGCCGCGCGAGCGCATCCCGCACGGCACCCCAGCCAATGCCCGGATCATCCGGAAGAGAGCCGCCTTTGGCAAGCCCCTTTTCGTTGGTCACAGCAACAAAAGCGACGCCAGCCCCAGGAAGGACAGGAACCCGATGACGTCGGTCATCGTGGTCAGAAAGACCGAACTCGCCACCGCCGGGTCGACGCCCATCCGGTCCAGACCGATGGGGATCAGCACCCCGCACAGCCCGGCGACGAACAGGTTGATGACCATGGCGCAGCCGATCACCAGCCCGATCATCGGCTCGAACCACGTCGCGGCGATGGCCCCCACCAGCGTGGCGAAGACGGCGCCGTTGAGAAGCCCGACCAGCACCTCCTTGCCGACCACGCGGGGGGCATTGGACGACGACAGCTCGCGCGTCGCCAGGGCGCGCACCGCCACGGTCAGCGTCTGGGTCCCGGCGTTGCCGCCCATCGAGGCGGTGATCGGCATCAGCACGGCCAGCGCCACGATCTGCTCGATGGTCGCCTCGAACAGCGAGATGACGCCCGCCGCCGCGAAGGCGGTGAACAGGTTCAGCCCAAGCCAGGAAATGCGCGAGCGCGAGGTTTCCAGAACCGAGCGGTAGATCGAGGTGTCGCCGACGCCGCCGAGCTTGCCGATGTCGTCCTCGGCCTCCTCGTCGATGATGTGGACCACGTCGTCGACGGTGATGACGCCGATCAGCCGACCGCCGGCGTCCACCACGGGCGCGGAAACCAGAGCGTACTGGCGGAACAGGTTCGCCACCTCCTCCTGGTCCATGGTGGCGGGGATGGTGTCCACCTCCTCCGTCACCAGATCGGCGATGCGGACCGACCGCTTCTGGCGCAGCAGGCGCGACAGCGGCACCGCCCCGACCACCCGGTGCATGGGATCGACGACGAAGATGTCGTAGAAATCCTCCGGCAGCTCGTCGGTGGCGGCGCGGACATAGTCGATGGTCTTGCCGACCGTCCAGAACTGCGGCACCGCCACCAGATCGCGCTGCATCAGGCGACCGGCGGTGTATTCGTCGTAGGTCAGGTTCTCCTGGACCAGCGCGCGGTCGGCGGCCGGCAGATTCTCCAGAACCTCGCGCCGGGTGTCCTCGTCCAGGTCCTCGATGACGTCGACGGCGTCGTCGGTGTCCAGTTCCGCGACGGCGGCGGCCAGCTCCTTCGGCTCGAACAGCTCGACGATCTCCTCGCGGAGATCGTGGTTGAGGTAGCTCAGCACCTCGCCGTCGAAGTCGGGGCGCAGGACGCCGACCAGCGCCTCGCGGTCGTCGTGGCCGAGCTGCTCGATCAGGTCCGCGACGTCGGCGGGGTGCAGCTTGTCCAGTTCGGCGCGCAGCTCGTCGCGCCGTCCGGCGTGCAGCCGTTCGACGACCTCCTCGACGAACTCCGGCTCCACACCATAGGCGCGCTCCTCCTCGTCGTCCTCGCGGGGCGGGTCGGGGCGTTCGGCCGGGTGCGGCACATCGTCCTGGATACGATCCGGTTCCTGGCGGTCGGTGTGCATGGCGGCACCCTCCCTTCACGATGGCAATGCGGCGTGACGGCATGGTCCTGCGATCGGCCGACCATGGCGCACCGGCGTTTGCGGGTTGGTGGGGAGCCCTCGCGGGTTCCCGCCGGGGCGACCACCGAATATAGGTGTGCCGCCGTTTTGTCCAGCCCGGCGGGCCATTCCGGGGCGTCCGGCCCTGCGCGCAATTGCTTGCGTGGGCTTCACAATTCGTGCACCCATAATGCGCGCGGGGCTTTTGACCTCGCGCAGCCCGAGAAGAACCGACACCACCGGCCAGCGGATGTGACGATGGAGTACGCCTACACCGACATCGACGGTCAGGAGGGGATCATGCTGTCGGGGCGTTTCACCTACGACGACAGCCGCAAGTTCCACGACCTGCTGGCGGACTGGGACATCGGCGCGCGGCCCGAGGTGCGGCTGGACCTGCGCTACATGACCTTTCTCGACTCCGCGGCGATCGGCATGCTGTTCGTCCTCGCCAACCGCTGCCGCGACGCCAAGGGGCTGGTGACGGTGCACAACGCGCAGCCCTACATCGTGCAGACCATGCGCCGCGTCGCGCTCGACCAGTATGTGGAGTTCCGCTGAAGGGAAGCGGCCCGGAGAGGGCGGCCCGAAAACGAAAAAGCCCGCTGTGGTCCGATGGACCGGCGGGCTTTTCGTTTGTTTGCCAGATCCCCCGTTTCGGGGGGATGGTGCGGTCGAGAAGACTCGAACTTCCACGGCATCTCTGCCACAGCGACCTCAACGCTGCGCGTCTACCAATTCCGCCACGACCGCACAAGGCTGGTAGAACCGACGAAGGAATTGCTCCCGTCATCGGGTGGAGCGGGGGAATAGCAGATCCCCGACGGCCGATCAAGCGGCGTCTCGCGTTTTCCGACAAGAAAGTTCATAACGTCGGCATGACCGACCTCACCGCCCCCCTTCCGCCCTCCGCCGACGCCATTGGCGATGCCGTTCCCGCCGCCGCTGCCGCCCCTGCGCGGGCGGTGGAGTGGCGCATCAGCGACACGCCGGTCCCCTACCCCGACGCGCTGGCCGAGATGGAGGCGCGCGTCGAGGCCATCCGCGCCGGCACCGCGCCGGAGCTGGTCTGGCTGCTGGAGCATCCGCCCCTCTACACCGCCGGCACCAGCGCGCGGGAGGAGGACCTGCTGGAGCCGGGCCGCTTCCCCGTCTATCAGGCCGGGCGCGGCGGGCAGTTCACCTACCATGGGCCGGGGCAGCGCGTGGCCTATGTGATGCTGGACCTGAAGACGCGCGGCGCCGACATCCGCGCCTTCGTCCAGGATTTGGAGGAGTGGCTGATCCGCACGCTGGCCGCCTTCAACATCCGCGGCGAGCGGCGGGAGGGCCGGGTCGGCATCTGGGTGGACAAGGGGCCCTACGGCGGCGCCCCCGGCCAGGAGGACAAGATCGCCGCGATCGGCGTGCGGGTGCGCCGCTGGGTCAGCTTCCACGGCGTCGCCCTGAACGTCGAGCCGGACCTGTCCCACTTCGCCGGCATCGTCCCCTGCGGCATCAGCGAGCATGGGGTGACCTCCATCGTGGCGCTCGGCCATCTCGTCGCCATGGAGGATGTGGACGCCGCCCTGATGGCCAGCTTCGCGGAGGTCTTCGGCGGTGCCGTCGGGGGCGGCGGGCCGGAGGAGGAATGACCCCTACCGCTTCGGCGCCCCGCCGGCCTGCGCGTCGTTGAGGACGCGCAGATCCTCGTTGGTGATCGACACGATGGTGCAGCCGGTGCTGTCGCCGTTGCGGAACAGATAGATCAGCTTGCGGTTCGCCTGCTTCTTCGGGTCGTGCAGGTTCAGCCCGTGGCCGAAGGCGACGCCCAGAACCTCGCCCTTGAAGATGGCGCGGTAGCGCATGGGCATCTGCTCCCGGAACTGGCGGGCGGCGCAGGCCTTGCTCAGCTCCTTCTCGAAGGTCCCGGCATGCCGCCAGTCCTGGGTGGAGCGGATCGTCACCCATTGCGGCGGCAGCGGGAACTGGACCACCGGCGGCGACAGCGGCAGGTCGTAGCCGCCGGGCGGCACCGGCGGCATGTGCCCCGGCTCCGTCCGGTCGAGCGGCCCCCTGGCCCAGGCGGTTCCGCTCGCCAGCGCGCCGAGCGACAGGAGGGCGCCGCACAGGAGCCGGAGCGCTGATTCTGGCCTCTTGCCGCTCATCCTGACCCGCTTGCCCCCTCCCTAACCCTCCCCCGCTGCGCAGGGGAGGGGACTGCCGCCGCTCCGCGAATATCTCCCTCCCCTGCGCAGCGGGGGAGGGCCGGGGTGGGGGCAAGGCGATGCATCCCCTCATCCACACCCGACAGCCTAGCCCCGCATGGCTAACAGAACGCTAACCATCCCCAGCCGTCACAGCGTCGGGCGCTGCTCGAAGCCCCCCGGGCCGGGATCGCGGGCCGGCTCGACGGCGATGTCGCTGACGATGGCGGCGGAAGGGCCGCGGCGGCAGGCCTCCAGCATCCGGTCCACGGCGTCCGCCGGGCCGGCGAACAGCGCCTCCACGGTGCCGTCGCCGCGGTTGCGCACCCAGCCGTCAAGCCCCAGCCGGCTCGCCGTCTCCACGGTCCAGCCGCGGTACCACACGCCCTGCACCTTGCCATGAACGCGGGCCAGCACGGCCTTGCGGTCTTCCTTATCCGCCATTCCCATCCCCGGTGTCGTTTCCGTAAGGCCAAGGACAATAGGACAGGCGCCGCCTCCGGAAAACCCGGCGCCGCCCCGCGCCCGCCCCTCCCCCAATGAACAGTGCCGCCAACCATTCGTCGGCGTATCATCCGTGCATGGCGGGGCGCGGGACCTCCTGTGACCGCCGGGCCGCGACAGCGAAGGCCGCGACCGGGCACGGGCGGGCTCGCACCCCCTGAACGAACGGTTCGGGAGGAACGGACATGACCATCCGAAACCCTGCGGAATGGGGTGCGGCCCATTTCAAATCCTGGTCCCACGGCCTCGCCGAAGCGGGCCACGCCATCGCCCCACCGGCGCAGGAGCGGGCGGCGCTGGAGCCGACCTTGCGGCGCATCCGCAGCGACGACCTGCGCGACGCGCTGAGGAAGGGGCTCCATGATTTCATGGCCTGCCGCACCGACGTCCTGTTCATCGCCCTGATCTACCCGCTGGTCGGGCTGCTGCTGGCCGAACTCCTGCTCGACGGGGACGCGCTGCATCTGCTGTTCCCGCTGGCCTCCGGCTTCGTGCTGATCGGCCCCTTCGCCGCGGTCGGCCTCTACGAGATGAGCCGCCGGCGCGAGCGGGGCGACCGGGTGTCGTGGGCCGACGCCTTCGCGGTGGCGCGCTCCCCGGCCTTCGGAGCCATCCTGGCGATGGGGGCGATCCTGACGGCGGTGTTCCTGCTGTGGCTCGTGGCGGCGCAGCTCATTTACATGGCGACCCTCGCCCCGCTGGCGCCGGAGGGCTGGAGGGCCTTCACCCAGGCCCTGTTCACCACCGGCGCCGGCTGGAGCATGATCGTTCTCGGGATGGGTGTCGGCTTCCTGTTCGCCGTCCTGGCCCTGGCGATCAGCGTGGTCAGCTTCCCGCTCCTGATGGACCGCCGGGTCGGCGTGGCGACGGCCATCCGCACCTCCGTCCGCGCGACGCTGAAGAATCCGGAACCCATGGCGCTCTGGGGTCTGATCGTGGCGGGCGGGCTGCTGCTCGGCTCGCTGCCCGCCTTCGTCGGGCTGGTGATCGTCATGCCGGTGCTCGGCCACGCCACATGGCACCTCTACCGGCGGCTGATTCCGGAGTGAGGCGGCCGGGCTAGCCGCAGGCCGGCACCTGCAGGGCGGGAAGCCCGTTCCACAGGATGGCGACCAGCGATCCCGCGGCGGCGAGCGCGGTGAACAGGCGGATGAAGCGGCGCGGGTCCTCGCTGGTCCGCCGGCCCGGAGCGGCGCCCCACAGCGCCGCCGCCAGCACACCCGCGGCCAGCAGCAGGGCGATGGCCGTGGCGCCCAGGATCAGCACCACCGCGACGGGGTGGCCGTACAGCTCCACCCCGTCCCATTCGCGGGCGCAGATCAGGCCGTTGATGCCGTAGACCGCCGCGAAATGGGCCGCCCAGATCAGGAAGGCCGACATCATCCCGGTGAAGGTCGCGGTGAACGCCGTCTTCTCCATGGTCAACCTCACAATTTCCGGGCTCACACCGCCAGACGCGGGAACAGATGCACCAGCAGGAGCGACACCACGCCCTGCCCGCAGGTGTAGAGCCACACCAGCATCACATTGTCGAACGTGACCCGCCGCCGCGCGTGCAGCCGCCCGGCGAAGGAGCGCGCCAGCGCGAGGCCGGTCATCAGGACCAGGATCACGACGTGGAAGACCTGCCAGGAGGCCAGCATGTAGACGATGGCGCCGTAGGCGCTCTCCGACGCCACGAGGCCGCTGCCGATGCGGTTGTAGGGCTCGGCCACCGCGGCGGCCAGCATCAGCAGCAGACCGACAAGCAGAGCGCCCCGCATCGCCCAGGATCGGTTGCCGGCCACGGCGCGGCTCGCCAGCAGCATCGCCCCCGCCGCCACGACCCAGAGCGCCGCCTCGCCGAACAGCCACCCCAACCCCGGCAGGGCGTCGGTGCCCGCCGGCCAGACGTCCGGGCTGACCGTCCACAGGAAGACGTAGGTGAAGCACAGGCAGGCGAAGGCCGTCCCGTCCACCAGCAGCAGGACCGCCGTCCCCCACCAGGAATGGTTCTCCGATCCCTGGAGATAGACCGGCACGCGCCAGCCGCCGCCGACGTCCTGCGGCGGATGGTCGGCGCCCCGGTCCAGGCTCCACACCCACCAGAAGACCGAGGCGATGGCCAGCACCCCCGGCACCAGCGACACCCAGTAGAGCTGCACGGCCAGACAGATGAAATGGGCGGCGGTGAACAGCCCGGCGAGGAAATGGCTCCAGTGCGGGCCGGGCATCGGCATGAGATACTGGGGCCGGGCCTCGATCGGGCTGGTCACGATGGTCTCGCGCCGGCGGGTCGGGGCGCCGGGCAGGTAATGGGCGCCCTCCTGCACCTCGCGCGACAGGTTCGGGTTGTCCCACAGCGGGTAGAGCGAGCGGACGTGCGGGATGCTGCGCGTCGCGTAGTCGTCGTTCGGAATCCATTCCAGCGTTCCCGCCTTCCACGGATTCTCCGGCGCCGGGCGGCCCCGGCCGAAGGCGTCGCGCGCCATGTCGATCAGCACCAGCAACACGCCGAAGGCCATCACGAAGGCCCCGACGGTCGAGACCATGTTCAGCGCGTTCCAGCCGAGATCGCCCGGATAGGTGTAGACGCGCCGCGGCATGCCCATCAGGCCGCTGACATGCATGGGGAAGAAGGCGACGTTGAAGCCGATGAACATCATCCAGAAGGCCCAGCGCCCCAGCCGCTCCGACAGCATGGTGCCCTTCAGCGTCGGCCACCAGTGATACAGCCCGGCGAAGACCGGGAAGACCATGCCGCCGATCAGCACGTAATGCAGGTGCGCCACCACGAAGTAGCTGTCGTGCGCCTGCCAGTCGAAGGGGATGACCGCCACCATCACGCCGGTCAGCCCGCCGGCCACGAAGATGAACAGGAAGCCCAGCAGGAACCACGTCGCCACCGTCCATTGCAGCCGCCCCTTGCCCAGGGTGGCGATCCAGGCGAAGACCTGGATGCCCGCCGGCACCGACACGGCCATGCTGGCGGCGGAGAAGAAGCTCAGGCTCAGCGGCGGGATGCCGGTGGCGAACATGTGGTGCACCCACAGGCCGAAGCTGAAGAAGCCGGTGCCGACCAGCGCCACCACCACCCAGTCGTGGCCGATCAGCGGCCGCTGCGCCAGCGCCGGCACCATCATCGACACCAGCCCCGCCGCCGGCAGGAAGATGATGTAGACCTCCGGATGGCCGAAGAACCAGAACAGGTGCTGCCACAGCAGCGGGTCGCCGCCCCGCTCCGCGATGAAGAAGGGCCAGTCGAAGGCGCGCTCGATCTCCAGGAGCGCGGTCGCGATGATCACCGCCGGGAAGGCGAAGACGATCATCCCCGCCATGACCAGCATCGACCAGCAATAGACCGGGATCTTGTCCAGCGTCATGCCGGGCGGACGGGTGCGCAGGATGCCGACGATGATCTCGATGGCCCCGGCGATGGCCGAGATCTCGATGAAGCCGATCCCGAGCAGCCAGAAATCGGCGTTGATGCCGGGCGAGAACTTCATGCTGGTCAGCGGCGGGTACATGAACCAGCCGCCGTCCGGCGCCACCTCGAAGATCAGCGAGCAGAAGAAGGCCAAACCGCCGAACAGATAGGCCCAGAAGGCGAAGGCGGACAGCCGCGGAAAGGGCAGGTCGCGCGCCGCCAGCATGGAGGGCAGCAGGAAGACGCCGATGGCCTCGACGATCGGCACGGCGAACAGGAACATCATGCCCGTGCCGTGCACGGTGAAGAACTGGTTGTAGAGGCTGTGCCCCAGCACGTCGTTCTCCGGCACGGCGAGCTGCGCCCGCATGACCAGCGCCAGCGTGCCC
This sequence comes from Azospirillum sp. TSH58, assembly GCF_003119115.1. NCBI lineage: Bacteria > Pseudomonadati > Pseudomonadota > Alphaproteobacteria > Rhodospirillales > Azospirillaceae > Azospirillum > Azospirillum sp. TSH58. The sequence continues at coordinate 57,983 of NZ_CP022366.1, forward strand.
GAGATGACGAAGAACAGCAGCGCCGTGCCGATGTACATCACCCCGATGATGTTGTTGTTCACCTCCTTCAGCAGGCCGAGGCCGGAGGTCGGTTTCCAGGCGCGCTTCAGCGCCTCCAGCTCCTCCTTCGGGCGCGGCAGGCGGTTGGGCAGGGCGGCATCGTCGAGCGGTGGGGTCATTTCAGGCTCTCCAGCCAGACGGCGATGGCGTGCAGATCGTCGCCGCCCAGGATCGGGAAGGACGGCATGCGGTTCTCCGGCTTGATGTGCTGCGACCCGGCGATCCAGCCGGCCAGGGCCTCCGGCGTGTTGGGCAGCGTCCCGGCGGCCAGCGCCCCGCGCCCGCCGACATGGGTCAGGTCCGGCCCCGCCGCACCGTTGGCCGGAGTCCCGCGCACCGTGTGGCAGGACCCGCAACCGGCGCGCAGGAAGGCGTCGCGCCCGGCGGCCTGCTGCGGCCCGTCGGGTTCGGCGGCGGGGCGGCGCTCGGCGGCCAGCCACTCCTCGAAGCGGTCGGGCGGTTCCACCACCACGTCGAAGGCCATCAGCGCGTGCTGGGCGCCGCAATATTCGGCGCATTGGCCGCGGTAGGTGCCCGGCCGCTCCCCGACCAGGACCAGCCGGTTCTCGTGGCCGGGGATCATGTCCATCTTGCCGCCCAGGCTGGGCACCCAGAAGCTGTGGATGACGTCCGCCGCGGTCACCACCACCTCCACCGGGCGCCCGGCGGGAATGACGAGGCGGTTGGCGGTGCGCAGCACCTCACCTCCCGCCCCGGCGCCCTCCACCCTCACGTCGGGATAGCGGACCTCCCACCACCACATGTAGCCGGTGACCTCGATGCGCAGCGGCTCCACCCCGCCGGTGTCCGACAATTGCCGGGCCACGGCGAATTCGTAGACCTGAAGCGCGGTCAGCGTGACGATGGGAAAGACGAGGCCGCCGCCGATGATCCAGGCGCGGCTTCCGGGAAAGCGTTCCGGCCGGGCGATGACGGCGTACCCCGCCAGTGCCATGACGAAAAGGAAGATGACCCCGCCCCCGGCGACCAGGATCAGCGTCAGGTCGAGGATCGCCTCGGCGTTGCGCCCGGCGGGGTGGAGCGCGGACTGCGGCCCCCGCTCGCAGGCCGCCAGGAGCGCCATTCCGCCGGCCAGGGCCGCTCCCCGCCAGTTCCGTCTGCGTCCCTCGCTGCGGCCAGACCTGCGGTCCATGCACCCCCCTCGCGGCGTTGGCCCGCGGCGGCGGGCGGCGTCGTTGCACGGCTAAACTCACGGCAAGGCCACAGGTTCCGCCGGAACTTCGGTCATCGGGGGAGCATTCATTCGGGGACGATCACTCACAACCGCCGGAGCGTCCCATCCATGCGCAGAGTTCTGACGATCATCGGGCTGGTTCTGGGCGCCCAAGCGGTTGGGGGCTTCCTGTTCGCCTGGTCGGGGCTCTACAGCATCGCCGCCAGCAAGGAGCACTGGCCGCCGGTCCACTGGTTCTTCGGCATGGCGATGCGCAGCTCCATCGAGACGCACGCCGCCTTCGTGAGCGATCCGCCCGACCTCGACGACCCGGCGCTGATCCGGCGCGGCGCCGGCCATTACGAGGACGGCTGCGCCCCCTGCCACGGCGCGCCGGATGTCGGCCGCAACCCGATCTCGCGCCACATGCTGCCCGCCCCGCCCTTCCTGCCGGGCCAGCCCAACGAGTGGACGGACAAGCAGCTCTATTGGATCACCTACAACGGCATCAAATACGCTGGCATGCCCGCCTGGCCCGCGCAGGCGCGCGACGACGAGCCGTGGGCGGTGGCCGCCTTCCTGCGCCGGCTGGACGGCATGAGCGCCGAGGAGTACCGCCGCCTCGCCTTCGGGGAGACGACGCCGGACGGCGACCGCTCGGCCCTGTCCGATCTGCAGATGCTGGACGGCTCCGCCCGCGAGGTTCTGGACAACTGCGCCCGCTGCCACGGCTATGACGGCGCCGGGGGCGGCCCTGCGGACAGCGCCGCCGCCTTCCCCCGCCTGTCCGGCCAGAACGCCGAGTATCTCTTCCACGCGCTGAAGGCCTACGCCGAGGGCGGCCGGCACAGCGGCATCATGCAGCCGGTCGCCGCCGGGCTCGACGAGTCGATCCTGCGCCGCCTCGCCGACCATTATGCGGAGCAGACGGCACCCTACCCGCCCCCGTCCGCCGACGCCGATCCGGCCCTGCTGGAACTGGGCGCCCGGCTGGCCGGGTCCGGCGACCGCGACACCGGGGTGCCGGCCTGCTCCGGCTGCCACGGCGAGGACCGCGACCCCCGCTACCCCCGCCTCGACGGGCAGCACGCGAGCTACATCGCCGACCAGCTCCGCCTCTGGCAGAGGGACGCGCACGGCGACACGCCGCTGTCCAAAATCATGGGCGCCGCCGTGCGCAACCTGACGGAGGAGCAGATTCGCGCTCTGTCCCTGCATTACGCGCAGAGCCGTCCGCGGGAAACGGCGAGCGAGGAGGACCGGCGGTGAAACCCGTCGGCCATGGCCAGGCCGGACCATTCAACAAATTTTAACAGCGGTATACGCCTTTTCACAAATTCAATTCACTTTCCGCCTTGACCGAATGCCCACTCTCATTGTAGATAAAAACCCGGACGCCCAAGGGGGGCGCCCCGCGGCAATTTGATCGCCAGCTTGCGCCGCGTCACCAAACGCTAAAGCGCCACGATACCGGTCGTGGAACTCTGGAAGGAGTGACCGGAATGACCATGATGACCATCCCCTCCCCAGCCGATCGGACCGGCACCGTGACGGGCCTGTGTTGCCGAATGCGCAACGCCCCGTGTCGCCGCTGATCCCAGCGCGCCGTCCCGTCCCATCCAGCATCCGATCCGCATGAAACCCGCGCGCCGCTGCGCCGCGGGCCGAGGGAGAACACCGTCATGAGCACGTCCAGCGCCTACGCCATCGAGGTCCAGGGCCGGTCCGCCGGCATCGTCGTCGCCGGCCAGGGCGGCTTCACCTTCTTCGTGTCCGACTGGTCCTTCAAGGACCTGGACCGCAAGACCTTCCGCAACGTCGGACAGGCCGAGCGCGCCGCCAAACAGCTGGCGGCCCGGCGCTCCGGCGTGCGGCGGCGCTGATCGCGCGCCTGCATTTCACACCGACCCCGCGCCCGATCCGGACATTCCACACCGCCCACAAAGGACCCGTTCCGTGAAAGCCTTTCTGACGTCCATTGTCACCGCCGCCCTTCTCACCGTCTCCACCGGCGCCGGCGCTGCGGCCCTGAAGCTCGGCGTGTCCGCCGGCCCCTATGGCGAGATCCTGGAATACACGGCGAAGATCGCCGCCAAGGAGGGTCTGAAGGCGGAGGTGATCGAGTTCACCGACTGGAACATGCCCAACGCCGCGCTCCAGTCCGGCGACATCGACGCCAACAACTTCCAGCACCAGCCCTTCCTGGACAACCAGATCAAGCAGCGCGGCTACGACATCGTGCCGGTCGCCAAGAGCATCGTCGTGCCCATGGGCATCTACGCGAAGAAGGTGCAGTCGCTGGCCGACCTGAAGGAAGGGGCCAGCGTCTCCATCCCCAACGACCCGACCAACGGCGCCCGCGCCCTGTTCCTGCTGGCCAAGGCCGGGGTGATCGGGCTGAAGGACGGGGCGGGCCTGAACACCTCCATCGCCGACATCGCGTCCAACCCGAAGAAGATCAAGCTGGTCGAGCTGGACGCCGCCCAGCTTCCCCGCTCGCTGGACGACGTGGACGCCTCGGTCATCACGCTGAACTACGCGGTCCTGGCCGGGCTGAGCCCGAAGACCGCCCTGGTTCTGGAGGACGACCAGTCGAAATGGCACCTCGTCTGGGCCGTCCGCAAGGACCGCGCCGAGGACCCGGCGATCAAGCGCTTCATCGAGCTGTACCGCTCCGCCGAGGTGCGGGACTTCATCAACACGCGCTTCAACGGCACCATCATCCCGACCTGGTGATCGCCACACGTTCTTCCCCTCTCCCCGGCTGAAGGGGAGAGGGGTCTTTCTTTTCAGGAAGTTCCGTCATGACCGGCCCGTTCAGCCGCACCGCCTCGATCTTCGACCGCGGCCTCGCCCCCGATCCCGCGAACCACGTCCCGCTCAGCCCTCTCAGCTTCCTGAAGCGCGCGGCGAAGGTCTATCCGGACAAGCCGGCCATCGTCCATGGCCGCCGGACCATCACCTACGCGGGGTTCCTCGACCGGGTGCGGCGCTTCGCCGGGGCGCTGCTCCGGGCCGGGGTGAGGCGCGGCGACACGGTGTCGGTGCTGGCGCCCAACGTCCCGGCCCTGCTGGAGGCGCACTACGCGGTGCCGCTGGCCGGCGCGGTGCTGAACGCGCTGAACACCCGGCTGGACGCCGCGGCCATCGCCTTCATCCTCGACCACAGCGAGACGACGCTCCTGATCGTGGACCGCGAGCTGTCGCCGGTCGCCAGGGCGGCGCTCGCCCGGACGGAGCGCCCCGTCACGGTGGTGGAGATCGCCGACGAGCAGGTTCCCGACGCCCCGTCGCTGGGCGCGGTGGAGTATGAGGACTTCCTGGCCGCCGCCGACCCCGCCCCCTGGCGCGGGCCGGACGACGAGTGGCAGGCCATCGCGCTGAACTACACCAGCGGCACCACCGGCAACCCCAAGGGCGTCGTCTACCACCACCGCGGCGCCTATCTGAACGCGCTTGGCAACGCCTTCACCCTGAACGTCCGGCCCGACAGCGTCTTCCTGTGGACGCTGCCGATGTTCCACTGCAACGGCTGGACCTACAGCTGGGCGGTCACCGCCGCGGGCGGCACCCATGTCTGCCTGCGCCGGGTGGAGCCGGCGGCGATCTTCGACGCCATCGCGGAGCTGGGCGTCACCCACCTGTGCGGCGCGCCGATCGTGCTGAACCTGCTGATCCACGCCCCGGAGACGGTGCGGCAGCGCGCGCCCCGTCCGGTGATCGTGGGGACCGGCGGCGCCGCTCCGCCGTCCGCCGTCCTGGCCGGCATGGCGGCGCTGGGCTTCGAGGTGGTGCACATGTACGGGCTGACGGAATGCTACGGCCCGGCCACCGTCTGCGCCCCGCAGCCGGGCTGGGACGGGCTCGACGCCGACGGGCTGGCGCTGCAATTCGCGCGGCAGGGGGTGAACCACGTCGCGGTGGAGGACGCCACCGTGCTCGACCGCGAAACCGGCCGCCCGGTGCCCGCCGACGCGCAGACCATCGGCGAGATCGCGCTGCGCGGCAACACGGTGATGAAGGGCTATCTGAAGAATCCCGCGGCGACGAAGGAGGCGCTGAAGGACGGCTGGTTCCGCACCGGGGACCTGGGCGTGCTGCACCCCGACGGCTATATCGAGGTGAAGGACCGCAGCAAGGACATCATCATATCCGGCGGCGAGAACATCTCGTCCCTGGAGGTGGAGGAAGCGTTGTACCGGCATCCCGCCGTTCTGGAGGCCGCCGTGGTCGCCCGCCCCGACGACCGTTGGGGGGAGAGCCCCTGCGCCTTCGTGACAGTGAAGCCCGGCGCGGCGCGCCCCTCTGAGTCCGACATAATTCAATGGTGCCGCGACCGCATTGCGCACTACAAGGTCCCGCGCACCGTTGTGTTCAGCGATCTGCCGAAGACATCGACCGGTAAAATCCAGAAGACCGTCCTGCGCGACGCGGCCCGCGATCTGGGCGCGCGTCGGGAGGCCAAGAGCGTATGATAACCTTCGAACAGCTTCAGAAAACCTACCCGTCCCGCGGCACCGGCCAGCCGGTCCAGGCGCTCGCCGACATCGACCTGACCATCGGCCGCGGCGAGATCTACGGCATCATCGGCCGCTCGGGCGCCGGCAAATCCACGCTGCTGCGCACCGTGAACCTGCTGGAGAAGCCGACGTCGGGGCGCGTGCTGGTGGACGGGGTGGACGTCACCGCCCTGTCGCCGCGCGACCTGCGCGAGGCGCGGCACAGCATCGGCATGATCTTCCAGCACTTCAACCTGCTGTCCTCGCGCACGGTGTTCGACAACGTCGCCCTGCCGCTGGAGCTGGCCGGGGTGGCGAAGGCGCAGATCCGCGCCACGGTGGAGCCGCTGCTCGACCTCGTCGGCCTCACCGACAAGCGCGACCGCTACCCGGCGGAGCTGTCGGGCGGGCAGAAGCAGCGCGTCGGCATCGCCCGCGCGCTGGCCAGCAAGCCCAAGGTTCTGCTGTCGGACGAGGCGACCTCCGCCCTCGACCCGGAGACGACGACCCAGATCCTCCACCTGCTGGCCGACATCAACAAGCGGCTGGGGCTGACCATCGTCCTCATCACCCACGAGATCGCCGTCATCAAGGAGATCTGCCACAAGGTGGCGGTGATGGAGAACGGGCGCATCATCGAGCAGGGGCCGGTCTTCGACATCTTCGCGCACCCGAAGCACGAGACGACGAAGACCTTCGTCGATCCGGTGATCAACCGCGGCATCCCGGACAGCTTGCGCGCCCGCCTGTCGGCGACGCCGGTTCCGGGGTCGAACATGGTGCTGCGCATCACCTTCACCGGCGAGCGCGCGACCTCCCCGGTGATCAGCGCGATCAGCCGCAAGCTGAACCTGGACCTGAACATCTGGCACGGCCAGATCGACGAGATCCAGGGCGCGCCCTTCGGAACGCTGGTGGTGGAGGCCATCGGCAACCCGCAGTCCATCGAGGCGGCCATCAGCCTCCTGAACGTCAACAAGCTCGGTGTCGAGGTGCTCGGTCATGCTGTCCCCGGAAATCTACGCGCTGCTGTTTAAGGCGCTTCTCGACACGCTCTACATGGTGGCGGTGTCGGGCCTTCTGGGCACGGCGCTGGGCCTTCCGCTGGGCGTGCTCCTGGCCGTCACCGGCCGGGGGGAGCTGCTGCAGAATCTCGCCTTCAACCGGATCGCCGGCGTGCTGGTGAACATGACGCGCTCCACCCCCTTCATCATCCTGGTGGTGGCCATCATCCCCTTCACGCGGCTGATCGCCGGCACCTCCATCGGCACCGCCGCGGCCATCGTGCCGCTGACGGTTGCCGCCGTGCCCTTCATCGCCCGCATCGTCGAGGGCGCCGTGCGCGAGGTCGACCGCGGCCTGATCGAGGCGGCGCAGTCCATGGGCGCCACGCCCTTCCAGATCATCCGCAAGGTCCTGCTGCCGGAGGCGATGCCCGCCATCGCGCTGGGCCTGACCCTGTCGGTGGTCAGCCTGATCGGCTATTCGGCCATGGTCGGCGCCGTCGGCGGCGGGGGCCTGGGCGACCTCGGCATCCGCTACGGCTACCAGCGCTTCCTGCCGGAGGTGATGCTGGCCGTGGTCGTCGTGCTGATCGTGCTGGTGCAGATCGTTCAATCGACGGGCGACTGGATCGCCCGCCGCGTCAACAAACGCAACCTGAAGTCCTGAGGAGTTGGAGATGTTCCGTACCCGTGTGCTCGGCGCGGCCTTTGGTCTGGTGGCCGGCATCGCGACCCTGACGACCGCCGTCGGCGCGTCGGCCGAAGCCCTGAAGATCGGCGTCACCCCCGGCCCGCACGGCCAGATCCTGGAGAAGGTCAAGCCGCTGGCCGCCAAGGAAGGCCTCGACCTGACGGTTCTGGAGTTCTCCGACTACGTCATCCCGAACCAGGCGCTGTCGCAGGGCGACCTGAACGCCAATTCCTTCCAGCACCAGCCCTACCTGGACAACCAGGTGAAGGACCGCGGCTACGATCTGGTCAGCGTCGCCAAGACGGTGATCTTCCCGATGGGCGTCTACTCGAAGAAGGTGAAGAGCCTGGACGAGCTGCCCGACGGCGCCAAGATCTCCATCCCCAACGACCCGACCAACGGCGGCCGCGCCCTGCTGCTGCTCCAGGCCAAGGGGCTGCTGAAGGTGAAGGAGAGCGCCGGCCTGAAGGCCTCGCCGCTCGACATCTCCGAGAACCCGAAGAAGCTCCAGATCCTGGAGCTGGACGCCGCCCAGCTTCCGCGCTCGCTGGACGACGTGACCGTGGCGGTCATCAACACCAACTTCGCCATGGAATCCGGCCTGGACCCGAACAAGGACGCCATCGCCCGCGAGGCCAGCGAGAGCCCCTACGCCAACGTCATCGCCGTCCGCAAGGCCGACCAGGACAAGCCGTGGGTCGCCACGCTGGTGAAGGTGTACCAGAGCGACGAGGTGAAGCAGTTCATCCTCGACCGCTTCAAGGGCGCGGTGGTCCCGGCCTGGTAACCGCCGGGTAGGACAGACCCCTCCTGCGTTCCGCGAATTGCCCCGGCCCGGTCGACGGGCCGGGGCAACGTCGTTTTCGTGCTTCAGCCGGCCGCCCGAACGGGCGTGACTCCGACCGTCGGCGTCCCTCGGCTTGCGACGATCCGACGCAGCCCCGGAGCGTGGCGGGACACCTCACACTCCCGCGATCCGTGCGTCAGTCCTGCCGGGGGTGTTCATGACCGCTCCGCCCGCCTTCGATATCCTTCCCTTCGACCCGCACAGCGCTCCGCCGGGGCTGTGGGCGGAGCGCCATGTTTTCCGCCGCGCCCGGCACGCACAGTCCGGCGCGGACGACCTCCCGCCCTCGGACGCCTGGTTCGAAGCGATCGAACGCCAGCCGAGCGCTTTCGGGCGGAGCGTCTGTTGGGTGGCGCGGGCGGAGGGGCGAATCGTCGGCATTGTCGGCGCCTTCCTGCCCAACCCGGACCAGCCGGACATCCAGGCGGCGCTGCTCCACCTGCACGCCGACGGCTTCGTGCTGAAGGAATGGCGGCGCCGGGGGATCGGCCGGCGATTGCTGGCGGAAATCCACGGCCTGATGACCGCGCACGGGAAGAGCCTGCTGACCCTGGTCACCGACGATGCGGACGGTCACGGCTTCCTCCGCGCCATCGGGGCCGACGAACGGCTGCGGTCGGTGGACAGCCGGCTGGCGCTGGACACCGTCGATTGGGCGATGGTGGAGGATTGGCATGCGGCGATGCCCCTTGCGGTACCCGGCCTGACGGAAACCATCCATGCCGGCGAGGTCCCGGACGCGGAATTCGAAGCGATCCTGCCGCTGCACAACGCCCTGCTTCCCGACCTGCCGCGCGACCGGCTGGACCAGCCGCTGGTCCCGGTGACCATGGCGATGGCCATGGAATGGAAGCGCAACATCCAGTTCCAGCGGGTCGAGCATCACATGGTCGTGCTGCGCGACGCCGACGGGTCGGTGATCGGCTTCAGCGACGTCTTCTGGCACCCGGAGATGACGGACCGGGTTCATCAGATCGTCACCGGCGTGCGCCGTGACCGGCGCGGGCGGGGGGTGGGCAAGGGGCTGAAGGCCGCCCTGCTGCGGCATCTTCGCTCCGCCCGGCCCTCCGTCCGGCTGATGATCACCCGCAACGCGGCGACGAACGGCCCGATGCTGGCGATCAACCGCCAGCTCGGCTACGCCGAGCACAAGATTCTCCGAACCCACCAGATCGGCGTCGAGGACCTCGGCGCGGCCCTGACCCGCTGACGCTTCCAAACCGTCGACGTGCGGCAAAAACGCCCGCTCCGGCGGCGGGCGCTTTTCTCCTTCCGCCCCGATAACTGATATATTAATATATCCGATATCCTTCCGGCATTCATCCGGTCCAAGGGGCACCCACGCCATGACGCCTTATGCCGACCTCCGGCGCGAGGATTTCCGCGCCACCATCGACGGCACGCCGACCGACCTGTTCACCCTGCGAAACCGCCGGGGCATGGCCGTCCGCATCACCAATTACGGCTGCAAGATCGTCCAGATCCTGGCGCCCGACCGCGACGGCGCCCTCGGCGACGTGGTGCAGGGCTACGAGACGCTGGAGCGGACCATGGCCGGCCAGCCCTCCATGGGCTCCTTCATCGGGCGCTATTGCGGGCGCATCGGCGGCGGACGCTTCATGCTGGACGGGGTGGAGCACCGCACCGCCGTCAACGCGCCGCCCAACACCCTGCACGGCGGCCAGCGCGGCTCCCGCTTCCGCACGTTCGCCGCGCGGCAGCTGGACGAGACGAGCCTGGAGCTGACCTACGTCTTCCAGGACGGGGAGGAGGGCTTCCCCGGCACCCTGCCCGTCCGGCTGGTCTATGCGCTGGACGAGGACAACGCCCTGACCATCGCCTGGACCGCCGTCGCGGCGGACAAGGCGACCGTGGCGAACTTCACCGACCACACCTTCTTCAACCTGTCGGGCGACGCCGGATCCTCCATCCTCGACCATGTGGCGACGGTCAACGGCAGCCGCTATCTGGCGCTCGACGCCACCGCCGTCCCCACCGGGGAACTGGTGGACGTGGCCGGCACCCCCCTCGACTTCCGCAGCCCCGCCGCCTTCGGCGCGCGGATCGCCGCCGACCACCCGATGCTGGCGCTCGGCAAGGGCTACGACCTGCATTACGCGGTGGACAAGCCGGACGGCGCGCTGGGGCTGCACGCCCACGTCGTCCATCCGGGCAGCGGGCGGGTGCTGGAGGTTCTCTCCACCGAACCCGGCGTGCAGGTCTACACCGGCAATTTCCTCGACGGCCAGACGCCGCGCGACCTCGGCAAGGGCGGCGCGCTCTACACCCGGCACAGCGCCTTCTGCCTGGAGCCGTCGCACTTCCCCAACGCCGTCAACATCCCGTCCTTCCCCTCCACGGCGCTGGCCCCCGGCCAGTGGTGCACGGGCCGCATCGTCTACCGCTTCGGCGTCGCCTGACCCCGCGTTCTTGAATCGCGTTTCTCAAAGGACCCTCCGTCATGCCTCTTCTCTCCCGTGAATCGCTCGCCGCCGGTGCTCTCGACGTGGCCCACACGGCGGGCGCCCCGCGGCTGCCCGTCACCGTCCTTCAGATCGGCGACGGCAACTTCCTGCGCGGCTTCGTCGATTGGATGGTGGACGTCGCCAACGGCGCCGGGCTGATGAGCGCCGGGGTCGCCGTCGCCCAACCGCTGGACCAGGGCGTCGCCTGCCTGCTGAACGCACAGGAGGGCCTCTACACCGTCCTGCTGCGCGGCATCGAGCAGGGCAAGGAGGTCGAATCCCGCCGGGTGGTGAGCTGCGTGTCCGACGCGCTGAACCCCTACGCCGAGTGGGACCGCATGCTGGCCCTCGCCACGTCCCCGGCGCTGCGCTTCCTGGTGTCCAACACGACGGAGGCCGGCATCGCCGACGTGGCGGAACCCTACACCCCCGGCATTTGCCAGCAGAGTTTCCCGGCCAAGGTCGCGGCGCTGCTGCACGCCCGTTTCACCGCGCTGGGCGGCACGCCGGAGAGCGGCCTCGTCCTGCTGCCCTGCGAGCTGATCGAGGCCAACGGCGCCAAGCTGAAGCGGATCGTCCTGGCCCACGCCAAGCGCTGGGGCCTGGAGTCCGGCTTCGCCGCCTGGGTCGAGGCGCACAACCACTTCCTGAACACGCTGGTCGACCGCATCGTCCCCGGCTACCCGCGCGACGAGGCCGCCGCCCTGGCCGCCGCGTGGGGCTACGAGGACCCGCTGGCCGTCGCCGGGGAGCCCTTCCACGTCTGGGTCATCGAAGGCCCGGCGGCCCTGGCCGAGGAGTTTCCGCTGCACAAGGCCGGACTCAACGTGGTCTGGACCGACGACCTGCAGCCCTACCGCACGCGCAAGGTGCGCATCCTGAACGGTGCCCACACCGCCAGCGCGCTCGCCGCCTTCGTGGCGGGGGTGGACACGGTGAAGGGCATGATGGACGACGCCACCCTGTCCGCCTACCTCAACACGGTGATGTTCGGCGAGATCGTGCCCTTCGTCCCGCTGCCGGACGCCGAGCGCCAGGACTACGCCCGCACGATCATGGAGCGTTTCGGCAACCCCTACATCCGGCACGAGCTGATCGCCATCGCGCTGAACTCGGTGTCGAAGTGGCAGGTCCGCGTCCTGCCCAGCCTGAAGGATTACGCCGCCGCCCATGGCGAGGCGCCGGACGGCCTGTCCTTCTCGCTGGCCGCCCTGCTGCGCTTCTACAAGGGCACGCGGACGACGGACGGCGCCTGCACCGGCAGCCGCGACGCGGGCCCCTACCCGATCCGCGACGACGCGGCGGTCCTGACGGCGCTGTCCGGCGCCTGGGCCGCGCATGGCGGCGACCCGGCGGCGCTGGTGGAGGCCGTGCTGTCCAACGCCGCGCTGTGGGGCGAGGACCTGACCCGCATCCCCGGTCTGGCGCACCGCACCGCCGCCCATCTGGCGGTGATCGAGGAACGCGGCATGCGCGGCGCTTTGGAGGCGCTGGTGAGCTGAGGCGCTTAAGCCACATGGGCTCTTCATAATAACCCTCTCCCCTCTGGGGAGAGGGTGGCCCGGAGGGCCGGTGAGGGGGATGCGCGTGGCGCTAACGTCCGGCACACGTGCAACCCCCTCACCCTGACCCTCTCCCCGGGGGGAGAGGGGAACGTCCCATGTCCCCACCCGCTATATACCTTCGCGTATAACGGCCTGTTGACAGCGCCCATTCAGCGCAGTATCCGCATGGATACAGCGTCGGGCGAGTCACCATTCCGCAACGAACCGAAGGAACCGTGTCCATGCGTTTGAAAGCCCTCGCCCTCGCCGTCGGGCTGCTGGCCCTCCAGACCGCCGCCCAGACCGCCGCGGCGGCCGCCCAGGACCTCCACGCCTATGTCGGCGCCGGCCTCCGCCCGCCGGTCGAGGCGCTGATCGAGGACTTCCGCAAGGAGACCGGGATCACCGTGACGGTCGAGTACGGCGGGTCGGGCCAGCTTCTCGCCCGCTTCGCCGAGACGAAGAGCGGCGACCTGTTCATCCCCGGCACGACCTTCTACACCGACAAGCTGAAGGAGCTGGACGCCGTCGCCGACCTCAAGGTGCTGGTGGTGCACGGCCCCGTTCTTGCCGTGGCGCAGGGCAAGGCCGAGGCGATCCGCGGTTTCGCCGACCTCGCCAAGCCGGGCGTCCGCGTCGGGCTGGGCGACCCGCAGGCCATGGCGCTGGGCCGCACCGCGGAGGACATCCTGGACAAGTCCGGCCAGGGCGAGGCGATCCGCCGCAACGTCACCGTCCGCGCCGCGACCGTGAAGCAGCTCGCCCTCTATGTGCTGGACGGCAACGTGGACGCCGCCATCATCGGCGCGTCGGAGGCGGCCCAGAATCCCGGCAAGCTGTCCGTCATCGCCATCCCGCCGGAATGGTACGAGGCCGAATACGCCCCCGTCGCCGTGCTGAAGACCAGCGCCGCGCCGGAGGCGGCCAGGCGCTTCGCGGATTTCCTGGCCTCGGACGCCGGCCTCGCCACCTTCCAGCGCTTCGGCTTCCCGCCCGCCCCGAAGACCTGACGGATGGGCTTCGCCGCCCTGCTGGCCCTGCCGCTCGCCATCGTGGCGCTGACGATCGCGGGCGTGCTGGGCGCCCTGCTGGCCCGCCTTCCCCCGGGCGATCTCTGGGCCGCCCTGACCGCGGCGGAGACGCTGTTCGCGCTGCGGCTGTCGGCGCTGACCTCCGTCGCGGCGCTGGGGATCGCGCTGGTCCTCGGCCTGCCGGCCGCCTATCTGATGGCGCGGCGGCGCTTTCCGGGCAAGCTCCTGCTCGACACGCTGCTCGACGTGCCGCTGATCATGCCGCCGCTGGTCGCCGGGCTGGGGCTGCTGTTCCTGCTCGGGCGCAACGGGCCGTTTCCGGCGCTGGGGATGGAGTTGCTGTTTTCCCCCGCGGGCGTGGTGCTGGCCCTGGCCTTCGTCTCCACGGCGGTGGTGGTGCGCACCGCCACGGCGGCCTTCCGATCCGTCGACCGGACCTACGCCGTCGCGGCGCAGTCGCTGGGCGCCACCCCGTGGGCGGTGTTCTGGCGGGTGGAGCTGCCGCTCGCCGCCAGGGGCATCGCGGCGGGGGCCGTGCTGGCCTGGGCGCGGGCGCTGGGCGAGTTCGGCGCCACGCTGATGGTCGCCGGGGCCACCCGCCTGAAGACCGAGACGCTGCCCATGGCCGTCTTCCTCAACATCGCGACCGGGGAAACCGGCATCGCCGTGGCCTGCGCCATCCTGCTTCTGGCGGCGGCGCTGCTGATGCTGGTGGCGATGCGGCTGCTCGGCGCGCGGCGGAACGACAGGCTCAGCCGCGGGTCCGCAGCCGGTTGCGGACCCGCTTGAGCGGCTGCTTCAGCTCCATCGCGTCGAGCAGCCCCACCGCCGCCTGCCGCAGCGACGCGGCGGCGCCCTTCACCGCCCGGACCGGACGGGGCTCGGGAGAGCCACGCTCGGATTGGCCAAAATCCGGCTGGATGGCGCGCACCCGCTCCTTCAGCCGCTCCAGCCACTCCCCCTCCACCTTGTGCTGGCGGGCGTAGTCGAGGATGGAACGGAGTTCCGCCGCCTGCGGCTCGTTGCGCACGGGAATCCCGGCGATGCGCGCCGGGTCCAGCGGCCCGTCGAAGCAGTCCGGGGCGATCACCCCGGCCGCGGCGAAGTTCATCCGGGTGCGCACGCATTTCTCGCACACGCCGCAGTTCCGGAACTGCTCCGCCCCCTCCCAGCAGACGCGCAAGGAACGCACCGCCTCCGGATGGGCGGCGACCGCCGCCGCCTTCTCCGTGCGGGAATAGGCGGCCCCGTCATGGACGATGGAGAAGCCGTCGCCGGACAGCAGATGATCGGCGATCGGCGTGGTGCCGTAGGGGATGACCAGCGCGTCGTAGGGCTTGGTGCTGCCGATCAGCCCGAACTCGAACTCCGCCGCGTGGAGGTGCAGGCAGGCCGCCAGCTCCGCCGCGTGGGAGTCCTGCCAGTTCTGGAGATGCAGCTCCTTGCTGTTGGTCCGCACCACGCGCAGGTCCAGCCCGACCAGCTCGCGGAAGGGCCGGGTGCGCTCGACCAGCCGCTCGAAATCCTCGGGCCGGTCCAGCTCCACGTCGAATCCGTGCACCATGAGGAGCGCGCCGACATGGTGGCGGCGTTCCGGCGGCAGGAGAAGCCGATGGCGCAGGATGGTGAAGGTGCTGTCCAACCCGCTGGAGTAGGCGGCGATGGCCCGCCGCCCCGGCTTGGGCTCCGTGCGGTCGACGACCGTTTCCGGGATGATCTCCACCGTGCGGTAGCGGTCCGGACGCCAGCGCCGCCACACCCCCTGGAGCGTGTCGATGTTGTGCAGCGCCGTCCGCGTCAGCGGCCCGTGCACATGGACGGGGAGGCCCCGCTGCATGGCGTGGAACAGGACGGCCATGACCGACCCGTCCATCGGCCGGTCCACCAAGGTCCCGGCCGGGTCCTCGAACTCGTAGACCACGCGGTCCCGGCGGCGGGCGCCGTCCTCGGACAGCAGGACGGTGCGGCGGACCAGACCGCCGCTCGCCGTCTCCTCGAATCCGATGTGCAGCCCCTTGCCCGCCATGCGTCCCGACGCCTTCTCCAGCCCGTGTTCCGGGAAGACAGACGGATGCGGGGCGCATTCGTTCCCAGGGGTCCTATCGTTTCCAGCCGGTGAGCCAGCTGTCGATGTAGTTGGTCAGCTTGCCGTAGGAGTTGTCGCGCACCTGCACCGGGAGCCCCATCATCAGGCCCAGCAGCATCCCGTGCAGGCGGTTGGTCACAACCGCGTTGGCCGCGCCGAAATGGGCGACGGCCTTGCGGACCAGCCGGTCGCGGATGGGATACCAGCTGCGCAGCGGATCGGCCGGGAGCGGCACCGCGTCGTCCAGCCGGATCAGCCGGGCGGCCAGCGCGAAGCCGGCGAAATCCTCCGGCCCGCACAGATCCTCCCAGTCGAAGACCGGCGAGTCCTGGCGCAGCCAGTGGCGCCCGGCGCATTCCTGGTCGCGCCGGGCCATGACGAGCAGGGTCGTGTCGTGGGCCGGGCGGACCGGCGTCAGACGCGTCGGGTAGCGGGTCAGGTAATGGGCGAGGTCCGGCACCTGGATCGCCCGCTCCCCCAGAAAGGGCCGCACCAGATCGAGCGACGGCGCGTCCCGCGCCATGAAGACCAGATTGCGGTGGGCCGCCCAGCGCTTCATGTCGTGGCGCAGCCGGTCGTGGTCGCGGTAGTAGACGGTCTGCGGCAGCAGCACGATGCGGCTGGACGGGAAACTCTCCAGCACCTTCTGCCGGAACGTCTCGTGATGGGGGTAGAGGTCGCCGAAATTGCCGCCGCCGTGCAGCAGGATCGCCGCCTGCCCGTCGCGCTGGCGGCGCAGCAGGCGCCGGGCGTTGCCCAGCGTCACCCGCTCGCGAATCTCCACCCCGCCGTCGGTGAAGAGGGTTTCCGCCGCCTGGTTGATCAGCAGGTCCCCGACGTTGAGATGGACCGGGATGTCCGCATAGACGGCCGGTCCGCTGCCCAGATGCGGCAAAACCGTGTCCCGCACCCGCAGCGACAGCGCCTCCAGGGCCGCAAGATCCGGGTCCAGCCACAGGTCCGCCGCACCGGCGGCACCGCCGGCAGACCCGCCACCAGACCCGGCGGCCGAGCGCCCCCCGGCACCGCCGTCATAACACCACGTATCCATGGCCAATGGCCGCCCCCGCAGAAGATTGGTCCCGGAACATTGGTTGCCGCCCCCGGAGATGGAAGAGAAGTGACACGTCCCGGTCCAATGTGAATGGGAGTGATGCGTGAAAGTTCGCTCCCAAAGGAATGCCCCTGGATTCGCCGATTTCACCCGTCCGAACGGGCATGGAGCATTTGCGGTAACCTTTCCGGCGCGGTCGGGCCGCGCCGGAATATTCGTGTTCATATGGTTTGGTCGCACACCAATTCGGTCATCATCCCCGTCGCCATGTGCAGAAGGTTGTGGCAGTGCAACGGCCAGCGCCCCGGATTGTCGGCATCGAAGGCGATGGTGGCGGAACCGTTCATCGGCACCAGCACCGTGTCGCGCACCGCCCCGGCCAGCGCCGTCCCGTTGAGCGCCGTCACCTGGAAATGCTGGCCGTGCAGGTGCATCGGGTGGGCCATCGGGCTTTCGTTGACCATGGTGACCGTCACGCGCTGCCCCTTGCGGACGGTCAGCGGCCGGTGCTCGCCGAAGGGCCGGTCGTCGATGGTCCAGACATAGGGGGCCATGCCGCCGGTCAGCCGGATGGTGAAGGCCGCGTCCACGGGGCGCGGCGCCAGGGGGTCGAGCGCCGTCAAGCGCCGCTCCAGCGACAGGTCCACCGGCCCGGCGGCGCCGTCCGCGAGGCCGGCGATTCTGCCCACCGCCGCACCGGGGGTGGCGAGGACGATGCCGGTGCGCTGGCGCTCCCCCTCCCGCTGCGCCAGGATGGGGAAGGCGCCGTTCTCGGCGGGAAGCTGGACGAGGATGTCCAGCCGCTGCCCCATGACCATGCCGAAGCGCCGCCCGGTCACCGGCTGGACAGGATTGCCGTCCGCCGCGACCACCGTGCCGTCGAGCGCGCCGAGGTCGATGTGGAAGGCCGTCGAGGTCGCCCCGTTGATCAGCCGCAGGCGGACCCGCCCGCCGCGCTCCACCCGCACCACCTCCGGGTCGTCGAGCGTGCGGTCGTTGGCGAGGTAGGCGTCATACTCCACGTCGTTGAGGTCCATGGCGGCCATGGTCATGCCGGCCATTCCCTTCATGTCCCCCATCCCCTTCATATCCCCCATCCCCTTCATATCCATGGAGTGGTTCATCATCGGCGTGGCCCCGCCATGCCCGCTGCCATGGCCCCCGTGATCGCTGCCATGGCCACCACCGTGATCCATGCCCCCATGATTCATGCCGCCGGTCAGCCCGGCGAGGACCTCGGCGGGGTCCTTGAAGGTGAAATCATGCAGCAGCACGGTGACCTCCTGAGCGTCCTCGCGCCGGTCATCGGCGGTGCGGACGATCAGCGGGGCCGCCATCAGCCGCTGCTCCTGAAGGCCGTGGTGCGAATGCATCCAGTGCGTGCCGGGCCGCGGCTCGAAGTCGTAGCTCTGGCTGGCGCCGTCGCGGATCAGCGGGCGGTTCGCGTCGGCCACGCCGTCCTGGGCGTAGGGCGGGGTCATGCCGTGCCAATGGATGACCGCGTCCTCCCCGGCCCGGTTCGCCAGATCGACCAGGAAGCGCTGCCCCGGATCGAGGAACAGGCCGGAAGTGCCGTCCGGCTGGCGGATGCCGAAGACGGAGGCGGGCTTGCCCATCACCTCCAGCACCCGCCGCTCGACGGCGAGGCGGAGGGGAGCACCGGCCTGTGCAGGGCGTGCGACCGCGGGAATGAGGGTGGAAAGGCCGCCCAGCGCGGCGGCCGAAGCCGCGGACGCCAGGAAACGGCGGCGGGTCTGAAGAATCGTCATGATGCGGTGGTCCGTTTTCGGGGAAATGCCGGCCCTTGGCGCGCCACGAAGGCGCAGCCCGGGCGTGGATGTCCGGTCAAACGGCCAGGCGCGGTGGTCTGAGGGCCGGCGGCGGACCGATTCCCTCCGGCAACAGGCTGGTCGGCCGGAAGGGTGCCGAAAGGTGGAATGGCGGCATCGGAAAAGCCACCGTGGTGGCGATGCCCGACAGCAGCATCGGGCAGGCGCCGCAGGACAGCCCGGTCTTGCCCGCGCAGGCGTCGTCCGCCGGGGGCGCGTGGTCGGCATCGCCCACCCAGACGCCCGCGGCCGGTGGTGGAGCCGCGGAGGCGGCGTGGCCCTGACCGTGGGCACCGGCGTGGGCATGCGCCTGCGCGGGGGCCGGCGCGAACAGCGCCAGCGCGGCCAACATCAGCAGCCCCGCCACCAGCCGCCCGATCGGCATCCTCCAGCCAAGGGGGCATCCACCCCGCGCCATCGCCGTTTCCCGTTCCTGCACCGGCATCACCGCGCACAGTCTCCACCTTCCAGCGGCGGGAAGGTCAAGCGCAAATTCGCGCCGCGGTCCCGGCCCGCTCACCGCCCTGGACAGCCCGAACGCACCATGGTATCTCCAGCCCGAACAAAGTGAGTTAGTACTCACTTATGCCATAAGGTTAATCATGGGACGGCTGGACAACTCGGCCCGGCGCGCGGCGATCATCGACGCGGCCCTTCCGCTGTTCGCGCGCAAGGGATTCGCCGCCACCACGACGAAGGAGATCGCTCAGGCCGCCGGCGTGTCGGAGGCGCTGATCTTCAAGCATTTCCCCAGCAAGGCCGCGCTCTACGAGGCGATCTTCCGCTCCTGCGTGGACGGGGACGAGGATCTCGCGAAGCTGCTGGCGATGCCGCCGAGCACGGAGACGCTCGCCGCCTACGTCCAGGCGATGGTCAGCTGCTACGTCAGCGAACTGCCCAGCGACCGCGACACCATGCTCCCCCGCTACCGGCTCTACTTCATGAGCCTGCTGGAGGACGGGGAATTCGCCCACATGGTGCGCCGCTGGATGTCGGAGCACATCGCGCCGCCCTTCGTGGCCTCGCTGCGCGCCGCCCGCGACTCAGGCGACCTCATCCCCTCGGCCCCGGTGGATGAGAACGCCTTCTGGCTGGCGGAAATGCTGGGATCGACCCTGGCCACCATTCACCTGCCGCCGACGCCGCTCGTCCCTTCCCTGGCCGAGCCGCGGCGCACCATCCGCGACGCGGTCGCCTTCATCCTTCGCGGCCTCGGCCTGCGGGAGGAAGCGGTTGCGCTTTACACGCCTTTATTGCATTGCACCCAATCAACAGAACCAGAACCGACCTGTTCGAGAGAGGCTGATCGTGACGAGTGACATCGACCATTCCGCTCACGCGCCAGAGCGGACCACCGCACGCCGTCCGGTCACCCGCGGGCGGCTGGCGTTCCGCATCATCATCATGGCCGTCATCCTGGCCGTGCTGTTCGGCGGCCTGTACGCCTTCAACAACTTCCGGAACAAGGCCATCGCCGACTTCTTCGCCGGCAACAAGCCGCCGCCGACCCCCGTCTCGGTCGCCGAGGCGACGGCGCAGTCCGTTCCCAAATACACCACCGCCATCGGCACCCTGACCGCCAGCCGGCAGGTCACCGTGGCGCCGGAGGTGGTCGGGCGCGTGACCCAGATCTTCTTCGAATCGGGCGCCACCGTGAAGGCCGGCGCGCCGCTGGTGCAGCTCAACGACGCCCCGGATCAGGCCGACCTGCTGGCCTACCGCGCCCAGGCGAAGCTGGCCGAGAACAACCTGCAGCGCGCCCGCAACCTGCTGCGCAACCAGGCCGGCCCGCAGGTCACCGTCGACCAGAACCAGGCCCAGCTCGACGAGGCCAACGCCAACATCAAGAAGACCGAGGCGCTGATCGCCCAGAAGCTGATCCGCGCGCCCTTCGACGGCGAGCTGGGCATCCGGCAGGTGAATGTCGGCGAGTATGTCAGCGCCGGCGGCCCCGTCGTCACGCTGACCGACCTCGCCAACCTGTTCGTCGACTTCACCCTGCCCGAGCAGGCGCTGAGCCAGATCCGCGTCGGGCAGCCGGTGCTGATCTCCGCCGACGCCGCCCCCGGCGCCAACTTCGACGCGGCGATCTCGACCATCGAGCCGCAGGTCAGCCCGGACACCCGCGCCATCAAGGTGCGCGCCACGCTGAAGAACCCGGAGCGCAAGCTGCTGCCCGGCATGTTCGCCAACATCCGCGTCGTCCAGCCGCCGGCCCAGAACCGCATCGTCGTTCCGGAAACCGCGGTGGACTACACGGTCTACGGCGACAGCGTCTTCGTCGTCGCCGCCCAGAAGGACGACGAGGGCAAGGACGGCCACATCGTCAAGCGCGTTCCGGTGAAGACCGGCGACCGCTTCGACGGCAAGGTGGAGATCCTCGACGGGGTGAAGCCCGGCGACCGGTTGGTGTCCTCCGGCCAGCTCAAGCTGAACAACGGCGCCGCCGTGGTGCCGACGGAAGCGAGCGCGCTGGTGCCGCCGCAGACCGTTCCGCGCAACTGAGGACCCGGCCATGTCATTCACCGACATCTTCATCCGACGGCCGGTCCTGGCGCTGGTGGTCAGCCTGCTGATCCTGCTGGTCGGCGTCCGATCGCTGACGGATCTGCCGATCCGGCAGTATCCGGAGCTGCAGAACACCGTCATCACCATCACCACCTCCTACCCCGGCGCCTCCCCCGACCTGATGCAGGGCTTCATCACGACGCCCATCGAGCAGGCGGTGGCGACGGCGGAAGGCATCGACTACATCACCTCCTCCTCCACCCAGGGGGTGAGCCTCGTCACCGCCTACATCCGGCTGAACTTCAACCCCAACGTCGCGATGACCGACGTGATGTCGAAGGTGCAGCAGGTCAAATACCAGCTCCCGCGCGAAGCCAACGACCCGGTGATCCTGAAGTCCACGGGCGAGACGACCTCCATCCTCTACATGGGCTTCGCCAGCCCGGAGCTGTCCGGGGCGGCCATCTCCGACTACCTGACGCGCGTCGTGCAGCCGCTGCTGTCCACCGTGTCCGGCGTGGCCGAGGCGCAGATCCTGGGCGGGCAGACCTTCGCCATGCGCGTCTGGCTCGACCCCGACCGGATGGCCGCGCGCAACATCGCCGCCGCCGACGTGCGGGCGGCGATCCAGGCCAACAACTACCAGTCCGCCCCCGGACAGGCGAAGGGCGTCTTCGTCGTCTCCAACATCACCACCAACACCGGCCTGACCGACGTCGAGCAGTTCCGGCAGATGGTGGTGAAGTCCAAGGACGGCGCGCTGGTCCGCATGAAGGACATCGCCCAGATCGAGCTGGGCGCGCAAAGCTCCAACGCCAGCGTGTCGATGAACGGCCAGCAGGCGATCTTCATCGGCATCAACTCCACGCCGACCGGCAACCCGCTGACCATCGTGGAGGACATCCGCAAGCTGGTGCCGGAGCTGGAGCGCAACCTGCCGCCGTCGCTGAAGATGGAGATCGTCTACGACTCCACCCGCTTCATCCAGGCCTCCATCGACGAGGTGCAGAAGACGCTGCTGGAGGCGGTCGGCATCGTCATCGTGGTGATCTTCCTGTTCCTGGGCTCCTTCCGCTCGGTGCTGATCCCCATCGTGACCATCCCGCTGTCCATCGTGGGGGCCGCGACGATCATGCTGGCGATGGGCTTCAGCCTGAACCTGCTGACGCTGCTCGCCATGGTGCTGGCCATCGGCCTCGTGGTGGACGACGCCATCGTGGTGGTGGAGAACGTCCACCGCCATCTGGAGGAGGGAAAGTCGCCCGTCGAATCCGCGCTGATCGGCGCGCGGGAGATCATCGGGCCGATCATCTCCATGACCATCACGCTGGCCGCCGTGTACGCCCCCATCGGCTTCCTCGGCGGGCTGACCGGCGCGCTGTTCCGCGAGTTCGCCTTCACGCTGGCGGGGTCGGTCATCATCTCCGGCGTGGTGGCTTTGACGCTGTCGCCGATGATGTGCTCGCTCCTGCTGACCCGCGACATGAACGAGGGCCGCTTCGCCCGCTTCGTCGACCGGACCTTCGAGAAGCTGTCCGGCTGGTACGGGCGGCGGCTGGCCGGCGCGCTGGACTACCGGGCGGCGACCCTGCTGTTCGGCTTCGGCGTTCTGCTCAGCGTCGGCTTCCTCTTCGCCAACACCATGTCGGAGCTGGCGCCGGAGGAGGACCAGGGCATCCTGTTCGGCATCACCAAGGGGCCGCAGTACGCCAACCTCGACTACATGGACGCCTACGGGCGCGAGATGGACGAGGTGTTCACCCACTATCCGGAGACCGACACCCGCTTCGTGCTGAACGGCCTGCCGACGCTGACCCAGGGCTTCGCCGGCATGATCCTGAAGCCGTGGGACGAGCGCACCCGCAGCGCCAAGGAACTGCAGCCGCTGGTCCAGGCCGATCTCGGCAAGGTGGCCGGCACGCAGGTGTTCCTGGTGTCGCCGCCGGCCCTGCCCGGCTCCACCGGCGGCCTGCCGGTGCAGATGGTCATCAACAGCCCCGGTGACTACCAGACCATCTTCAACGCCATGGAGCGGATCAAGACCGCCGCCATGGAAAGCGGGATGTTCATCGTCACCGACAGCGACCTGCAGTTCAACAGCCCGGTCGTCCGGCTGCATGTCGACCGGTCGAAGGCGGCGGACCTCGGCCTGTCCATGCAGTCGATCGGCGACACGCTGGCGGTCCTGGTCGGCGGCAACTACGTCAACCGCTTCAACCTGAACGGCCGCTCCTACGAGGTCATCCCGCAGGTGCCGCGCGACAAGCGCCTGACGCCGGAGACGCTGACCCGCTACTACGTCACGGCGGGCAACGGCGCGCAGATCCCGCTGTCCACCGTCGTCTCGATCGAGATGGCGACGGAGCCGAACGCCCTGACCAAGTACAACCAGCTTCCCTCCGCGACCTTCTCCGCGGTGCCGATGCCGGGCGTGACGATGGGTCAGGCCGTGGACTTCCTGGAGCGGCAGGCCCGCGAGATCCTGCCCGCCGGCTTCGGCCATTCCTACCTGTCGGAGTCCCGCCAGTACGTGACCGAGGGCAGCCAGCTGATGGTCACCTTCGTCTTCGCGCTGGTGGTGATCTATCTGGTGCTGGCGGCGCAGTTCGAATCGCTGCGCGACCCGCTGGTCATCCTGATCTCGGTGCCGATGTCGATCTGCGGGGCGCTGCTGCCGCTGTTCTTCGGCCTGTCCACCATGAACATCTACACCCAGGTGGGTCTGGTGACGCTGATCGGCCTGATCAGCAAGCACGGCATCCTGATGGTGGAGTTCGCCCGCGAGATGCAGATCAACGAGCGGGTGGACCGCCGCACCGCCATTGAGCACGCGGCCCGCGTCCGCCTGCGCCCGATCCTGATGACCACGGCGGCGATGGTGGTGGGCCTCCTGCCGCTGCTGACCGCCGCGGGGGCCGGTGCGGCCAGCCGCTTCTCCATCGGTCTGGTGATCGTGTCGGGCATGCTGATCGGCACGCTGTTCACGCTGTTCGTCCTGCCGGCGGTCTACACCGTGCTGGCGAAGGACCACTACGCGGCGTCGGTGTCCCGCCGCGCGCGGGAGATCGCGGCGGCCTCGCAGTAACCGCCGTCGGACTGTACTCTTGAAAAAAGCCCCCCTCGCCCGGCAAGGCGAGGGGGGCTTTTTCCTTGCCAGCCCGCGTTTATCGGGGCAGAGCCGCGGCCACGGCGGCGGAAAGCGGCGTGGTCGGGCGCCCGATCAGGGCCGACAACCGGCGCCCGTCGTCGAACAGCGCGCCCTTCGACGCGTCGACGTCCCAGGAGGCGATGCCCTTCGCGAAGGCGTCCGGGAGGCCGAAGCCGGCGAGAATGGCGGCGTAGTCCGCCTCCGGCAGGTTCCGGTAGGGGATGTCCGTGCCGGACTGGCGGGAGATTTCCGCGGCCAGATCGGCCAGAGTCACCGCCTCGTCCCCGGCAAGCTCGTAGGTCTTGCCCTCATGGCCGCTGCCGGTCAGCACCGCCACCGCGGCGTCGGCGTAGTCGGCGCGCGTGGCCGAGGAAATCCGCCCGTCGCCGGCGCTGCCGATGAAGGCGCCCCCGGCCAGCGCCGCGCCGACCGAGCCGGTGTGGTTCTCGGTGTACCAGCCGTTGCGCAGGATCGTGAAGGGAATGCCCGACGCCTTGATGTCCGCCTCCGTCGCGCGATGCTCCTCGGCGAGGCTCAGCGGCGAGCGGTCGGCGTGGAGCAGGCTGGTGTAGACGATCCGGCCGACGCCCGCCGCCTTCGCGGCGTTGACGACGTTGCGGTGCTGCGCCGCCCGCTGCCCGATCTCGTTCGACGAGATCAGCAGCAGCGTGTCGACGCCGGCCAGCGCGCGGGCGAGCGCGTCGGGATTGCCATAGTCGGCTTCGCGGGCCTCGACCCCCAGGTCGGCGGCCTTGGCGGGGGAGCGCGCCAGGGCGACGATGCCGGAGGCCGGAACCGTCTCCTTCAGGCGGGCGATGACGAGGCGGCCAAGCTGGCCGGTGGCACCGGTGACGGCGATGGTCATGGGTCGGGTGTCCCGTTTGCGGTTGGGTGGTGACCATCTACCTAAGGCACTTGCTTACTTTTCGTAAGTACGTACATAAATGTAAGTGTGAAGATTTTTTCCAACGGGAGGGCGGCGATGCCGGAACCGGACGATGGCTACATTCCGCTGCCGCTGTCAGAGCGCATGCAGCGCGGCGACCTGATGGCGGCGGCCTGCCCCTCGCGGGAGGTGCTGAAGCACGTCACCAGCCGCTGGGGCGTCCTGGTCCTGATCGCCCTGGAAAGTGGAACGCTCCGCTTCAGCGAACTCCGCCGCACCATCGGCGGGGTCAGCGAGCGGATGCTGGCCCAGACGCTGCAATGGCTGGAGGGCGACGGGCTGGTCAGGCGCACCGCCCACGACGTGGTGCCGCCGCATGTCGACTACAGCCTGACGCCGCTGGGACGGGAGGCCGCGGAGAAGGTGCGCCTCCTCGCCGACTGGATCGAGTTCAACCTGCCGCGAATCGCCGAAGGCTGGGCGAACCGGCAGGACGCCTCTGCGGACTGAACCCGTCTTCCCCCAAAAAAAACCGCCGGACGCGAGGGGGTGCGTCCGGCGGTGCCAAGTGTTTGGGAGTTGACCTCAGCCGGACACGGCGGCCTCTTCAGGCAGCGCCGCCGCCGTCACCCCCAGCCGCTTCGCGACGCCCGCGCCATAGGCGGGGTCCGCCGCGAAGAAGTGCTTCAACTGGCGCTGCTGGATGAAGCCCGGCGCCTCTCCCAGCGCGTTGGCGATGTTGTCCATCAGCCGCGCCTGCGCCTCCGCTCCGATCAGGCGGAACAGCGCGCCGGCCTGGGCGTAGTCGTCGTTGCCCTCGCGGTGGTCGTAGCGGGCGGCGTCGCCGGCGATGCGCAGCGGCGGTTCGGCCACCGCGCGGTTCTGCACCGGCCCGCCGAAGCTGTTCGGCTCGTAGTTCGGGCTGCCGCCGCCGTTGCCGTCGAAGCGCATGGCCCCGTCGCGCTGGTGGTTGCGGACCTCCGCGGCGTGCGGGCGGTTGACCGGCAGCGCCTGATGGTTGGCGCCCAGCCGGTAGCGGTGCGCGTCGGCGTAGGCGAACAGCCGGCCCTGCAGCATCTTGTCCGGGCTGAAACCGATGCCGGGGACGACGTTGGCCGGGCTGAAGGCGGCCTGCTCGACCTCGGCGAAGTAGTTCTCCGGGTTGCGGTTCAGCACCAGTTCGCCGATCTCGACCAGCGGATAGTCGGCGTGCGGCCACACCTTGGTCAGGTCGAACGGGTTGATGCGGTAGGCGTCGGCCTCAAGCTCCGGCATGATCTGCACCGACACGGTCCAGGCCGGGTAATCGCCGTCGCGGATGGCGGCGAAGAGGTCGCGGGTGGCGTGGTCGGGATCGACGCCGGCCATGCGCACGGCCTGCTCCGCCGTGAAGTTCTGGATGCCCTGGCGGGTCTTGAAGTGGTACTTGACCCAGAAGCGCTCGCCCGCCGCGTTGATCCAGGAGAAGGTGTGGCTGGAGAAGCCGTCCATGTGGCGGTAGCCGCGCGGCGTGCCGCGGTCGCT
Source organism: Azospirillum sp. TSH58 (assembly GCF_003119115.1). Taxonomy (NCBI): domain Bacteria; kingdom Pseudomonadati; phylum Pseudomonadota; class Alphaproteobacteria; order Rhodospirillales; family Azospirillaceae; genus Azospirillum; species Azospirillum sp. TSH58. Next base: position 84,333 of record NZ_CP022366.1, read on the forward strand.
GAACAGGATGGTCAGCTGGTGCATCGTCTCCGGCGACAGCGAGAAGAAGTCCCAGACCGCGGTCGGGTCCTTCAGGTTGGTCGCCGGGTTGCGCTTCTGCGTGTGGATGAAGTCCGGGAATTTCAGCGGGTCGCGGATGAAGAAGACCGGCGTGTTGTTGCCGACCAGATCGTAGTTGCCGTCCTCGGTGTAGAACTTGACGGCGAAACCGCGCGGGTCGCGCTCGGCGTCGGCGGAGCCCTTCTCGCCGCCGACGGTGGAGAAGCGCAGGAAGACTTCCGTTTCCTTGCCGACCGCCGACAGGAATTTGGCCGCGGTGTAGGGCGTCACGTCCCGGGTCACCCGGAACACGCCGTAGGCGCCAGCCCCCTTGGCGTGGACCACCCGCTCCGGAATGCGTTCGCGGTTGAAGTGGGCCAGCTTCTCGATCAGGTGGAAATCCTGCATCAGCACCGGACCGCGCGGGCCGGCGGTCAGCGAATTCTGGTTGTCGGCGACGGGAATGCCGGCGGCGGTGGTCAGGGTGCTCATGGCTCAACTCCTTGCGTTTCTTATCGGTCGGCTCGTCCGCTTTGCCCTCTGGTTATCCCGCCGCGTCGTTGATATATCCAAGACATCGTTTCAAATGCTTCGATAGCTTGATCCTATGAATCTCGCCGGCCTGTCCCTTCGCGATCTGGAATATGTGGTGGCGGTGGCCGAGCAGCGGCATTTCGGCAAGGCGGCGGAGCGCTGCTCGGTCAGCCAGCCGTCGCTGAGCGCGCAGATCCGCAAGCTCGAAGACCTTCTCGGCATCCCCCTGTTCGAGCGGACGAGCCGCCGCGTGCTGCCCACCGCGCAGGGGGAGGTGGTGATCCGGCAGGCCCGCGTCGTCCTGGAGGAGGCGCGCCGCCTGCTGGCGCTGGCCCGCGGGACGGCGGGTGCCCTGCACGGTCCGCTCTCCATCGCGGCGATCCAGACGCTGGGGCCGTACCTGTTCCCCCATGTCCTGCCCGCGATGCGCCGGCACCTGCCCGATGTCCAACTCGTGCTGTCCGAAGGCCGCACCGACGGCCTGCTGGAGGAATTGCGCGAGGGGCGGCTGGACGCGGTCCTGCTCGCCCTGCCCGTCGAGGCCGAGGGGCTGACCTGCGACGCCCTGTTCTTCGAACCCTTCGTGCTGGCCCACCCCACCGGCCACCGGCTGGAAAGCCTGCCCTCCATCGCCCTGGCCGACCTCGACCCCGGCGAGCTGGTGCTGCTGGAGGAAGGACATTGCCTGCGCGACCAGGCGCTGGCCGCCTGCGGCGCCACCACCCGCGGCATGCGCCACGCCACCGGGCTGGAGACGCTGCGCCACATGGTCGCCAGCGGCACCGGCTACACGCTGATGCCGCGGCTCGCCACCGGCGACGGGGAGGCGGCGACGGTGGGCGGTCTGGTCGCCTACCGCGACTTCCAGGGCGACCCGCCCGGCCGCACCATCGGTCTGGTCTGGCGGGCCAGCGACCCGCGCGCCGCCGGCTTCCACGCGCTCGCCCAAAGCCTGCGCGACGCCACCCCGCCCGGCCTGCGCCGGATCGACGGCTCAGCCGATTGCTGAGTCCGGCTCCGCCATGAAGGCGAGGTGGTGCAGGACGATCCCGCTGGTCGTGGCGACGTTCAGGGAATCGAAATCCGGCGCCATGGGAATGCGCACCGTCCGCGTCCGCGCCAGCACGGACGCCGGCAGGCCCGGCCCCTCCGCCCCCAGAAGCAGCGCCGCCCGCTCCGGACGGCGCAGGCCCGCCAGCGTCACCGCCCCCGCCGGGCTCAGCGAGATGGCCGCGAATCCGTGCCGTTCCAGCAGGGCGACCGGGTCGGTCCCCGCCGGAATCCGGACGAAGGGCACCCGCAGCGCCGCCCCGACCGACACGCGGATCGCCTTGCGGTAGAGCGGGTCGCAGCAGCCGGAATCGAGCAGCACCGCGTCCACCCCGAAGGCCACCGCGTTGCGGAAGATGCCGCCCACATTGTCGTGGTTGCCGATCCCGCAGAGCACCAGCACGGTCGCCCGCGGCCCCAGCCCGGCCAGCAGCGCGTCCGGCTCCGGCATCGGCGCCGCCCGACCCAGCCCCAGGATGCCGCGGTGCAGGGGAAAGCCGGCGATGGCGTCCAGAACCTCCTGCCGGGCGCTGTAAACGGGCACCGCGGCGGGCAACGCCTCCAACATCGGCGCCAGCCCGGCGATCCGTTTGTCGGCGATCAGCAGCGACAGGGTCTCGTGGCGCGAAGCGGTCAGCAGGGTCCGCAGCACCACCGCCCCCTCGGCGATGAAGCGCCCCTCCCGCCCCACGAGGTCGCGCTCCTTCACGTCGCGGTAGGCGGCGATCCGCGGGTCGTCCGGGTCGTCGATAGGGATGATTGAAGGGGGAATGATGGATGGCATGGGCGCCTGTGTAGCGCCCCAGCCGCCCCACCGGAAGACCGGAAAGCATGGTGCCGGTGTGAAGGGCGCCACTTCACCATCGGCCAAAGCCCGCTAGACAGGTCCGGCAACGCGGGGCGGCAGTCCCCGCCCGAACGGAGGAATCGCCCATGCCGACCCTGTCCGCCGTCCACGCCTTCGGCGCAACCCTGCCGAAATCACTCACCGCCGCCCTGCTGGGAGCCTGCCGCAAACTGAGGGAGCGCCGGAACCGGCGGGCCGCGGTCGCCCCTGGCCGCCTTGACGACCGATTGCTGAGGGACATCGGCGTCAGCCGCAGCGACCTGATGGCCGCCGAACGCCTGACGAAGCCGCCCCGGCGCAGCGGGGGCCGCTGAACCGGCGCTTACGACTTGCCCGCCGGGGTCACCCGCAGGATCTCGCCGCTGTTCTCGTCGGTCAGCAGATAGAGCGCGCCATCGGGACCCTGGCTGACCTGCCGGATGCGCTTACCCAGATCGCGGAACATGCGCTCCTCGTGCTTCACTTTGTTCCCGTCGAGTTCGAGCCTGACGACCTCCTTGGTCGCCAGCCCGCCGTTGAACAGGCTGCCCTTCCAGCCGGGCACCGTGTCCGCCGTGTAGAAGGTCATGCCGGAGGAGCCGATGACCGGGGTCCACTGGTACACCGGCTCCTCCATGCCGGGGGCGCTCGACTTCCCCGTGCCGATTGGCGTCCCGTTGTAGTTCACGCCGTAGGACACCACGGGCCAGCCGTAATTCTTCCCCGCCTCCGGCACATTGACCTCATCGCCGCCGCGCGGGCCGTGCTCGTTGATCCACAGCGCGCCGGTCTGCGGGTTCAGCGCGGCCCCCTGGATGTTGCGGTGACCGTAGGACCAGATTTCCGGCAGCGCGCCGGACCGGTTCACGAAGGGGTTGTCGGCGGGCACGGAGCCATCGCGGTTGATCCGCACCACCTTGCCCAGATGCGAGTCGAGATCCTGCGCCTGCGTCCGGAACTGCTCCAGCGAGCGTTCGCCCAGCGTCACATACAGGTGGCCCTGGCGGTCGAAGACCAGCCGGGACCCGTAATGCATGCGGCTTTCCACCTTGGGCTTCTGCGAGAAGATCACTTGGACGTCGGTCAGGGCGGTCTCGTCGGCGTTCAGCGCGCCGCGCGCCACGGCGGTGGAGTTGGTGCCATCCTCCGTCCCAGGCTCGGAAAAGCTGAGATAAACGAAGCGGTTCTGCGCGAAGTCCGGGTCCAGCGCCACGTCGAGCAGGCCACCCTGCCCTCGGTCGTCGACCTTCGGCACGCCCTTCACCGGGCCGGACACCGTGCCGTCCGGCGCCACGATGCGCAACCGGCCGTCCTTCTCGGTCACCAGCATCCGCCCGTCGGGCAGGAAGGCCAGTCCCCAGGGATGGCTGAGGCCGCTGGCAACGGTCTTCACCGACACCATCGCCTTTTCGGTTTTGAACACCTTGTCCACGGCGCTCGCGTCGGTGACGCTCAGGCAAGCCGCAAGGGTGGTGGCGGTCATCAGGGCGGCGGTTCGGCCCATGCGCATTCCTCGTCCTCCCGCATCGTCGCTTTCGATGGGTAGGTGGGGGCGCCACGGCCACGAACAAGACGCCCGGCCCCTAGTTTCCCTCTTTGATCCCCTCCCCCGCTCCGCGGGGGAGGGTTAGGGTGGGGGCCCGTGCCGACACCCCAGGCACAACAAACACAACGAAAAGCCGGCGCTTCCCACAGGGAAAAGCGCCGGCTTTGTCGTTCATGAAGCCGATTGTCAAGTGTGTTTGAAGCCTTGTCCGTCCACGTCCTGGCTGGTTTGGCGTGTGCCGTGGTGACCTGGCGGCGACCTACTCTCCCACGTCTTAAGACGCAGTACCATCGGCGCTGAGGCGTTTCACGGCCGAGTTCGGAATGGGATCGGGTGTTGGGAGCCTCGCCATGACCACCAGGTCACCAAGGCACACGCGAACCATCCAGACAGGGACGGCAGAGGTGTCAATGATCGAGGACGTTTGCGTTCTTGCATTCTTGCGGTGTTGGCTCGTGCGCCCAGGGCTTGCCGCTGCGCGCGGGCCGCCTGCTGGGAAGGATCAAGCCGATCGAGCGATTAGTAAGGCTCAGCTTCAGGCGTTGCCGCCCGTCCACATGCCTCCTATCGACGTGATGGTCTGTCACGGCTCTCAAGGGAGTTCTGGTTTAGAGGTGGGTTTCCCGCTTAGATGCTTTCAGCGGTTATCCCGTCCATACTTAGCTACCCGGCCATGCCACTGGCGTGACAACCGGTGCACCAGAGGTATGTCCATCCCGGTCCTCTCGTACTAGGGACAGATCCTCGCAAAACTCCGACACCCACGGCAGATAGGGACCGAACTGTCTCACGACGTTCTAAACCCAGCTCACGTACCACTTTAATCGGCGAACAGCCGAACCCTTGGGACCTGCTCCAGCCCCAGGATGTGATGAGCCGACATCGAGGTGCCAAACGACTCCGTCGATATGGACTCTTGGGAGTCATCAGCCTGTTATCCCCGGCGTACCTTTTATCCGTTGAGCGATGGCCCGTCCACATGGAACCACCGGATCACTATGGCCGACTTTCGTCTCTGCTCGACTTGTCTGTCTTGCAGTCAGGCGGGCTTATGCCATTGCACTCGTCGAGCGATTTCCGACCGCTCTGAGCCCACCATCGCGCGCCTCCGTTACACTTTGGGAGGCGACCGCCCCAGTCAAACTACCCGCCATGCAGGGTCCCGGCTCCGGATCAACGGAGCGCGGTTAGATGCCAGAGACCTCAAGGGTGGTATTTCAAGGTTGGCTCCGCCCGAGCTGGCGCCCGGGTTTCCTAGCCTCCCACCTATCCTACACATGAGATCCCTAGCACCACTGCAAAGCTGTAGTAAAGGTGCACGGGGTCTTTCCGTCTGACCGCGGGTACTCCGCATCTTCACGGAGAGTTCAATTTCGCTGAGTTGGTGTTGGAGACAGCGGGGAAGTCGTTACGCCATTCGTGCAGGTCGGAACTTACCCGACAAGGAATTTCGCTACCTTAGGACCGTTATAGTTACGGCCGCCGTTTACCGGGGCTTCAATTCGGAGCGTGAACCCCTCCTCTTAACCTTCCGGCACCGGGCAGGCGTCAGACCCTATACGTCGCCTTGTACGGCTTCGCAGAGCCCTGTGTTTTTAGTAAACAGTCGCCACCCCCTGGTCTGTGCCCCCCGCCCGCGCTTGCGCACGAACGGGGCCCTCTTCTTCCGAAGT
>NZ_CP022366.1:395000-475000 GCF_003119115.1 Azospirillum sp. TSH58
GGGGAGAGCGGGTCGCTGTCCGGGCGCGTCATCCAGGGCATCGTCCTGCTGACGGTGCTCAGCGTGGCGCCGGGCCTGCTGGTCATGGCGACCTCCTTCACCCGGATCATCGTCGTGCTGTCGCTGCTGCGCTCCGCGCTCGGGCTTCAGCAGTCGCCGCCGAACATGGTGCTGATCAGCCTCGCCATGTTCCTGACCTTCCACATCATGGGGCCGGTCTTCGACGCGGCGTGGCAGGACGGCCTGCGCCCCATGCTGAACGAGCAGGTGACCCAGGAGCAGGGGCTGGAGCGGATGGTCGAGCCCTTCCGCAACTTCATGGCCTCCCAGGTGCGGGACAAGGACCTGTCGGCCTTCGCCGGCTTCACCGGCAAGCCGGAGGCGGAGCAGCCGAAGACGGCGGCCACCGCCGACCTGCGCGTTCTGGTCCCGGCCTTCCTGCTGTCGGAGCTGCGCCGCGCCTTCGAGATCGGGTTCCTGATCTTCCTGCCCTTCCTGGTGATCGACATGGTGGTGGCGGCGGTGCTGATGGCGATGGGCATGATGATGCTGCCGCCGGTGATGATCGCGCTGCCCTTCAAGATCATCTTCTTCGTCCTGACCGACGGCTGGTTCCTGATCGCCAACAGCCTGATCCGCTCCTATGGGGGAACCTGACGCGATGACCGAGCCCCGGCTGCTGCCCGCCGTTCCCTCCGCCGGCCTGTCGGCGCCGCCCGCCTCACCCCCCGCCGGGGCGTCGGGAATGGCCGACAGCGTGACCGCCTTCGCCAGGAGGCGGGGCGTCACGGTGGACGACGAGACGGCCGTCGTCACCCTTCTGAACGCGCTCGACCCCAACCCGCTGGTGCCGCACCGCATGGTGCTGGTCGCCGGCAGCGTCCTGGCGAACGCCTTCCGTCACGACCGTCTGCAGGGCGACCGTCCCCTGGAGCGGGACGACGATTCCGACCACTCCACCCTGACCGCCGACCGCTTCTTCTGAGGTGCCAGAATGGGCATGCCGATCAAGATCCGAGACAATTTCAAGAGCCTGAGCGGGTCGGAGAGGACCGCGGTCATCTTCCTGGCGCTGGGCGAGGAACGCGGCTCCCGCCTGATGGAGAAGCTGGACGACGACGAGATCCGCATGGTCAGCCGCGCCATGGCCAGCCTGGGCAACGTCACCTCCAACCTCGTCGAGGCGCTGCTGCGCAGCTTCACGGAGCGCTTCGCCAACACCGGCTCCGTCGTCGGCTCCTACGACAGCACGGAGCGCATGCTCTCCCGTTTCCTGCCCGACGACCGCGTGTCGGAGATCATGGGCGAGATCCGTGGCCCGGCCGGCCGCACCATGTGGGAGAAGATGTCCAACGTGAACGAGGGCGTGCTCGCCACCTATCTGGCGGGCGAGTACCCGCAGACGGCGGCGGTCATCCTGTCCCGCATGCGCAGCGACCACGCCGCCAAGGTGCTGCCGCTGCTGGCCCCGGCGCTGCGGCTGGAGGTGATCGAGCGGATGATCCAGATCGAGTCCGTGCAGCGCGAGGTGCTGCTGGACATCGAATCCATCCTGCACAACGAGTTCATGGCCAACTACGCCCGCACCCACGGCGCCGACACGCACGAGCGGATGGCCGACATCTTCAACCGCATCGACCGCGACACCATGGCCGACATCTTCACCGACCTGGACGCGGTGATGCCGGATTCGACGCACCGCATCCGCCAGCTCATGTTCACCTTCGAGGATCTGCTGCGGCTCGACCGGGTGTCGCTCCAGGCGGTGATCCGGCGCTGCGACACCGGCCAGCTCGCCATCGCGCTGAAGGGGGCGGAGGCGCTGCAGCGCGACCACTTCCTGTCCGTCCTGTCGGAGCGCGCCCGCATGATCCTCCAGGACGAGATCGAGAACATGGGGCCGGTGCGCATGCGCGACGTCAACGAGGCGCAGGCGGAGATCGTGCAGGTCGCCAAGGCGATGGCCGACGACGGGGCGATCGTCCTTCCGCAATCGGACGAATCGGACGCCGTTGTCTACTGAGTCGTCTACCGATGGGTGTGCTCATGCCGGACGCGGTCGCCGAGGTCGGCCATCTGCTGGCTGTGGTCGAGGCGCTGGACCCGCGGGCGGCGCAGGAGCTGCGCGGCGGGCTGCCGCGCTGCGATTCCACCTTCGGCCTCGGGCTGGCCTTCTTCCTGGCGGCGACCGCCAACGGCGCGCGGGCCTGGCTGGGGCCGAAGCGCTGCCGGTTGCTGGAGCAGCTCGACGGCGGCGCCTTGCTGGACGATCTCGATCTGGCGCTGGCGCCGCGCCACCGCCGCACCGCCGACGGGCGGGAGTGGCGGGTGATGAGCATCCCGGTGATGGACGGCACGGCGGCGGGCAGTTGCCGCGGCCTGCTCTGCGCCATTTCCGACGGGGCGGACCTCCAGACGGGAAGCGCGCTGGTCCTGCAGATGCGGCTGCCGGCGCTGGGGGCGGTGCAGCTCGTCGCGGCGGGGGAGGGGCGGCGGTTCGACGTGACGCTGCAGACCGGCGGCGGCCTGTCCGCCGCGGCTCTGGCCGACATGCAGGACGGGTTCGCCGGAGCCATGGGCGACGCGGGTCTGGGCGGCGACCTGACGGTGGGACCGCTGGCCGGGGCCTGGCTGGATCTGGAGGAGGAGGCTCTCAGCGCGGACTGGTCGGGGTGAGCCCCCGTCGGAACCGGGGGGACTTGGCTGAAGCCGCCGATCCGGCTCAGCTCCACCCGGTTTCGATCCGCGCTCCCTGACGATGCCCGTCCAGGTGCTGCAGCTTGTCCGGGTTTCTGGTGATGTAGATCGCGAGAATCTTTCCCTGCTCGATGTGCAGAGCGGTGGTCTGCACGATCCCGCCGCCCTCGACGGACATGAAGCCGGGAAGCCCGTCGATCATGGCATAGCGCACGAGACGGGACGGGGACCGGGTGAACTCCTGCGCAAGCTGGGCGTGCCGCGCCATCACCTCACCGATTCCGACCAGTGGACGCTGCGAGGCCGGCACCCTGCCGCCGCCGTCCGCGCTGGCAATGACGTCATCGGCGAGAAGCAGGCGCAGACGCTCCATGTCACCGTTGCGCGACGCGTCAAAGAAGGCGGCGGCGATCTCCAGCCCATGTTCCTTCGTCACCAGGAAGCGTGGGCGGGCCGCCTGGATATGCTCCCGCGCCCGGCTGGCCAGTTTGCGGCAGGCCGCCGTTTCACGGCCGATGGCGCTGGCCACATCGTCAAAATCCATGCCGAAGACATCGTGCAGCAGAAAGGCCGCCCGCTCCAGCGGCGACAGACGCTCCAGCGCGATCATCAATGGAAGCGTGATGTCGTCGATGGACTCCAGTTCCCCCGCGTCGACGATCGGTTCCGGCAGCCACGGCCCGATGTAGGTTTCGCGCCGGCGCCGCGCGGATTTCAGTTCGTTCAGACAGAGGCGCGTGACGATGGTGTGCAGCAAGGCCGCCGGCTGACGGACCGTCTCACGGTCGCTCGCCAGCCAGCGGAGATAGGCATCCTGAACAACGTCCTCGGCATCCGCCACCGATCCGAGCATCCGGTATGCGAGACGGATGAGGCGGGGGCGAATTGCAGTGAATGATGGATCGGCGGGGATGTCGCTCATGGTCCTGCGGCCTTGCCGTTCCTTCGTTACACCGCGTGAACGGCGTCGACCGTGTAGAGGCTCGGCGCGACCGCTGTCGCGAGACCGGCGAAACGCCTGATTTGCTCTTGCGTCTCGGGCTTCTTCATGAAGTTCTCGAAGTGCTCCCTGGAGGCCCATTGAGCGTAGTTCACGACCTTCTTCCCGTCGAGGCTGCTGTGGATGCAGACCGATACGAAGCCGGGTTCGTGGCGAATGGTGTTTTCGGTCGATTCCGAGAGGGCCTTCGCCAAGGCGGCCTGCTTCTCCGGCTCGACCTCGTAAACGTTGATCAGCGTCAGGCATGAGGACTGAGGGTCGATCGCGGCGGTGTTCACGGCCATGGTTGCTTCCTTCGAAAGTGTAGCCTCGAAGGGGATGACAACGCCCACCCGCGAAATGTGACATGCCGGACGAAAAAGGGAAACGCGAGGGGCCCAGGCGCTCCCTCACCCCGCCAGCCGCGCCTCGCCGACCCCGCGGCCGAACCCCACGTAGCCCGGCAGCGCCCGGCGCGCCGGCAGGGCCGGGGCAGGGTCCTCATGCTCGGGCGGTGCCTCGAACTTGTAGCCGCGTCCGTAGACGGTCTCGATGTAGCGGGCGCCGCCGGTGGCCTCGGCGATCTTCTTGCGGAGCTTGCAGATGTAGACGTCGATGACCTTGTCGAGCGGGTCGGCGCCGGACAGGCCGTAGACCTCGTCGTAGATGTGCTCCTTGGAGACCACGCGGCGGTGGTGGGCGGCCAGCACGCCGAGGATGGCGTGCTCGCGCTGGCTCAGCCGCAGCCGCTCGCCGCCGACCTCCGGGTCGCGTCCGTCGAGGAACACCGTCAACTGGCCCACCCGCACCGCGTTGCTCAGCAGGCCGCGCGAGCGCCGCCGCGCCACCTCGATGCGCGCCCGCACCTCGGCGCTGACCACCGGCTTGACCAGCACGTCGTCGGCCCCGGCGTGGAGAAGTTCCACCGTCGTCGCCACGCAGCGCCGGTCGAGCAGGCAGAGGATCGCCGCCCCGACCTGATGCGCCCGCAGCGCCGCCACGCAGCGCGCCGGGTCGTCGACGCTGCCCAGCACGATGGCGTCGTAGCCAAGCCCCTCGGCGCCCTGCTGTTGCAGAAGTTCCTCCAGCCCGGCCCAGTCCTGGCGGTCGTAGCGGATCTTCCCCATGCCGAGCTGACGGCCGAGCGCGTCGGCGATCAGGGGGTTCGGTTCAACCAGGACAGCACGCATGGGGTTCTCCGCAGCATCGGATCGGCCAGGGCGATTGTTTTGCTTTTTAGGAAAAGTCTTTTTCGCGCCTGCAAACATCATTCAAAAAACCAATCGAAATCCGTACTGTCAATCGTTGGTGTTAATACCTTGGCGAGAGTCGGGAGTCGGCGTTAAAGCGGTTTTAAAACCCGTTAACAGACCTGATTTTGGAAAATTTGCCGACGAAATCCATGCAAATGCGAGATGAATTCTCGGCTTTGTTTTTTCCGGGCCGCTTCTGGCCCTGGCCTATGGAAAAAAGGTTCCTGTGCGCGGCGCGCGGGACGCGCTACTGTGGCGCTGCAGGCCCGACTGTCAGGATAAGCCGCGATGACCGAGATAATGCCGCTCTCCAACGCCGAGGACACGCCGCCTCCGCCCGCGGCACCGGCCAAGCGGGCCACGCGTCAGCGCACGGCGAAGGCGCCGTCGGAGGAAACCACGCAACTGCTGCGCGTCTACGGGGATCAGGTCGCCACGCTCGGCGAACAGATCGCCAAGGCGGAGGCCGCGGCGGACAGCGAACGGGCGGAACGGCTGCGGGTGATCGCCGAGCACGCGTCCGAACGCGAACGCTGGCGCGAGGCCATCGGGCAGGTGGAGCGGGCGCGCTCCGGGGAGATCGGGACCCTCCAGGGCGACCGCGAGGCGGAGCGCGAGCGCATCAACCAGCTCGTCGAGACGCTGATCGCCGAGACCTCGGCGCGCGAGCAGGGGATGGCCCGCGCGCTCCAGGACGCGGAGGACCGCCTGTCCGCGGTGAACGCGGAGATCGCCGCCCTGCGCCTGTCCCATGCGGTGGCCCTGGACCGGCTGCAGGCCGACCGGGAGGCGGAGCGCAAGCGCATCGGCGACCTCGTGGAACGGCTGATCGCCGACACGGAGGTGCGGGAACGCGGCTTCCGTCAGCGCATCGAGGCGGCGGACCGCCGCGTCGAGGAGGCGCAGGCGGCGTTGGAGCAGGAACGCCGGACCAGCGCCGATCTGGAAAAGCGGCTGGAGCGGCTGACCGGCACGCTGGACGGCCTGCGCCGCGACCGCGAGGCCGAGGTCGCCGCCTACGAGGCGATGCGCGACCAGTGCCGCGTCCTGGTGACCGAACTGGCGCGGCGGCAGCGCCCCTGGTGGCGCCGGATGTTCCGCCGCTGATTTTTACGCGTCGCCTCTATTCGTCTTTGTCATCGCCGCCGCGGAAGGGCGCGGTCGCCACATGGGCCGTGGCCGACACCACGTCGCCCGCGACGCTGACCGCGGACCCGGCGACGCTGGCCGCCGTGTCCACCGTGGCGACCACCACGCCGCAACCGGTCAGAAGCAAGGCCGCCGGGAGAAGCAGGACGGCGGCGGACAAGCCGAAGCGGGGCAGGCCGAAGCGGGGCAGGCCGGAGCGGGACAAGGAGGAGCGGCGCATGGTCTTCGACCTTCGAAAGGGTGACGCCGCTCCACTATGCCCCGGACGCGCGGTGGCGCGCCTGTGACCAAACGGCGGCGCTCATGCTGGCACGCCGCCGTATCGCTGCCAAGTGGTCCGTGCTTACGTCAGGGCTCCGAACTCAGTTAACAACGCCAATCGAGACGACGTTCATTCCTTCTCCCCCCTGGGGAGACGGTTAGGATGAGGGGGCGGCCGAAGGCCGGATCAGCCCTGCAAAGCGGCGGCGTTTCCCCCTCACCGGCCCTCCGGGCCACCCTCTCCCCTGAGGGGAGAGGGTTATTCGATGCAGGGTGAGCCGACCATGAACCTGAGTTCGGAGCCCTGTGCTTACGTCCGCTTCCGGAAGACCATGCGCCGCATCGGCTGGTCGAAGGCGGTCATTCCCTCGGCGTCGGTCCGCCCGTTGGCGGCGAAGCGGCGGCGAACCTCGGCCTCCACCGGTGGCAGGCGCTCGCGCCGCGCCGGGTCGACGGCGGTGACGTGGGTCAGGTAGTGATCGGCGTCGCGGTAGCGCACCACCGTGCCGTAGACCGTCTCGTCCACCGCCTGCAGCGGCAGCGGCGGGTGCTTCAGCGTGTCGTAGGCGGCGGCGCGCACCTCCGTCTCGTCCTCGATGGGCAGGATGACCTCGAAATAGGCGCCGTCGGCGATCGGCTCCACCACCACCAGCGTGCCGCCGGGCTTGAGCGCCCGCGCCGCCTCGGCCATCGCGTCGGCCATGACCGCCAGCGGCAGATGGTGGAAGCTGTTGGAGTAGACGATGGCGTCCACCGACGCGTCCTCCAGCGGCAGCGCCTCGCCCTTGCCGACGCGGTAGTCGGCGCCGGCCACCGGCTCCGCCTTGCGGGCGCGGGCGAGCTGGCCCTCGCTGATCTCGATGCCGATGGCCCGGGCGCCGAGCCCCGCGAAATGGCGGGTCAGCGATCCGTCGCCGCAGCCGACATCCACCACGGTCCGGTCCCGTGGGTCCAGAACCTCGGCCAGGGCGTCCTTCAAGGTCATCGTCGTCATGGTGCGTTTCCGTTTTTCTTGATGGTTGGCATCTGTTGGGCGACTTCCCGGCCCCTGCGGGTCAGGGCGCGGTGTTCAGCGTCCGCCGGAAATAGTCGAGGACCTCGTCGTTCAGCCGCGCGTGGAAGCCGGCGCGGTCGAAGCCCGGCGGGTCCTGCACCGTCGCGCCGAAGCGGGCGGCGGCGCTGGCCGGGACCGGCGTCAGGAAGGCGTAATGGCCGGCGCCGGGGACGAGGTCGTATTCCGGCGGCCGGGGCAGCAGGCCGCGCACCCGCGCCACCTGGAGGGCGCCGCTCTCGTCGCCCTTCTCCGCCTCGTACAGCCGGACCGGGACGGTGACGCGGGACAGCGCGCCGTCCCCGAACAGCGCGCCGACCGGGTCCATCAGCAGCAGCGACCGGATGCGGGGATCGGTGGCGGCCTCCAGCCGCTTCGGCGAGGTCGCGGCGGCGGTCTTGGCGCCCGCCGGGCAGAGGCTGCGGTCGTCGGGATGGGTGGCGCAGACCTGGGCCAGCCGCCCCGGATCGGCGACCCCGCCCGCCGCCGCCAGCGCCGCATGGCCACCGGCCGCGTAGCCGAGCACGCCGATGCGCTGCCGGTCCACCCGGAAGCCCATGGGCGAGGAATCGAGCACGGCGTCCAGCGCCGCGCGGAGCTGCAGCGGCAATTCCGGCCACAGCGGCACGGTGCCGATCCGGTCGCCCTTGCCGGCCCGGGGGTCCGCGTCCGGTTCCATGCCGCCGAGGTGGGTCACCATGGCGGTCATCATCCCGCGCCGCGCCAGGAACAGGGCGACGCTGACCATCGCCAGCCCGTTGCGCGCCGGCCCCTGGGTCATCATCACCAGCGGCACGGAATCCAGCGCCGGCCCGCCCTCTGGGGCGACGTTGAGGTGATAGGGACCCCGCCGGATCGGCTGGACGTGATCGCGCGTGGGGTAGAGCAGCAGGATCGGCACCGTCTTGCCCGTGCCCGGATCGGCGTAGGCGATCTGCGACACCGCCGCCCGGAACTGGGCCGGCGTTTCCGCCCGCGCGGGCAGGGCCGGAAGCAGCCCGGTCATCAGAAGAGCCAGAACCCACCGCCGTGTTCGCCGACCCATCGCAACTCCTCCGGCATCACGTCAAGAAGCCTTCCCCGCAGGGGGGAGTGTGGCCGTCTTGCCCGTCGAACGGCAAGAGCGGCGTTTCCTGCCTGAACAGCGCCGGTCCTGGAATCGTGGCGCCTTGCCAAGGAACGGGCCGGCCTGTACCACGGCGGGGAGCCCCGCCAACCGCCAAGGCACAGGTCGGCCCATCCCATGTTCGAAAGCTTTCTTCTCGCCTTCACGGCGCTGTTCTCGATCGTCAACCCCATCGGCATGGCGCTGATCTTCAGCCAGGTGACGGCGGGGCGCAACCACGGCGAGCGGGTGCAGGTCGCCACGCTGGTCGCCGTCTATTCCGCCATCGTCATGCTGGCGGCCCTGTGGGCGGGGTCCTATGTGCTGAACTTCTTCGGCATCTCGCTGGCGGCGCTGCGGATCGCCGGCGGCTTCGTCGTGGCGGAGCGCGCCTGGGCGCTGCTGAGCGCGCCGGAAGCGCAGGAGGCCCGCAAGCAGGAGCAGGCCGCCCCGGTGGAGGACGCGAGGGAGTCCGCCTTCTTCCCCCTGACCATCCCCTTCACCACCGGCCCCGGCACCATCTCCGTCGCCATCGCGCTGGGCGCCACCCGCCCGGCGGACGCCGCCGGCCTGACGAACTTCTTCATCGGCGTGTCGGCGGCGGCGCTGGCCATCGCGCTGCTGATCTGGCTGTCCTACCGCTCCGCCGACCGGCTGGTGGAGCTGCTCGGCCACACCCGCGCCCGCGTGCTGACGCGGCTGTTCGCCTTCCTGCTGCTCTGTGTCGGCGTCCAGATCCTGCTGACCGGCATCCTGGACGCCTTCCCCGTGCTGGCCTCGGGGCGTTGAGCCTGATTCAGCGGGCGCGCCCCACCCGCTGGCGGGCCATGCGGTCGGCGACGGCGGCGGTCGGCTTGCGCTCCATGTCGGCGCGGGCGAAGATCTCCGTCAGCGTGTCGGCGATCCGCTCGATATGGTCCATCACGCGGCCGTGGTCGTAGCCGGCGCGCTCGTAATACACATCGATCACCCCGCCGGCGTTGATGACGTAATCGGGGGCGTAGAGGATGCCGCGGTCGGCCAGCGCCTGCCCGTGCCGGGCCTCGGCGAGCTGGTTGTTGGCCGCTCCCGCGACGACCGGGCAGGTCAGCCGCGGGATCGTGCCGTCGTTCAGAACGGCGCCCAGCGCGCAGGGGGCGAAGACGTCCACCTCCAGATCGAAGACGGCGTCCGGGGACACCGGCGTGGCGCCCACGCGGTCGGCCACGCGCCGGGCCTGCGCCTCGTCGATGTCGGCGACCCACAGCCGCGCCCCGGCCTCGGCCAGATAGCGGGCGAGATGCCCGCCGACGCTGCCCACGCCCTGGATGGCGACGGTCAGCCCCTCCAGGTCGGTGCGGTTCAGGCGATGGCGCACCGCGGCCTGAAGCCCGACGAAGACGCCGTAGGCGGTGGAGGGGGAGGGGTCGCCGCTGCGCGTGCCGCCGCCCGCGATCGCCTTCTCCACCACGCCGGAGACATGGGCGGTTTCCAGCGCCATGGTCTTGATGTCGGGAACCCCGGTGCCGGAATCCTCGGCGACGATGTAGCGTCCGCCCAGCCGTTCGACGTGGCGCCCCATGGCCCGCAGCAGCGCCTCGCTCTTGTCCGTGCGCGGGTTGCCGATGATGACCGACTTGCCGCCGCCCAGCGGCAGGCCGGCCAGGGCCGACTTGTAGGTCATGCCGCGCGACAGGCGCAGCGCGTCGCGCAGGGCCTCCTCGTCGCTGGCATAGGGCCACATGCGGCAGCCCCCCAGCGCCGGGCCGAGCGCGGTGTCGTGCACGGCGACGACGGCGCGCAGGCCGGACGCGGCGTCGGAGCAGAAGACCACCTGCTCATGGTCGTCGAAATCGGGATGGTCGAACAGCGGCACGGTTTCCTCCTGATCTTTTTTCTTTTTGAAAAGCGGAAACCACCGATGCGCAAAGCTCGGGCGTTGCGCGCGGAAGGGTTCCGCGCGCCGTGCGGTGGTACGGCGGGTCCGCTTTTCCTTGCCCTGTGCTTCGCCCCTTCTTGATCGGGTGGGCGGGCGACGGGGCGTTCTCTTGAAGGAAACTAGATGCGCGTGAAAATGCTGGCAAGGCGGATGGTTTGCCGGCCTGCAAAAAGCAAGGAGATGAGCGCCGGAGCGGTCCGGCGTCGGGAAAGTGTCGCGGACGGGACCGCGAACGATAATTTCCGGTCCGCTCTCAAGACGGGGAGGAAAGCCGGGGACCGGCCGGGCGGTGGGGAGAGGCCGCCCGGCCGGTTCCCGCGGGGATCAGAACTCCTCGTCCCCGCCGAAGCCGCCCCAGGAATCCTCTTCGCTGGGAATCTCCTCGGCGACCTGATCGACGGCGCCCTGGGCCTCCTGGGCGATGGCCTCGCCGCCGCCGGAGAAGGCGCTGGACAGCGCGCTGCCGATCAGCATGCCGCCGGCCACGCCCATGGCGGTCTGCATGGCGCCGGCCATGAAGCCGCCGCCGGCCCGCTGCGGCTGCTGGGCGTAGGCCGCGACGCGCGGGTCGCCGTAGGCCGGGGCGGCGCCGGGCGCCTGACCCCAGGGCGAGCCGCCGGGGCGCTGCTGCTGCGGGGCCGGGGCCGGCTTGGCGCCGCCGCCGAACAGGCCGCCGAAGATGCCGCCACCGCCGGCCGCCGCGGCCGGGCGCTCCTGAAGCTGGCGCTCCAGCTCCTGGTTCTGGTTCTGCGAGGCGGCCAGCGCCTGCTCCAGCATGACGATGGCCTGGGCCATCAGGTAGGGCGCGCCCGGCTGGCGGGCGATGGTGTCGCGGATGTGGGCTTCGGCCTGCGGGTCGCGCGGGCCGGACTGGGCCTCGGCCTGACGCAGCTTGGCGAAGAGGTCGTCAATGATCTGGCGTTCGGTCTGGTCCATGGCGGTGCTCGTGCTCTCGGTGGTTTGAGGGATGGTCCGGTCGCGCCCCGGCGCGTCGTCCGCCGGGCGGGCGGTGGCGTCCGGAGGGGGCCGGAAAGCTGTGGAGGGTGTGGGAGAGGTCTGGGGATCGCGGGTCCATGGGAGCATTCAGTCCCTCCAAGTGCGGTCACGCCCGTCGGCGCAAGAGCAGGTGAAGAGATCCGACATCGCGACCACGTCTAAGTCGCCAGAGGGGCCCGGATCACAGGTCCCGGAGACGTGGGGAGGGCCGGGAAACCTGTCAAGAGAGGGGGGCACCAGAAAAACAGCGGAAAAAACAGCGCTGCGTTACTCGGGCCGCGTGCGCGCCTCGAAGCGGCGGCGGTCGCTCTTGTCGCTGAGCACGAAGGCGAAGGGGCGCAGCGCGTCGATGTGGCTGAGCGCGATGGCGATCAGGACGGTCATCGGCACCGCCAGCACGGTCCCGGCGGCCCCCCACAGCCAGCTCCACAGCAGCAGCGAGCTGACGATCACCAGCGGCGAGATGGCGAGCTGCCGGCCCTCCAGCCGCGGCCCGATGAAGTTGCCCATCACCTGCTCGATCACCAGCAGGCCGCCCGCGACCATCAGGGCGGTGGTCGAGCCGCCCTGGGCCAGCGCCATCAGCACGGGCATCGCCCCCGCCGTCACCGAGCCGATCACCGGGATGTAGTTCAGCAGGAAGGCCAGGAAGCCCCACAGGAACAGGAAGTCGATCCCGAACAGCGACAGCCAGCCGATGTAGAGCGCCCCGGTGATGAGGCCCAGCGTCGTGCTGACCAGCAGGAAGCGGCGGAACTGCTGGGCGATGGCGGCGACCGCGGTGACGGTGGTGGCGCAGCGCTCCGGCCCCAGCGTCTTCACGATCTTCTCCCGCCAGACCGGTGCCTCCACCAGCATCAGCAGGGCGAGGAACAGGACGATGACCAGCGTCGAGACGGCCTCCCGCGCCGCCGTCAGCACCGAGGCGACGAGGCCGGACAGCGCCTCCGCCCCGCCGCCGCCGTTGTCGGAGTTGCCGCCGGAGTTGCCGCCGGAATCGCCGAGAAATTGCTCGCGCAGCCCGTCGATCCAGCCGTTCGCCTGCTCCCAGAGGCGTTGCAGCTCCTCGGCGTGGCGCGGCACCTCGCCGGCCACGCGCTGGCCGACGAACCACAGGCCCCCGGCGAAGACGGCCAGCACCAGCAGCACCGTCAGCATGGCGGCGAGCGGGCCGAGCAGGGCCAGCCGCGGCGGCACCCGGTCGCGCACCCAGCGCCCGACCGGCGCCACGGCGACCGCCACGAAGAAGGCCCCGGCCAGCGGGATGAGGACGGGCGACGCGGCGCCGAGGCCCCACAGCACGGCCAGGGCGGCCAGCAGCCCGAGCAGCCAGAGGCCGAGCGTCATCCGGTCGATGGACCAGCGCCGATTTCCGTCCGCGTCCTCCCGCTGTGCCAAGGCCGTCCGCTCCCCGCCGTTGTGTCCGCCGTTGCGCCCATGGTTTCGTCGCGCCGCCCGTCGGGCAGCATGAGCTTGACGCGAAACCGGCTCCGAAGTTCCGCAGCATCCCGGTCGCGGCGCCGGCGCAGAATTGCCACCGGGGGGACGTTGCGGCGCAGCGGAGCTGCCACCAACTCACTGGGGGCCGGCTCCGCCGGAGCGGGATTCAGCCTTGGGGACTCACGCCATGGACCGCATCAACACGGCTTTCCTGTTTGACCTCGACGGCACGCTGATCGACAGCGTCTATCAGCATGTGCTGGCCTGGCAGGAGGCGCTGGACCATGAGGGAATCGAGCTGTCGGTCTGGCGCATCCACCGCAAGATCGGCATGAGCGGCGGCCTGTTCGCCAACATGCTGCTGCGCGAGACCGGCCTCGCCATCAGCCCGGAGCTTCTGGAGCGGCTGCGCCGCCGCCACGCCGAGGCGTTCCGCGGGCTGGCCGGGCGCGTCCGCCCGCTGCCCGGCGCGCAGGAGCTGCTGTCCCACCTGACGGCGGCGGGCATCCCCTGGGCCATCGCCACCAGCGGGCGGATCGAGACGGCGCGCTCCGGGCTGGAGGCTCTGGGCGTCGACCCGGTGAAGGTGCCGGTGGTGACTCGCGATCAGGTGAAATACGCCAAGCCCGATCCCGACCTGTTCCTGGCCGCGGCGGAGCGTCTCGGTGTGCCCGTCGAAACGGCCATCGTGGTCGGCGACAGCGTGTGGGACATCCTGGCGGCGCGGCGCGCCCGCGCGCTCAGCATCGGGCTGCTGTCCGGCGGCTACGGGCAGGACGAGCTGGAGCGGGCCGGCGCCTTCCGCGTCTACGAGGACCCGGCCAGCCTGCTGGAGCATCTGGACGAGGTGGGAGGCCGACGCTGAGCGCCGACCGGCGCCGCGCGCTGCTGATCGTCAACGGCAAGGCCCGCCAGGGGCAGCGCGCGCTCGACGACATCCGGGAGGAGGCCGCGAAGGCGGGCGTCGCCCTGATCCGCGCCGACTGCCGCGAGCGCGAGGACATCGCCGAGGCGATCCGCGCCCATGCCGGCTCCGTGGACATGGTGATCGTCGGCGGCGGCGACGGCACGCTGAACGCCGCGGCCCCGGCGCTGGCCGACACCGGCCTGCCGCTCGCCATCCTGCCGATGGGCACGGCGAACGATCTGGCGCGCACGCTGGGCATCCCGCTGGACCTGCGGGAGGCGGCGAAGCTCGCCGTCAGCGGTCCGGTGCGCCGGATCGACCTGGGCGAGGTCAACGGCGTGGCCTTCTTCAACGTCGCCAGCATCGGCCTGAGCGTCGAGCTGGCCCGTGAGCTGACGCGCGAGATGAAGCGGCGCTGGGGCGTGTTCGGCTACGCCGTGGCGGCCTTCCGCGTGGCGCGGCGCATGGCGCCGTTCCGCGCCGAGATCCGCATCAACGGGACGCGGCACCGCGTCAAGTCGGTGCAGATCGGCGTCGGCAACGGGCGCCATTACGGCGGCGGCATGACCGTGCAGGAGAACGCCGCCCCCGACGACGGGCAATTGGACGTCTACAGCATCGACCTGCGCGGCTGGTGGGAGTGGCCCCTGCTGTACCCGGACTTCCGGCGCGGGCGGCACGGGCACTGGAAGAACGTCCACGCCTGGTACGGGCAGGAGGTGGAGATCGCCACCCGCCACCGCCGTCCGGTGAACACGGACGGCGACATCACCACCCACACCCCGGCGCGCTTCCGCGTGCGGCCGGGCGCCGTCGCGGTGATCGCGCCGCCGCGGTAGGCAAGGGCCCCGCCCCGCTCTCAGGCGATCACGAAAAAAGGCCGGGCGCCATCGCGGGCGCCCGGCCGTCGTCAGCGGAACGCGATGCCCCGCCTCAGCGGGCGAGCCAGCCGCCGTCCACCGGCAGGACGGTGCCATGGACGTAGTCCGACGCGTCGGAGGCCAGGAACACCGCCGGGCCGCCCATGTCGGAGGGAACGCTCCACCGGCCCGCCGGGATGCGGCCGAGGATCTCCGCGCTGCGCTGCTCGTCGGCGCGGATCGCCGCCGTGTTGTTGGTGGCGACGTAGCCCGGCGCGATGGCGTTCACGTTGATGCCCTTGCCCGCCCATTCGTTGGCGAGCAGGCGGGTGATGCCGGCCACGCCGCTCTTGGAGGCGGTGTAGGAGGGCACCCGGATGCCGCCCTGGAAGGACAGCATGGAGGCGATGTTGATGATCTTGCCCTTGCGGCCCTGGCCGATGGCGTAGCGGCCGAAGGCCTGGCAGAGGAAGAAGACCGTCTTGATGTTGATGTTCATCACGAGGTCCCAGTCGGCCTCGGTGAAGTCCACGGCGTCGGCGCGGCGGATCATCCCGGCGTTGTTGACCAGGATGTCCAGCCCGCCGAGCGTGGCCACCGCCTCCTCCACCAGACCCTGCACCGGGGCGATGCTGGTCAGGTCGGCCTTCATGGCGTGGAAGCGGCGGCCGGTGGCCTCGACGAGGCTCCTGGTCTCGTCCAGGGGGATGATGTCCACCGCGGCGATGTCGGCGCCGGCCTGGGCCAGCGCCAGGGCGATGCCCTGGCCGATGCCGGTGTGGGCGCCGGTCACCAGGGCGACCTTGCCGGTGAGATCGAAGGGATGTGCCTGAGCCATTGTCTTGCTCCTTATTCTTGGCGCGCGGGGATCAGCGCAGGTCTTCCATGGGGATGAAGTCCATGTCGGTGAAGTCCTGGTTGTCGCCGGCCATGGCCCAGATGAAGGTGTAGTTGCGGGTGCCGACGCCGGAGTGGATCGACCAGCTCGGCGAGAT
Organism: Azospirillum sp. TSH58; assembly: GCF_003119115.1. Classification (NCBI taxonomy): domain Bacteria; kingdom Pseudomonadati; phylum Pseudomonadota; class Alphaproteobacteria; order Rhodospirillales; family Azospirillaceae; genus Azospirillum; species Azospirillum sp. TSH58. Next base: position 410,612 of record NZ_CP022366.1, read on the forward strand.
CACCGCCTGCTCGTTGGCGACGACGATGTGGCGCGTCTCGCTGGGCTCGCCCATGAAGTGGAAGACGCGGGCCGGCTCCGGCAGGTCGAAGTAGAAATAGACCTCGCAGCGGCGGTCGTGCGTGTGGCACGGCATCGTGTTCCACATGTTGTTCGGCTTCAGCACGGTCATGCCGAGCACGAGCTGCGCGGTGCGGCAGACGTCCGGGTGGATCATCTGGTAGATGGTGCGCTCGTTCGACTGGGCCGGATCGCCCATGTGCACGGCCTTGGCCTGCTCGATGGAGATCTTCATCGTCTCGAAGCGGGCGTGGGCCGGGGCGCTGTTCAGGTAGAACTTCGCCGGGTTGGCCGGGTCCAGGCTCTCGAAACGGACGTCCAGGCTGCCCATGGTGATGTAGAGGCAGTCGCGCGGGGCCAGCTCGAACACCGCGCCGTCCACCGTGATGCGGCCGGGGCCGCCGACGTTGACCGCGCCCAGCTCGCGCCGGTCGAGGAAGTTGGCCGAGCCGATGGCCTTGGCCGATTCCAGCTTCAGCGGGCCGGACACCGGCATGGCGCCGCCGACCACGAAGCGGTCGATGTGGCTGTAGGTCAGGACGATGTCGTCCGCCTCGAAGATGGACGGGACGAGGAAATGGTCGCGCAGCTTGGTGGTGTCGTAGTTGCGGACGTCATCCTGGTGTGACGCGTGCCGGACGGTGATCTTCATGGCGGTATCCTCGTTTGTGTTTTTCGGGGCCGGTGGGGGGCCAATTCAGGGGCCAAATCAGGGACCAGTGAAGAAGAACGGGTTCGCCCCCTGGGCCTGGGGGATGGAGGTCAGCAGGCCGTCGAGGTGGACGGCCATGCGGTCGGCGGCGAGCGCCGGGTCGGCGTCGGCGATGGCGTCCACGATCGCCGCGTGCTCGGCCAGCACATGGGTGAGGCGCCCCGGCTCCGGCAGGGTCAGGCGGCGGTAGCGGTCGACCTGCACCTTGACCTGCTGCGCCATGCTCCACAGGCCGGGATAGCCGGCGATCTCGGCGATCAGGGCGTGGAACCGCTCGTCGGCCTCGTGGAAGGCGTTTAGGTCGCCGTCCTCCACCGTCTCCTGCTGGAGCAGCAGGTTGGCGCGCAGGCCGGCGATCTGGCTGCCGGTGGCGCGCTGCGCCGCGTAACGGACGGCGGTGCCCTCCAGCGAGGTGCGGATGATGATGGCCTCGGGCAGGGCGTTGACCGGGATGCGGGCGACGAAGGTGCCGACCTGCGGGAAGATCTCGATCAGCCCCTCGTCGGCCAGCCGTTGCAGCGCCTCGCGCACCGGGGTGCGGCTGACGCCGAAGGCTTCGGCGATGTGCTTCTCGACGATCGGCTCGCCCGGATTGCGGCGCATCTCCACGATCTCCGCGCGCAGCGACCGGTGGATCGCCGCCATGGTCGAGGCGCCCCGCGCCGGCCCGCGGGAGGGCTTCACCGCGCTCCGCTGGGCGACGGTGCGGTCGTTGCTGGCGTCGGGCGTCGGGGTGGTCGGCATGTCCATGGCTGCACCTGTTGCGGCTGCACCTGTTGCGCCGGCTCGGCCGGTCCTGAGGGAGCATATTAGTATATCAGTGCCGCGGTGCAAGCCGGAAATCGCGGGGTCCGCAATCTCCGGCTTATGTCCGGGGTGGGACGGCGCTCAGCCGGGCGCCGTCACTCGGCGGGGGCGGGCTGGGCCGGAAGGGCCTGCGCTTCGGTGTTCTCTTGGGCGGCCTTCTGGGCGGCCAGATAGCGCGGGGAGAGGACGCCGAACCGGCGGGCCCACCAGGCGGTCAGGATCGGGGTGAGCAGCGAGGTGACGACGACGCTGGTGGCGACCAGGGCGGTGGCGGCCGGGGCGCTCGGCGCGAAGCTCGGCTCGATGGAGGCGATGATCGGCGGGACCGTCACGGCGGCTCCGGCGGTGGAGGCGGCGCCGATGCCGGCGGTGCCGTTGCCCTTGGCCAGCAGGAGGTCGGCGACGACCAGCGTGAAGCCGGTGATGGCGATGACCGAGAGGCCCAGCACGATGCCGAGCAGGCCGGTGTTCAGGATGACCGCGAAGTTCAGGTTGTTGCCGAGCGCGAAGGCGAAGAAGGGCACCATCACCGGCACGGCTTGGCCGAAGAACTTGCGGAACTCCTGGTCGAGGTTGCCGAGCGCGAAGCCGATCAGGAAAGGCAGCAGGGCGCCGACCATGGTCTGCCAGGGGAAGGCGGCCAGACCGGCCAGACCCAGCGTCGCCATCGTCATGAAGGGGCCGGATTCCAGGCACATCAGGCAGAAGGCGCCGGATTCCTCCTTGGTGCCGTACTGCTGCATCAGCGCCATGTACATGCCGCCGTTGGTGTCGTTCATGGCGGCGATGATCGCCAGAACCGACAGGCCGGTGAAGAAGCCCGAGCTGACGCCCTCGTGCGGGATGAACCAGGAGGCGACGATGCCCATGGTGGCGGCGGTGAGGATCTTCACGGAGACGAGCACGCCGCTCTTGCGCAGGACCAGCGGGGTGGCCTTCAGGCTGATGCTGGCGCCGATGCAGAAGAACCAGACGGACAGGATCGGCAGGGTGCCGGTGATCAGGCCGTTGGTGAAGGACCCGAAGAACTTGCCCGTGTTCGGCGCGAAGGTGTTCAGGCAGGCGCCGAGGAACAGGGGCAGGATCATCATGCCGCCGGGAATGCGGTCGATCCGGGATTTGATGTTCATAGTCGGTACTCCTGGGGCGGTCCGACTGGGCCGTCGATGAAAAGTCCGGGGTGGTGGCTGCCGGTTGCGGCGCAGGAAGGGGGGAGCGTGCCGCGCATCCCCAGCGGGGGCGGCGCCGGTCCGGAGGCCGTGGGGCCTGTCCAAGGATCGCGCCGTCGATGCAGTGGATACTAGTATATCAGCGCTGCGAGGCAAGTCAGGAGAACTGCGTACCCCGTCGGATGACACTCTGTCGCACGTCCCGCGGTGGTGGTTCGGCGCGGCCGTTCCCGTGCCCCGGAGTCGCTGCCGCCGTGTCGGAAAGCGCAAGCGTGGCAACGGCTTGCAGCGCCTCGTGGACGCGGTGGTAGGCGGCCTCGATGCGTTGGATGGCCTGCTCGCCACCGGCCAGCGGGGCGGTTTCCCGGAAGAGGGCGAGGGCGGTTCGACCGAACGCTTCGAAGCGCGCGTGCAGGCCGTGGTCGTCCAGGGTGAGGACCGGCGTGGTCAGGAAGGCCCGCCGCAGGGCGTCGGCGTCGCGCTCCAGGGCGGCGATGCGCGCGGTCGGCGGGTCGGAGGTCCGGGGCATGCCACGGCTCCTTCAAAGGGTGTTTTCAAAAGAGCGGGTTTTGAAAACTGGTATTTCAGTTTTTGAGGGGATGGGAGCCGTCTTGCCCCCACCCCGGCCCTCCCCCACTAACACAGGGGAGGGAGATTCCTGCGAAGGGGCGTCCGTCCCCTCCCCTGCGGAGCTCTCGCGCAAACCATAGTTTGCGCTGACGCGGCAGGCGGACCTTCGGTCCGCCGAGAGCGGGGGAGGGTTAGGGTGGGGGCAATGCGGCTCCACCCTTACTTGGCGTTGGCCATGGCGACGGCGGTGTCGCTCATGCGGTTGGAGAAGCCCCACTCGTTGTCGTACCAGGTCATGATGCGGACGAAGTTGCCGTCGATGACCTTGGTCTCGTTCAGCGCGAAGATCGAGCTGTGCGGGTCGTGGTTGAAGTCGGTGGAGACCAGATCCTCGGTGTAGGCGCCCAGGATGCCCTTGAGCGGGCCGTTGGCGGCCTCCGCGATCGCCTTGGTGATCTCCTCGACCGAGGTGGCGCGCTTGGCGGTGAACTTGAAGTCGACGACCGAGACGTTCGGGGTGGGCACGCGCATGGCGGTGCCGTCCAGCTTGCCCTTCAGCTCCGGCAGCACCTTGCCCACGGCCTTGGCGGCACCGGTCGAGGTCGGGATCATGTTCAGCGCCGCGGCGCGGGCGCGGTGCAGGTCCTTGTGGTTGGTGTCGACGATGCGCTGATCCCCCGTGTAGGAGTGGATCGTCGTCATGAAGCCCTTCTCGATGCCGATCAGGTTGTGCAGCACGAAGGCCACCGGGGCCAGGCAGTTCGTGGTGCACGACGCGTTCGACACGATGCGGTGATCGGCCTTGAGCTGGTCGTGGTTGACGCCGTAGACCACCGTGATGTCCTCGTCGGTGGCCGGGGCGGAGATCAGCACCTTCTCGGCACCCGCCTCCAGATGCTTGGCGGCGTCGGCGCGCTTGGTGAAGATGCCCGAGCATTCCATGGCGATCTGGATGCCCAGATCCTTCCACGGCAGCTTGGCCGGATCACGCTCCTGCACGACCTTGATCGAGTGGCCGTTGACGATCAGCTCGCCGCCTCCGCCTTCGTTGATGCGGGTCTCGATGGTGCCGGGGAAACGGCCGTGGACGCTGTCGTACTTCAGCAGGTGGGCGTTGGCCTTGAGGTCGGCCAGGTCGTTGATCGCCACGACCTCCACGTCGTTGCGGCCGCTCTCGTAGATGGCCCGCAGAACCAGACGGCCGATGCGGCCAAAACCGTTGATCGCTACCTTCACGGACATGCTGTTCTCCGCTGGTGTTCGCGGCCCCGGATGGGATCGGGGGCGGCGCCGGCCAGGGCCGGTTGGAAAGGGGGCGCCGGGTCGGGCGGCCCGCCGCGGCAAGGCGCGGGCGCTTCCGGTGTTCGCCATGATATATACTAATATATCAGATAGTCGCGCAAGCGCGGACGGCGGGCTGGGCGGTCCGCCGGACAAAATGTCGCGGTTGCTGCGTTGCAAGACAAACTGCGCCCGGCGCTGTTGGCCTGGGTTGGACCCGTGAACCGGACCGCTCCAAAGGTCTTTCCCGAAAACCGGAACCACCAGAGGACGATGACTTCCGACGACCGTGCCCCACGGCTTCCCGCCGCCCGCCTCCGCGCCTTGCGCGGCCTTCTCGCCCTCCTTCTCCTGCTGACCGCCGCGCTTGGGAGCATCGCCACCCCGGCGTCGGCGCAGATCCCGACGCCCGCCCCGCCGGCCCAGGCCGAGGCGGCTCCCGATCCGGAGGAGATCGCCCGCCTGCGCCAGACGCTGGAGGACCCGGAGCGCCGTGCCGCCCTGCTCGGCCAGCTCCGCGCCCTGGAGCAGGCGGAGGCCGCCGCGGCACCGGCGGAACCGGACGGGATCGGCACCCGCCTGCTCACCCTGCTGTCGACCCGGCTCGACGGGCTGGGGCAGGAGGCCGCGCTGGCCGGCGACGCCCTGCTCAACGCGCCGCAGGGGCTGCATTGGCTGGAGCGGCAGGTGTCCGACCCGGCGCAGCGCGCCGCCTGGGGCTGGCTGGCCGCCGAGCTGGTGCTGGTGGTGGTGGTCGGGCAGGGCGCCCGGCTGATCGCCATCCGCACGCTGCGGCGCCCGCGCGCCATGCTGGCGGCCCGGCCCATCCATTCGACCCTCGCCAAGGTGCCGCTGCTGCTGGTGCGGTCGCTGTTCGATCTGGCGCCCATCGTGGCCTTTGCCGCCGCGGGCTTCGGCGTGCTGGCTCTGTTCGACCCGCCGCCGGTGGTGCGGGTCCTCGGCGTCACCTTCCTCAACGCCAGCATCTTCGTGCAGATCGTTCTTCTGGTCGTCCGGGCGCTGCTCGCTCCGGCCTCGCCCAACCTGCGGCTGATCCCGATGAGCGACGGCTCGGCCCTGCGGCTGCTGCGCTGGTGCCGGACCATCGCCATCACCACGCTCTACGGCCTGTTCCTGGCCGAGGCGGCGCGGCGGCTCGGCCTGCCGGCGCAGAGCTACAGCGCGCTGGTGACCCTGGTCGGTCTGGTCGTCGCCGTCATGCTGGCGGTGCTGGTGCTGCAGAGCCGGGAGGCGGTGGCCGCGCGCCTGCGCGGCGGGATCGCGGCGGCGCAGCCGCTGTCCGACGTGGTGTCGCCGGTTCCGCCCGGACGCCGCGCCGCCGGGGCGGGGCGGATGCTGCGCGCCGCCGGCCGCCGCGTGGCCGACGTCTGGCACGCCATCGCCATCCTCTACATCATCGTTTTGTTCGGCATCTGGGCGCTGGAGATCAGCGGCGGGCTGCTGTTCGTGGTGCAGGCGACGGCGGTGACGCTGGTGGTCGCCGGTGTCGCGCGGCTGATCGGGCGGGGGATCACCCGCGCCGCCGCGGCGATTCTGGAGCGCATGGACCGCCGGCGGGGACACTCGGCCTGGGCGGCGGGGCGGCTGCGCCGCTACGTCGCCCCCACCGCGCGGCTGCTGCACGGGGCGGTGGCCGTGCTGGGCGGGCTGGTGGTGCTGAACGCCTGGGGGCTGGACGTCTGGGGCTGGCTGCAGACGGCCATCGGCCTGCGCATCGTGGCGTCGGGCCTGTCGCTCCTGCTGGTCGGCGCCATCGCGCTCGCCGTGTGGGAGGTGACGAACGGGCTGATCGAGCGCCATCTGGCGACGACGGACCGCAACGGGCGGGCGATCCAGCGCAGCGCGCGGGTGCGCACCCTGCTGCCGCTGCTGCGCAGCGCCCTGCTGGTGGTTCTGCTGACCCTGGTCACCCTGATCACCCTGTCGGAGCTGGGGCTGAACATCGGGCCGCTGCTGGCCGGCGCCGGCGTGGTCGGCCTTGCCGTCGGCTTCGGCGCGCAGACCCTGGTCAAGGACGTCATCACCGGCCTGTTCATCCTGTTCGAGGACACCATCTCGGTCGGCGACGTGGTGAATGTCGGCGGCAAGGGCGGCCTGGTGGAGGGGATGAACATCCGCACGATCCGCCTGCGCGACTTCGACGGGACGGTCCACACCATCCCCTTCAGCGCGGTCACCAGCGTGTCGAACATGACCAAGGACTTCAGCTACTACGTGTTCGACGTGGCCATCCCCTATCACGAGAACGCCGACCGCGTGGTCTCCGTGCTGCACGGCATCGGCGACGAGCTGCGCAAGGACCCGCGCTTCGCGCCGCTGATCCTGGAGCCGCTGGAGGTGCTGGGGGTCGATTCCTTCCAGGAGTCGGCCGCGGTCATCAAGGCGCGGATCAAGACGCTGCCCATCCAGCAATGGAACGTCGGGCGGGAGTTCAACGGCCGCATGAAGGCGCGCTTCATCGAGCTGGGAATCGACTTCCCGCTGCCGCAGCGCACGCTGCACATCGCCCGCGGCGCCGCGGAGGCGCTGGCCGGGATGGGCGGCGAGGCGAGGGCCGCCGGCACCGGGCGGATGCGCCATGCCGGGGCGGCGGAGTAGGAGGGCCGCCCACCTCCCGCGGTCCTGCAAAAAAGTGACGGGGCCATGTCGATTTCGCTTGAGCCCCGGCGGCGGCACGGCTATATCAGCGCTCCCGCGTCACCCCAAGAGACGCGGGATGCAAGAGTAGACGATGCGCTTGTGGCGGAATTGGTAGACGCGCTAGGTTCAGGTCCTAGTGGCTGAAAGGCCGTGGGGGTTCGAGTCCCTCCAAGCGCACCAACACCTCTTGTGTTGGTCTGAGAGTATAGTGGGGCCATAGCTCAGCTGGGAGAGCGCTACAATGGCATTGTAGAGGTCAGGAGTTCGATCCTCCTTGGCTCCACCAACTCTCCCCTTCCCGGCAGGATGCCGGTTTTTCCCGAACTTCTCCGAATTTCACAGATGCCGGTCCGGCTTCGGTCTCCCCGAATCGGGGCGGCGGGGCTAATCCGTAGGGGTCTTTGCCGCCGCGGCGTTATCGGTTGGATGATGGCTCACCCGATCGAACGAATCCCCGGAGCCCTTCCGCCATGCCGACACCGCCGCACGGAACGCCCGACCGCGCGCTGAAACCGTTCATTCTCGCCATTCACCGCGAAGCGCTGGACACCGCCGCCGCCAAGGGGCTGACCGGCACGCTGGCCGAGGTCGCCGCCCTCCAGGACACCGCCAGCCTCGCCTCGGCCAAGGCCGGACGCCCGGTCACGGAGGAGGAGGTGATGCGCCTGCTGCTGCGGGAGCGCCGCGCCCGCAGGATCCGCGAGACGGCGGAAGCGGCTCCGGCCGCTCCGGTCCGGAAGCCGGCGGCCGCACCCTCGCGATTCCGGCTGGGGCGCTTGCGGAGCGTGGCGATGGGTTTGGCCCGCTCGGCGTCCGCCGGGCCGGCGGGAAAAGTCCGGATCTGAGAATCGGGCGGCGTTCCGTACGCCGGTACCGAGTGAGTACGCCCATTGCCCTGTTGAGTGAGGCGCGGGGCGCACTGAGGCTGTCGCTTCCCCGCTGTTCGGCACGAAACACACATTGGGAGGTCTCATGTCCGTTCGCCTGGATCGCCGCCAACTTCTGCTGTCCGCCGGAGCCGCCGCGCTGGTGCTGGCGGTGGCGCCGCGCTTCGTCCTGGCCCAGACCCCCGGCGGCAAGGGCTTCACGCTGCCGCCGCTGCCCTACGCCCCCGCCGCGCTGGAGCCGCACATCGACGCGACGACCATGAGCGTGCACCACGGCAAGCACCATCAGGCGTACGTCGACAATCTCAACAAGGCGCTCGCCAACCACGGCGACCTCCAGTCGATGCCGCTGGCCGACCTGCTGAAGCGCGTGCCGGAACTGCCGGAGAGCATCCGCACGGCGGTGCGCAACAACGGCGGCGGGCACGCGAACCACAGCATGTTCTGGAGCATCATGGGGCCGAACGCCGGCGGCGCCCCGGACGGCGAGGTGGGGGCCGCCATCACCCGCGACTTCGGCGGCTTCGACGAGTTCAAGACGCGCTTCAACACGGCGGGAGCCGGGCAGTTCGGCAGCGGGTGGGTCTTCGTCACCGCCGACCCGTCGTCGGGCAAGCTGGCCATCGCCGCCCGTCCGAACCAGGATTCCCCGGCCATGGAGGGCGTGCCCGTGCTGATGGGCAACGACGTGTGGGAGCACGCCTATTACCTGAAGTACCAGAACCGGCGCGCCGACTATCTGGCGGCCTGGTGGAACGTCGTCGACTGGGGGGCGGTGAACCGCCGCTACGCGGCGATCCGCAAGGGCGAGCTGGTGATCTGAACGGAAAAGGGCGGCGGGTCATCCCCGCCGCCCTTCACACGAACAATCCGGTCCAAGTGGCCGGTCAGGCGCCCTGGTGCAGGCGGACGTTGAACAGCGGCCCCTGGCTCTGGCGGCGCAGCGCCTTGGCGATGGCCAGCACGGCGAGGTCGGCCAGCGGCTCGACGATGATGACGGTCATGTAGGCGGCGCCGAAGGAGGCGACTTCCGTCATGGTCTCGGCGGTGAAGCCGTGGCCGTAGAAGGCCCAGAAGGCCACCCAGGCGACGATGCCGCCCTGGTAGGCGGTGGAGAGGGCCAGCGCCTGCGAGTACTTCAGGTCGACATAGGGGGTGGCGTCGGGGACGATCCGCTTCGCCAGCAGGCTGATGCCCCACAGCGGGACCAGCAGCGTGGTGACGTTCATGCCGTACTGCGGCAGGTCGAACGGCGCGAAGAACAGGCCCTGGATCAGCAGGCCGGCGGCGAGGCCGATGGAGGCCGCACCGGCGCCGAACAGCAGGAGCAGGGTCGAGCCGAGGATCAGGTGAACCTCCGACACGCCCACGGGGTGGTGGGGGAACACCTCGAAGAAGCTGAAGACCAGCGCGGTGGCGATCAGGCTGCGCAGCACCAGCGGCGCGACCCCGCCGTTGTTGCGGACGTCGTTGTGCGCCAGCTTTCCGGCCATCGCGAAGCCGCCGGCGGCCGTCGCGTAGCTGAGAGCGATCTTGGCGCCGTCGACGACGCCGGGTTCGATGTGCATGCTCTATGCCCTTTCCGAGTCTGCCATGCGTTGGGAGGGGCGTCGTTGCTGGCAGGCACCGGCATCGCAACCCCCTTGGTCCCCTGGATGGGCGCACCGGAGGGACGGCTTGCGGAAGACGGGCGGCCGTCGGGCCGGACATCGGCAAGCGACCACCGGGGCACCCCGCCCGAGGACGTACGTTCGGTTACGGCAGGTCTCCTGGCTTGCGGGTCAAGGCGGCACCGTCCGGCCTTCCCGGCGCCCGTTCCCGCAGGCGGCGCCAGTGACACGGAAAGGACGATGCCGCTCACCGCTCACAGTTGCGGGGGCAGCGCCGGATTTGCCGTGTCTCCCCCTTCGGGGCGGCTCACCGGCTTCCCTCTTAGCCCCGCGACCGGAAGGCGCGGGGAACCATAACCGGCGCCAGGGTAGGGGCGGGGTCCCCCGCCGTCAAGAGGGGTGGCGGCCGGTCCGCGCCATCGCATGGCTTCCTTGACACCGCTCCCGCGGAACCGACAAGGTCCTGCGGACTGCGCGAGGCCGGATCAACGGGCGAAGGACGGGATTGCGGGCATGCTACCGGTTCATTTCCTGACCATCGTGCTGAACGGCGATCCCTTCATCCGCTATCACCTGGAGGTGTTCCGCCAGCTGCCCTTTCCCTGGCGTTGGCACATTGTGGAGGGGGTGGCGGAGCAGGTCCGCGACTCCTCCTGGTGCGCGCAGCGGGGCGGGCGCGTCCCGCAGGACCTTCACCGTGACGGCCGCAGCAGCGACGGCACCTCGGAGTATCTCGACCGCATCGCCGCGGAGGAGCCCGGGCGCGTGTCGGTCTACCGCAAGCCGCCGGGCGTCTTCTGGCAGGGCAAGGTGGAGATGGTGACCGCGCCGCTGGCCGCCATGACCGAGGAATGCCTGCTCTGGCAGGTCGATGCGGACGAGCTGTGGACGGCGGAGCAGATCACCCGTGCGCGCCGGATGTTCCTCGATTCGCCGTCGCGCACGGCGGCGCTGTACCTCTGCCATTTCTTCGTCGGCCCGTCCCTGGTCCTCGACCGGCTGGACCAATACGGCAATTACCGCGCCTACGAATGGCTGCGCACTTGGCGGTATCGGCCGGGGGATGTCTGGCATTCGCATGTCCCGCCCCGGCTGGTGCGCCCGCAGCCCGATGGATCCGAGGTCGAACTCGGTGCGGCCAGCCCCTTCCTGCACGAGGAGACGGCGGCGGGCGGGCTGGTCTTCCAGCATTTCGCCTACGCGACGCGGGAGCAGGTCGCGTTCAAGGAGGTCTATTACGGCTACGACGGCGCGGTCCGGCAATGGGACGCGCTGCAGGCGGCGGGTCGGTCGGTCGGCGGCGGCACCCTTCCGCTGCGCGATTTCTTCCCCTGGGTGACCGACGCGGCGACCGTCGCCCGCGCCGAGCATGCCCTGGTGGAGCCGCTGGCGCGGCCGGACGCCGAGGGGACCTGGGGCTTCGTGCCGCCGGCGCGGGGCGCCTCCACCGCCCCGGCGGTGGCTCTGCTGCGGGACTCCGGCCCCGCCGTCCGCCGCCGCACGCTCGTCCCCGGCGAGCCGCCGCCCTTTCCGAGCGACCTGATCCGGAACGTCGGCGTGTTCCTGCTGGACGGGGGCGGCGCCGTGCTGCGGGCATCCGGCTTCCTTAGGGAGCTGCGGCGGGCCTTGCCGCTGGCCCGGATCACCGTCTTCGCGACGCCGGACGCGGAGGCGGCGCTCGCCCTCTGCCCCTACGTCAACCAGCGGGTCACCCTGCCGCCTCTGAAGGGGCGGGCGCCCGACGACGCGCTGGTGACCGCGGTGCGCCAGGAGATCGGCCAGCAGTTCAGCGGCGCCTTCGACCTGACGATCAACCCAGTCCGGGGCGAGGATGCCAGCTTCGCCAACCGCCTGATGCAGGACAGCGGGGCGCCGCTCCGCCTCGGTTGCAAGGTCGGCCGGCCGGTGCGCGGCTATTACGCCGACGCCTTCCTGACCCACGTCGCGACGACTCCCGCCGGTCTGCTGGCCGCGCTCGCCGGCGGGGAGCCGGACCCGGCCACCGAGGTCTGGGCCTCCCCCGCCGGCGAGCGGGCCGCCGCCGCGCTTCTGGCCGAGGGCGTTGCGGCGCGCTGGCGCTGCGCGGTCGGCCTGTCCGCGTCCGCCGGCAGCGGGAGCCTGTCGGAGCTGTGCCGCCGCCTCGCCGCGCGGGGCGACACCGCCCTGATCCTGGTCGGCGAGGAGGCCGCCAGGGGGGCCGCGGCGCGCATCGCCGGGGAGACGGGGGCCGCCTGCCTGAACGCGGTCGGGCGGCTGGGCTTCGACGGGCTGTGCGCCCTGCTGCGGCGCTGCGACCTGTTCGTCGGGACGGGCGCCCCGGCGGAGGACATCGCCGTGGCGGCCCGGCTTCCCATGGTGGGACGCGGCCCGGCGCACGGCGATCCGACCGCCGAGGCGATGGAGAACGCCATCGCGGCTTGGCTGGCCGGCCGCGCTTACTGACGGGCGTTCCCACCCGTCCTGTGAGATCCGCGAGGGGAAGCGTGGAAAAACGGAGGGACGGGCGTGCAAGGCGCTTGTGTTGGCGCGTTTGCGCCGCAATGATCCGCCCCCACCGAATCCCGGACGGTCGCGCGGCGCGCGCCGCAGCGGGGAAAACCATGGATTGAATCCGGCGGCCCGGTAAGCACACGATGCGCAGAGCAGTCATGAAACCCCGTGCGGATTGGCGTCCGGGGCTCCGCAAATACCCCTTCGGCGTCCGCGCCATGAACGCCGGCGCCTTCTGGCGCGAGGATGTGCGGTACGAATTCTCCGCGCATCAGATCGACCTGATCGAGAGCGTCGCCGACGAGCTGCACACCATGCTGCGCGAGGCGCTGCGCGCGACGGTGGACGGGCGGGCGCTGGCCCGGCTGGGGGTCCGCGGCGGCGTGGCGCGGCTGCTGGAAGCCTCCTGGAACGACTATTGGGCCGCGGGCCGGCTGAACGAGCGGGCCGGCGCGCTGATCGGGCGGCTGACGCTGGCCTATGACGGGCGCGATTCGGTCAAGCTGCTGGCCTGCAACTACGACACGCCGGAGGGGCTGTTCGCCGCCTCGATCATCCAGCGCAACTGGCGCGAGGCCCTGATGGGCGACGCCAACCAGTTCAACGGCCTGCACGAAGGGCTGGTGGAGCGCTGGGAGGAGCTGGCGGCGGGCATGCCGGGCCGCGGCCTCGTCCATCTCGCCTGCGCCACCCCCGACCCGATGCGCGAGAGCGAGCTGGTCTATCTGGCCGCCACCGCGGCGGAGGCCGGAATCGCCACGCATCTACTGCCGCTGCAGAGCCTGGGCTGGGACGGCCAGCGCTTCATCGACGACGAGGGGCGGGCGGCCTCCTGGCTGGCGAAGATCTACCCCTGGCAGGGGCTGGCCGACGACGCCTTCCTGCAGAAGCTGCGGATGGGCGGCATGAGCATGCTGTCGCCGCTGTGGTGCTGGCCGATGTCGAACCATGGGCTGCTGGCGACGCTCTGGGCGCTCTACCCGCGCCATCCCAACCTGTGCCGCGCCGCGCTGGACCCCGAGGAGCTGGCCGGTTGCGACGCGGTGACGGAGCGCAGCCTGTTCGGGCTGGACGACGCGGCCCAGCGCATGACGGCGCACGGCCGGGCCATCTCGGACACCGGCGGCGCCGAGTATCCGGGAGGGCGGGTCTGGCTGGAAACCCCGCCGATCTTCGAGGAGGAGGGCGTCCACGCGCTCCTGCACTGCTGGATCATCGGGGACAAGTGCCTGGGCATGTCGGTCCGTGAATCGGCGGACCCGCGGGTCGGCTCCGACGCGGCGATGGTGCCGCACATCTTCCGCGGCTGACGCGCCTTCTCAAGGCGGAGTGCGCCCGCCCTGTCCCGATGGGGAGCCGGACGGGCGCCTCGGCGGCGATCAACCTGCGGACATCAGCGGCCGCGGCCCGGCGCGAAGGGATTGGGCAACGGCGAGCCGAAGGCCGCCCGGCGGGCGTCCCGCCACGCGACGTCGTTGCCGACGCCGCTGTGGGTGGCCGACACCGACACCACCTGACTCTGGTGGCGCAGCCAGCCGCGCAGCTTCTCTTCGAACCGGTGGGCGTCCTGGATGTCCGCAACCTCCAGTTCCATCGTCATCTGCAGCTCGGTCTTCATGGCGTTCCTCCTCTGACCGTTCCGTTGAACAAACAGCCGGGCGCGCCACTGGTGCCGAAAAAACAGAAAAGGGCGGGGAACTTTCCCCGCCCTGCGCTGCAACGCCGTGAATGCGATGGCCGTCGATGCGATTGGCGGCGCCGCCGCTCACTTCCCTTCGGGCTTCGCCGGACGGGCCGGCTTGGCGATGCTGGCGATCTGCTTCTGCAGGTCGTCGATCTGCTTCTGCAGTTCCTCGTAGGTGTGGCCGACCGCCGCCGGACCCTTGGACGGAGCGGCGGACGGGCCGGGAGCAGCGGGGCGGGGCGGAATCGCCTGCTCGCCGGGCTGCCCGTCCTCGGCGCCGCCGAAGGGCGAGAACATGCGCATGGCCCGTTCGAACATCGCCATGTTCTGCTTGCCGACCTCCTCCAGCCGGCCGAAGGGGAACATGCCGCCCAGCGTGTTCTGGAAATAGTCGCGCATCTGCTCCTGGTTGCGCGAGAAGGACTGCATCGAATATTCGAGGTAGCGCGGCACCATCCACTGCATGTTGTCGCCGTAGAATCCGATAAGCTGGCGCAGGAAGCTGATCGGCAGCAGGTTCTGGCCCTTGCTCTCCTCCTCCACGATGATCTGCGTCAGGACGGAGCGGGTAATGTCCTCTCCGGTCTTCGCGTCATAGACCACAAAGTCGAGGCCGTCCTTGACCATCTGACAGAGATGGTCGAGCGTCACATAGCTGCTGGTCGCCGTGTTGTAGAGCCGCCGGTTGGCGTACTTCTTGATCGTGATCGTCGCGGACTTCTGGTCTTCCTTGTCGGCCATCGCTGTTTCTTTCAAGAAGGGTCGTGCGGCGGGAATGTTCCAGATATAAGGACTACTCGAAGGAATGCACCCTGTCCAGTGCTGTGCCGCAGCGCTGCGACCGCAGGTGGATATCCTCCCGATAATTCAGGATTTGCGACATTTTCGATCGGTCCTTCGCGGCTCTGGTCAAGCGCACCGCCTCCCTCATATACTCCCGGCCATGGCCGAATCGTCCGAATCCGACAGCCCGTCCCTGGAAACGCTCGCGCAACGGTACCTCGACCTGTGGCAGGAACAATGGGCGGCCTGCGCCGCCGATCCCGAGATGGCCGATGCCGCCGCCCGCCTGTTCCAGATGATGGCGCAGGGCGCCGCGGCGATGGCGCCCTTCGTCCTGGGGCCGGGCGGCTTCGCCTACGCCAGCCCGCCGGGCACCGGCTGGAATCCGATGCCGGCCCCCTTCCAGGCGGCCCCGTCCCAGCCATCCTCTCAAGGGCCATCCTCCCAAGGGCCGTCCTTCCAAGGAGAGCCGCGTGACCGGGGACAACGCCACGATCCCCCCGCGCCCCACCCCGCGGCTGGGGCCCCGGCCCCTGGCGCTGCATCTGGCGACGGTGGCGGCGACACTGCTCAGCTCCTCCGCCGGATTGCCGCACTTGAGGAACGGCTCGCTGCCATGGAAGCCGCATCTGCGGGAGCGGGCGGAGGACCTGCGCCGGCGGATCGCCGCGGCCGACGCGGACGCGTTCGCCCAGGCGGTTGACCGGGAGGTCCGCCGCCAGCTCTCCCTCGCCTTGACGGGGATCGAGCGCTACCGCCGCCACCCCTACCGCCGCGATCTGCCCGACCCGCCGGTGCTGTGGACGGAAGGGGCGTCCCGCCTGCTCGACTACGGCGCCCTCGGCCCGGCGACCGGCACGCCTGTGCTGTTCGTGCCGTCGCTGGTCAACCGCCATTACATCCTCGACCTGTCGGCGCGCAAAAGCCTGATGCGCTGGCTGGCCGCGCAGGGCTTGCGCCCTTTCCTGATCGACTGGGGCACGCCCGGCCCGCGGGAGCGGCGCTACAGCCTGACCGACTACATCGCCGGGCGGCTGGAGCGGGCCCTGGCCGCGGTGGTGGAGGCGGTGGGCCGTCCGGTTCCGGTGGTCGGCTACTGCATGGGCGGGCTGCTCGCCACCGCGCTGGCGCAGCGCCGCCCCAAGGAGGTCGCGGCGCTCGGCCTGCTCGCCACCCCCTGGGACTTCCACGCCGAGGACGCGGCCATGGCCCGCCGCGCCGCCACCTTCTTCCAGCCTTTCGGCCCGCTGCTCGACGCCTGGGGGGAGTTGCCGGTGGACGTGCTGCAGGGGCTGTTCGCCCAGCTCGACCCGCTGCTGGCGCTGAAGAAATTCTCGCAGTTCGCCCGCATGGAGCCGGACAGCCGCGCCGCGCTCGCCTTCGTGTCGTTGGAGGACTGGCTGAACGACGGGGTGCCGCTGGTCGCCGGGGTGGCCCGCGACACGCTGGCCGGCTGGTACGGCCGCAACGACACGGCGCGCGGCGAATGGCTGGTCGCCGGCCTGCCGGTGGAGCCGGCGCGGCTGCGGATGCCGGTCCTGGCGCTGATCCCGGAGCGCGACCGCATCGTTCCGCCGTCCTCCGCCGTGGCCTTGGCAAGATCAATCGGCAGCGCGCAAATGATCAGGCCGCCGCTCGGTCATATTGGCATGGTGGTCAGCGCCGGTGCCGAAACAGGCGTTTGGCGACCCCTGGCCGAATGGCTTAGTGCGGCAGGATAACCGCAGCCAGTCAGGTGTCTTGCATTGCGGGAAATCCGCGCATAAGGTTTTTCCCACTCCGTGCGGCCCACTGACACGATAATAAAACTGACAAAATCTGAGGAGCGTCAACATGACCGAGGTTGTGATCGCCAGCGCAGCGCGTACTCCCATCGGAAGCTTCAACGGGGCGCTCAGCACCGTGCCGGCTCATTACCTGGGTGAGATCGCCATCCGCGAGGCGCTGAGCCGCGCCAAGACCGACGCCGCGGAGGTGACCGAGGTCATCCTGGGCCAGATCCTGACCGCCGGTCAGGGCCAGAACCCGGCCCGCCAGGCCGCCGTCAACGCCGGCATCCCGGCCTCCGCCACCGCCTTCGGCATCAACCAGCTCTGCGGTTCGGGCCTGCGCTCGGTGGCGCTCGGCTATCAGGCGATCCGCAACGGCGACGCCGAGGTCATGGTCGTCGGCGGCCAGGAGAGCATGAGCCAGGCCCCGCACGTCATGCATCTGCGCAACGGCGTGAAGATGGGCGCCGCCGAGATGCTCGACACCATGCTGAAGGACGGCCTGATGGACGCCTTCAAGGGCTACCACATGGGCACGACGGCCGAGAACGTCGCCCAGAAGTGGCAGCTGACCCGCGAGGAGCAGGACATCTTCGCCGCCGCCTCGCAGCAGAAGGCCGAGGCCGCCCAGAAGTCCGGCCGCTTCAAGGACGAGATCATCCCGGTCACCATCAAGGGCCGCAAGGGCGACATCATCGTCGCCGACGACGAGTATCCGAAGCACGGCACCACCGCGGAATCGCTGGCCAAGCTGCGCCCGGCCTTCTCCAAGGAGGGCACGGTGACCGCGGGCAACGCGTCGGGCATCAACGACGGCGCCGCCGCGCTCGTCCTGATGACCGCCGAGAACGCGGCCAAGCGCGGCCTCACCCCGCTGGCCCGCATCGTCTCCTGGGCGACCGCCGGCGTCGATCCGGCGATCATGGGCACCGGCCCGATCCCGGCCTCCCGCCTCGCGCTGGAGAAGGCCGGCTGGAAGCACGAGGACCTGGACCTGATCGAGGCGAACGAGGCCTTCGCCGCGCAGGCCCTGGCCGTCAACAAGGACCTTGGCTGGGACGCCTCCAAGGTCAACGTCAACGGCGGCGCCATCGCGCTCGGCCACCCGGTCGGCGCTTCCGGCGCCCGCGTCCTGACCACCCTGCTCTATGAGATGCAGAAGCGCGACGCCAAGAAGGGCCTCGCCACCTTGTGCATCGGCGGCGGCATGGGCATCGCCCTCACCGTCGAGCGGGGCTGATGAAAAGCGGGCCGTTCCCTCCGGGGTGCGGCCCGTTTCGTATGTGCGCTTACAGAAACCGATAAAGAATCCAACATCAAGCTTTGGGGGAGGAGCCAATGGCTCGAGTTGCAATCGTCACGGGCGGAACGCGCGGTATCGGCGAAGCCATCTCCGTCGCGTTGAAGGACGCCGGCTATGTCGTCGCCGCCAACTACGCCGGCAATGATGAGAAGGCGAAGGAATTCTCGGCCCGCACGGGCATCGCGGTCTACAAGTTCGACGTGTCGGACTTCGACGCCGTGAAGGACGGCATCGCGAAGATCACCGCCGAACTCGGGCCGGTGGACGTGGTGGTCAACAACGCGGGCATCACCCGCGACGGCGTGATCCACCGCATGACCCCGCAGCAGTGGAACGACGTCATCGCGACGAACCTGACCTCCTGCTTCAACCTGTGCCGCAACGTCATCGACGGCATGCGCGAGCGCGGCTTCGGCCGCATCGTCAACATCGGCTCGGTCAACGGCCAGGCCGGCCAGTACGGCCAAGTGAACTACGCCGCCGCCAAGTCGGGCATCCACGGCTTCACCAAGGCGCTGGCCCAGGAGGGTGCGGCCAAGGGCGTCACCGTCAACGCCATCGCGCCGGGCTACATCGACACCGACATGGTGCGCGCGGTGCCGCCCAACGTGCTGGAGAAGATCGTCGCCCGCATCCCGGTCGGCCGTCTCGGCAAGGCCGAGGAGATCGCCCGCGGCGTGCTGTTCCTGGTCGGCGACGACGCCGGCTTCATCACCGGCTCGACCCTGTCGATCAACGGCGGTCAGCACATGTACTGATCCGCTGTTGCGGTGACTCCCGGGTCTGCGGACCCGTTTGAAGCGACACGAAGCCTTCGCCCCTCTCCCGCACCCGCGGGGGAGGGGTTTTTCTTTAGATCGCAGAGGAAACGAGGTGCACGCCGGGAACCGAAAAAGCGAAACCCCCGCGCGGGGGCGGGGGTTTCAGCGGCTGTGCCAGGACATCCGCAATGGTTGAGCCGTCTCAACGGCAATGTTCAGAAATGTGTGGCCGAACAGGTCGGCTTCCTCAAGTAAGCGCAGGTGGACTCATGACGATCACACCCTCCTGGCTACGGGAACATTTGCTGTGATGAGAAGCTGGCTTTTGGGCCAACTTGATGCGGTGCCCACCGCGTCTTCACCTCAACCAGTGTTGCTCTGAGAGATAGCCTGCTCTTCCTTGCGGGGGTTGTCAATAGCCGAACTGTGGTCCCGTTACAGCTTGATGACGGGTTTCCGACGTCACTTGAACTGGAAGCCGACCGGGCGTTTGTCGTCCAGCGAGACCACCGCGCAGCCGCCCAGCGCCGGGCCGACCGACAGCTCGCCGTAGGCGGTGACCGCCCCTTCCTCCTTGAGGCGCCCGACGAAGCCGTCGCCGTCGCTGCGGGCGACCCAGGCGAAGGGGATCCAGGTCTGGCGCACCGGCTGGCCGCCGGCGCGGACCACCGCGGTGAAGGCCTCGGCGGTCGGGGTCCCCGGCGGGAAGACGGCGAGCACCGTGCCGCCGTCCTCCTCGTTGAGCGCCGCCTGATTCAGCGCCACCCCCGTCACCACCGCCCAGACGGCCAGCGCCAGCGCGCCGAGCGCCAGCGCGAAGCCGTGGCCGAAGCCGGGGGAGGAGGCGGGCGCCGGTCCGGTCATCGCCTCAGGCCTTCGCTTCCGCCGCCAGGGCGGGGGCGGGCTTCTCGGCGATCGGCCAGTTGACCACCGCGGCGGCCAGGGCCAGGGCCACGCTGGCCCACCACACCACGTCGTAGGAGCCGACGCGCTCGTACAGCACGCCGCCCAGCCACACGCCGAGGAATCCGCCCACCTGATGGCTGAGGAAGGCGAAGCCGTAGAGCATGCCGAGATAGCGCGTGCCGAACATCAGGACGACGAGGCCGGAGGTCGGCGGCACGGTGGACAGCCAGAGCAGGCCCATCGCCGCGGCGTAGAGGATCACCGAAACCGGGGTGACCGGCAGCAGGATGAAAATCGCCGTGACCAGGCCGCGCAGCGTGTAATTGGCGCAGAGCAGCAGGCGTTTGCTCATCTTGCCGCCCAGCACGCCCGACATGTAGGAGCCGACCACGTTGAACAGCCCGATCAGCGCCATTGCCCAGGAGGCGAGGCCGGGGCTGATGCCGGCGGCGGTCAGGTAGGGCGGCAGGTGCGTGGTGATGAAGGCGAGTTGGAAGCCGCAGACGAAGAAGCCGGTGACGAGAAGCACGTAGCTGCGGTGCTTGAAGGCCTGCCGGATCGTCGCGGCGAAGCCGATGTCGGCGCCGGTGACCGCCTGCGCGCTCTTCCCCCCGCCCGCCCCGGCGAAGGAGGAGGCGAGCACCGGGATCATCATCATCGAGGCGCCGAACAGGATCAGCGCCGTCTGCCAGCCATAGGCGGCGATGAAGGCCTGGCCGGTGGGGGCGAACAGGAACTGGCCCATCGAGCCGGCGGCGGTGGCCACGCCCATCGACCAGCTCCGCTTCTCCGGCGGGACGATGCGGCTGAAGCCGGCGATGACGATGCCGAAGGACGCCCCGGCCAGACCCAGACCGATCAGCAGGCCGGAGCTGAGATGCAGCATCAGCGGCGTGTCGGCGTAGGGCATCAGCGCCAGCCCCAGCGCGTAGAGAATCCCGCTGATCCCCAGGACCAGCGCCGGGCCGTAGCGGTCGCACAGCGCGCCGGCGAAGGGGGTGCCGATGCCCCAGACCAGATTCTGGATGGCGATCGACAGGGCGAAGACGTCGCGGCCCCAGCCGTGCGCCTCCGACAGGGGGGCGGTGAACAGGCCCATGCTGGACCGCGGGCCGAACGCCAGCATGGCGATCAGGCAGCCGCAGGCGATGACGAATCCCGGCGTCCGCCAGGAGCGGGGCGAAGGCGCCCCGCCCGCCCGGTTGCTGGTGTCCAAGTTTATCCTCCCTCGGCGCGGGCTGTGGCCGGTGCGGCAACGCTGGCCCGCGTCTTTTCAGGGTCACACGATAAGCGCAGCCCGGACGTGCATCAAATTCACAATGGGAAAGAAGGTTATTCGGCCGCGGAATGGCAGGGCAGCGGCAGGGGCGCCTCGTCCGCCGGGGGCAGCAGGTCCAGCAGGCTGTCCTCCAGCACGTCGAAGACGGGGCCGATGCGCCCGGTGAAGCGGCCGCGCAGCAGCCACACCGCGACGGTCAGCGCGAAGTCCGGCGTCTCCAGCGGCCGCACCTGCGCGGCGTGCAGGGTCGGGGCGATCAGCCGCAGCGGGGCCAGCCCGAATCCGACGCCGCGGGCGACCAGCGACAGCAGCAGCGACTGGTCGAACCCCTCCACCGTGACGTTCAGCGCCGGCCCGTGCTGCGCCATCGCGCGGCCCATGGCGGTCCGGTACTGGCAGCCCTCGGGCTGGAGCACCCAGCCCACCGCGTTCATCGCCGGCAGGGTCCAGTCCCGCTGCCCGGCCAGTTCGGCGGAGGCGACGATCCGCACCGGCTCGCGCGAGATGCAGACGGCGTCCAGGTCGTCGGGCGGCGTCTGGGCGTCGTGGGTCAGCACCAGCGCGCCGTCCAGCGTGCCGTTGCGCACCTGCTCGACCAGCGGCGTGCTCCAGTCCGAATGCAGGCGCACGGTCAGGCCGGGGAAGGCGGCGCGCAGCCGGTCCAGCGGATGGTGCGCGGCGATGGCGGTCAGCACGTGGGCCACCCCCAGCCGCAGCAGCCCCTGGGGCTGGGCGGCCCCGGCGAAGGCGTCCGACAGCTCATCCGCCGCCTTCAGCACCCGGTGCGCGTGGGCCAGCGCCATCTCGCCGTCGCGGGTCAGGGCCAGCGGCTTGGTCTGGCGATCGAACAGCGGCACGCCAAGCTCCGCCTCCAGCCGCTGGATCAGGCGCGAGACGGCGGACTGGGTCAGCCCCAGCCGGTGCGCGGCCTCCTGCACCGACTGGGCCTCGGCCACGGCGACGAAGGTGCGGATCTCGTTGAGCTTCATGGCGGTGTCCGGGGCTCGGTGTCCAGGGTGGCGGGGGCGGTCGGCTTCTTGGCCACTGGTATCCGACTGTCCGCCTGGGTTAGCGTCGGGTCAAGCGCAACGAGGAGCAGCCATGTCCACCACACCCCCCGCCGACCGTTCCGGCCGCGAATACCCCGACCGTCCCTGGGTGGGGGTGGGCGCCGTGGTGTGGCGCGGCGACCGGGTTCTGCTGATCCGCCGGGGCCGTCCGCCGCGGATGGGGCAATGGAGCCTGCCCGGCGGCGCCCAGTCGGTGGGCGAGACGGTGTTCGAAACGGCGGTGCGCGAGGTGCTGGAGGAGACCGGCCTGCACGTCGTGCCGACGGAGGTGGTCACGGTGGTCGACGCCATGACCCTCGACGACACGGGGGCCGTCCACTACCACTACACCATCGTCGAGGTGGCGGCGGAGAGCCCGGAGGGCGAGGCGGTCTGCGCCGACGACGCCCTTGAGGCGCGCTGGGCCACCATCGACGAGGCCGCGGAACTGACCGAATGGGACGAGACGGAGCGGGTCATCCGCCTGTCGGCGTCGCGGCGAGCCGCCGGATGAAGTCCGGGACCTGCTCCGTGTCCAGGGGTCTGGCCAGCAGATAGCCCTGGATGCGGTCGCAGCGGTAGGCGCGCAGGTAGAGTAGCTCCTCGTTGGTCTCCACCCCCTCGGCGATCGCCTGCATCCCCAGCGCGTGGGCGAGGTCGATGATCGCGCGCACGATGGCGGCGGCGTCGCGGTCCTGCACCATCGCCTGGGTGAAGTGCTTGTCGATCTTCAGCGCCTCCACCGGGACGCGGCGCAGCAGGGACAGCGAGGAGTAGCCCGTCCCGAAATCGTCCAGCACCAGCCGCACCCCGGCGCCGCGCAGCTGCGTCAGCACCTCGCGCGAGGACTCGCTGTGTTCGAACAGGGCGGTTTCGGTCAGTTCCAGCTTCAGGTTGGCGGCGGGCAGGCCGGTTTCGGCGAGGATGCCCAGAACGGTGCGGGCGAAGCCGGGGTCCTGCAGCTGCCGCGCCGACAGGTTGACGGCCACCGGCACGTCGGCGACGCCGTTCTGCATCCAGCCCGCCGCGGTCTCGCAGGCGCGGCGCACCGTCCATTCGCCCAGGATGTTGATGGCGTCGCTGGTTTCCGCCATGGGGATGAAGACGTCGGGCGGGATCACCGTGCCGTCGTCGAGCCGCCAGCGCGACAACGCCTCGAACCCGGTCAGCCGCCCGCTCTGGGTGTCGGCCTGCGGCTGGAAGGCGAGGCGCAGTTCGCCGTGCCGGATGGCGTCGCGCACGCGGTCGGAGAAGGTGCCGGGACCCGGCGCGATGGTCGCGTTCTGGTTCACCGCCATGTCCCCTCCGGTCCAGCCCTCGGTTGTCGCCCATTCCAGTGGACTTAACAGCCGAAGCGAGGCTTGTTAACCATATCTCAGGGGTATTTAAGCGGTTTTTCCAGTTTTACGAAAGAGTTAACGGATTTCTCGACGGTGATAAGATTGGGAGGCGTTAACCCCTTCCCCCTTGGGCAGGAGAAGGGGTTGACGGAATTCCAATCAGACGTTGAAGCGGAAATGGAAGATGTCGCCATCGTTGACGACGTATTCCTTGCCTTCCTGGCGCATCTTGCCGTTGTCCTTGGCGCCCTGCTCGCCGCCCAGCGTGACGTAGCTGTCGAAGTCGATGGTCTCGGCCCGGATGAAGCCGCGCTCGAAATCGGTGTGGATGACGCCCGCCGCTTCCGGGGCCTTGGCGCCGCGGCGCACGGTCCAGGCGCGGGCCTCCTTCGGGCCGACGGTGAAGAAGGTGATGAGGTCGAGAAGCTGGAAGCCGGCGCGGATCAGCCTGTTGAGGCCGGTTTCCTCCAACCCGAGGGATTCCAGGAACTCCTGCTTCTCGGCGGCGTCGGAGAGCTGGGCGACCTCCGCCTCGATGGCGGCGGAGATGACGACCATGCCGGCGTTCTCGGCCTTGGCCTTCTCGGCGACCTTAACGGTCAGGCTGTTGCCGGTGGCCGCGGAGGCCTCCTCGACGTTGCAGACATAGAGGACGGGCTTGGCGGTCAGCAGCATGAACTGCTTGAAGACCGGCTTCTCCTCCTCGCTGACCTCGACGACGCGGGCCGGCTTGCCGTCCTGGAGGACCTTCAGCGCGCGCTCCATCAGATCGGCCTTGATCTTGGAGTCCTTGTCGCCGCCCTTGGCCTTCTTCTGGAGGCTGGTGAGCTGGCGCTCCAGGCTCTCCATGTCGGCGAGCATCAGCTCCGTCTCGACCACCTCGGCGTCGCGCAGGGGATCGACGTTGCCTTCCACATGGGTGACGTCGTCGTCCTCGAAGCAGCGCAGGACGTGGACGATGGCGTCCACCTCGCGGATGTTGGCGAGGAACTGGTTGCCCAGCCCCTCACCCTTCGAGGCGCCGCGGATCAGGCCGGCGATGTCGACGAATTCGAGCTGGGTCGGGATGATCTTCTGCGACTTGGCGATGGCCGCCAGCTTGTCCAGCCGCGGGTCGGGCACGCCGACGCGGCCGACGTTCGGCTCCTTGGTGCAGAAGGGGAAGTTCGCCGCCTCGGCCGCCTGGGTGGCGGTCAGCGCGTTGAACAGGGTCGACTTGCCGACGTTCGGCAGGCCGACGATGCCGCAATTGAAGCCCATGGGGGTGCTCGCCGTCGGAAATCTCGGGAATTGGGGCGCTTTATCCTACGTGGAGCCGCAAAGCGCAAACGGGAAGTGGGGGTGGGCAGGGTTGACCGCCGCTTCCGGCACGCGGGAGTCACCGCGGCCGGAACAGGAAGGGCACGGAAAACACGCGGTCCTCCGCCGTCAGGCCGGGCGGCGGGGTGGGGAAGGGGGAGGCCTTGCGCACCGCCGCCAAGGCCGCCCGGTCCAGCGCCGTGTCGCCGCTCGACGTGAGGATGGAGGCGTCGAGCACCTCGCCCGCAGCACCGAGGGTCAGCTTGACGGTGGCCTGCCCGCCGCCGACCACCTTCTCCGGCTTGTGCCGCCCGATCCAGGCCCAGACCTGCGCCCCGTAGTCCACCATCGCGCCCCGGCCGGCCGAGACCGGCTCGACCGCAGCGGCGGAGGCGTGGCCGGTTCCGGTTTCAGCGGACGGCGTCGGGGAGGGGTTCGGAACGGGGGCCGCCTGCGGTTTCGGCGCCGCCTTGACGGACGGCTTCGGGGCCGGCTTCGGCAGCGGTTTGGGTGGCGGAGGAGGGGGCGGCTCCGGCGCGGGTTCCGGGGCCGGCTCCGCCACCGGGGGCACCGGTTCGGGCGCCACGTCCGGCTCGGGTTCCGTGGCCGGTTCCGGCACAGGGTCCTGTTGCGGTTCGCTCTCCGGTTCGGTGGCCGCTGCCGGCGGCGGGCCGCTGTCCGCCTCGGAGGCCACCAGCATCACCTCGATCACCGGCGTTATGGTGTCGTTCAGGCTGACGGCGCCGGTCTCCTCCGTGACCGTGCCGGGGGCCGCGCCGGCGGCAGACAAAAGGACGGCCAGGACGCCGGCGTGCAGCGTCCCGGACAGGGCGAGCGCCCCCAGTGGCCGGCGGGCCGGCTGGGGGCGCTCATGCAGGCGGATCGCGCGCAAGGCGGGGGTGCCTCGTCAACCGCCCTCCATCAGAAGGCCATGGTCAGGCCGAGGTTGAAGGACCGCCCCATCCCGGCCAGGGCGCCGATCGGCTGGCGGTTGCCGCTGGCGCGGAAGTCGCCGTAATCGACGCCGCCCAGCGGCAGGTAATAGTGGGCGTCGAACAGGTTCTCGATCCCGACGTCGGCCCGCAGATTGCCCCAGACGTAGCTGGTGCGCAGGTTGACCAGGGCGTAGCTGGGAGTTTCCGGCTCGTTCCGCCCGGAATCGACCAGGAACTTGCGCCCGACCATCTGGAACTCCAGGACGCTGCTCCAGTCGCCCAGCCGGTGGCCCAGGTCGATCGTCCCGTTCAGCGGCATGATGTGGTAGAGGTCGCGCCCGGTGTCGAGGTTGCGGCCGCGGACGTAGCTGACCACGGCGCCCACCGTGAACTCGCCCAGCCGCTCGTCCTGGTGGACGATGCTGCGGCCCTCGGCGTTGATGCCGTACAGCTCCGCCGCGTGGTTGGCGAAGCGCAGCTGGACGAAGCCGTTCGACAGGGTGCCGATGCGGTCGGCGTCGATGAAATTCTCGACGTGCGAATAATAGGGCGTGACCTTCACCGACCAGCGCTTGGCCTCGGCGTCCTGCCAGGCGGCGGTGGCGCCGACCGTGTAGGCGGTTTCCGGCTTGAGATCCGGGTTGCCGACATAGCCGTTGGCGTCGCCGTACCAGCCGATCATGGTGGAGGACATGCCCCCGGTGCCCCAGGCGAACCGCTCATAGAGGTTGGGCGAGCGGGTCTTGCGGGCGAAGCCCAGCTCGTAGCGTTCCGACGCGGAGGGCGCGAAGCGGAGCAGCGCCGTGGCGTCCATGTTCACGTCGGTCTTGGAGCGGTCGCGCCGGTTGAAGGCCGCGGCGGCCGGCGCGTCCGGGTTCGCTATCCCCATCCCCATCCCCATCATGCCCATGCTGATCGGGTTGGCCCAGGAGTAGGGCTGGACCGGCCCGTTGTCCATCCACACCACGTCGTTGCGCACGCCGAGCAGCGAGGTCCAGGCCGGGGTCCAGCGCTTCTCCCACTCCGCGAAGGTGCCCAGACGGTCGCGGCGGGCGTCGTTCAGGTTCACGAAGGTCAGCGGCGACATCATCGCCGCCCCGGCGACCGGCGGCCACCAGTCGTCGATGCGGTAGCGGACCAGCTCGTTGCCGACGCGCAGCGTGTCCTGCGCCGACAGCGGCACCTCGGCCGAGACGGCGTAGCCCATCTCGTGCGACTCCGTGTTCATCGGCATGCCGCCGCGGTCGGCGCCGCCCTTGTCGTGCAGGAAGTTCATGGCATGGACGGTGCGCTGCCAGAAGGCCCGGCCGTACAGCGTGCCCCAGTCGAATTCACCCTTGTAACGGCCGTTCAGGGTGGTGCCGCGGTTCAGCGTCATGTCCATGCGCTGGTTCGCGAAGCCGGAATAGGGCGAATACTGGTAGCCGCCGGACAGGGTGATCTCGTGCCCGTCCTTGCGCGCGCTGGCCGACAGCGCGTGGTTCTGCACGTTGTAGAGGGTGGAGCGGACCTTGTCCCCGTCGCCGTCCTTGTAGTCGTCCGCCCGGCTCCAGGCGCCGGAGTAGCGCAGGCTGAACCGCTCGGTCGCCGCGGTGGCGGTGCCGGACAGGGTGGTGCCGTTGCCGTTCGACCGGTAGACGGTGGACAGGCTGCCCTCGCCGTGGAGGGGCTCGCCGGGCTGGGCGTAGACGGCGGGCTTGCCGGTCACCGACACGGTTCCGGCGATGCTGTCGCCGCCCTTGCTGACCGGCGTGACGCCGGCGATGGCCTCGATCGCGCCGATGACCGAGGGGTCGGCGTAGGACAGCGGCGCGTTCATGTGGTTGGCGCAGGCGGCGGTCATCGGCATGCCGTCGACCTGCACGCGCACGCGGTCGTCGGCCAGACCGTTCAGGGCCGGCAGGCTGGAGAAGCCGCCCGCGCTGTAGAGCGACACACCCGGCAGGCTGCGCAGCAGCGCCGCGGCGTCCGCGCTGGCGAGGCGGCGGCCGGCGATCTCGGCGGCGTCCAGCGTGCCGGTGCCGAGCGGCCGGAGCAGGCCGGTCTCCGGCGCTGTGGCGACTGGTGCGGTTTCCGTCTCGACCGGGACGGCGGGCAGGGCCAGCGGTGTCTGGGCCGCCGCCGTCACGCCGAGAGCGGCGAGGACCGCCGTCAGAAGGGCGGTGGAGGCGAGAAGGCGCTTGGACAAACGGGGGGCGTTCGCCGCGGACGTGGCGGCGGAAAGACGAATCATGGCGGCGCTCGTTCTCGAAGGGGACGAGTGGAGGTCGGCGCAGCCTCGCCGCCCCGCCCGGTCGTCGATCCGCGCGACGATCGGCGCAAGGGATCGGGACCGGCGGGGGACGGTGCGGAGGCTGGCGTAGGGGATGGGGTGGGCAAGGCCGGGCAGGCCGCGCCGCTGGGCTCAACAGCCGGGTGCGGCGACCACAAGGCGTTTGCCGGGGACGGTCAGACGAGGGCCGGGGGCGCTCGGGCCTTCAGCCGCGACAGGAACCAGCCGGCGGCGATGTGCTGGCCGGGCAACCCGATGGAGCTGTGGGCAACGACGGAGACCGGGAGCACCACGGTCAGAAGCGGCGGCGGCGCGGTGAGACCGACGACCAGCCCGCAGACCGGGCAATCCTCGCCCATGGACAGCGTGGGCTTGCCGTCCGGGACCAGGGAATCGGGGGGCGGGCCGTCGGGGAGGGCGATGGAGGCCATGCCCTGCGGCGTGCAGATCATCACCGTTTCGCCGGTCGCGGCGTTGGCCACCGGAACCAGGAAGGCCCAGCCGAGAAGCTGCAGAAGCAAGGCCATGCCGCCCGCCATCACGGCGGCGCGGCCCAGCCTGCGTCCGATGCTCCGAAACCCGGCCGGCATATCCCGGTTCTTCCCCATTTTGGATAGGGAATTAAGCTAGACGGGCTAGGCCGAATGCACAAGCGCGCAATGGCCGCAGTCCCGTCCCAGCGCGCGCCCGCCTCTCGCCCTTGAGGGACCGGCGCTCCTCAATGCGCCTCGTCCCAATTGCCGCCGATGCCGGCCTCCGCCACCAGCGGCACGCCGAGCGCGGCGGCGCCTTCCATGACCGAGCGCACCAGGGCGGCGGCTCGTTCGGCCTGATCCTCCGGAGCCTCGAACAGCAGTTCGTCGTGCACCTGGAGCAGCATCCGCACGTCGTCGAACCCGGCCTCCTTCAGGGCGCCGGGCACGCGGGCCATGGCACGCTTCATGATGTCGGCGGCGGTGCCCTGGATCGGGGCGTTGATCGCCTGCCGTTCCGCGAAGGCGCGGCGGGCGGCGTTCTTGTCGTGGATGCCGGGGATGTAGCAGCGCCGTCCGAACAGCGTCACCACATGGCCGTTCTGGCGGGCGAAGGCCTTGGTCGCCTCCATCCACACCTTCAGCTCGTGGAAGCGCTCGAAATAGGCCTTGATGAAGGTGTTGGCCTCGCCCGGCGCGATGCCGAGCTGGCGGCCCAGCCCGAAGCCGGAGATGCCGTAGATGATGCCGAAGTTGATCGCCTTGGCCTTGCGCCGGATTTCCGAGGTCATCTGGTCCAGCGGCACGCCGAAGACCTGGCTGGCGGTGGCCGCGTGAATGTCGATGCCGTCCTGGAAGGCCTGTTTCAGCGCGGCGATGTCGGCCATCTCGGCGACCAGCCGCAGCTCGATCTGCGAATAGTCGATGGAGATCAGCCGGTGCCCCGGCGCCGCCACGAAGGCGCGGCGGATCTTGCGGCCCTCCTCGGTGCGGACGGGGATGTTCTGCAGGTTCGGGTCGGTCGAGGACAGGCGGCCGGTGTTGGTCGCCGCCATGGCGAAGGCGGTGTGGACGCGTTCCGTCCCCTCGACGATCTGCGCCTGGAGCGCGTCGGTGTAGGTGTTCTTCAGCTTGGCCAGCTGCCGCCAGTCGAGCACGCGCTGGGCGATGACGTGGCCCTGCTCCGACAGCTCCTCCAGCACGCTGGAATCGGTGGAGTAGGCGCCGGTCTTGCCCTTCTTGCCGGTGCCGAGCTTCATCTCGTCGAACAGGATTTCGCCGAGCTGCTTGGGCGAGCCGATGTTGAAGCTGCGCCCGGCGTGCTGGTGCACCTCCTTCTCGATCTCGGCCATGCGTACGGCGAGGTCCTGGGACAGGCGGGCGAGTGCCGCCCGGTCCACCCGGATGCCGCAGGATTCCATGTCGGCGATCACCGGGACCAGCGGGCGTTCCAGCGTCTCGTAGACGGTGACCATCCGCTCGTCGACCAGCCGCGGCTTCAGCACCCGCCACAGCCGCAGGGTGATGTCGGCGTCCTCCGCCGCGTAGGCCAGCGCCTTGTCCAGCGGCACGCGGTCGAAGGTGATCTGGTTCTTCCCGGTGCCGCAGACCTCCTTGTAGGGGATGGTCGTGTGGGCGAGATGCAGCTCCGCCAGCTCGTCCATGCCGTGGCCGTGGGCGCCGCCCTCCAGCACGTAGGAGATCAGCATGCTGTCGTCGACCGGCGACACGCGCACGCCGTGGCGGGCGAAGAGCTGGTGGTCGAACTTGAAATTGTGCCCGATCTTCAGGATCGCCGGGTCCTCCAGCACGTCCCGCAGCGCCTTCAGAGCGTCCTCCGCCGGTATCTGCTTCGGCGCTTCCGGAGTCTCGAAGGACAGCTCCCCGCTGGCCGCCGCGTTGGGGGCCTGATGCGCCAGGGGGATGTAGCAGGCCAGCCCCGGCTCCGTCGCCAGCGAGATGCCGACCAGCGTCGCCGTGGCGGGGGTCAGCGAGTCGGTCTCGGTGTCCACGGCCAGGATGCCGGTGGTCCGGGCGCGCTCCAGCCAGACGGCCAGCGCGTCGAGATCCTGCACCAGTTCGTAGCGCTGCTCGACGTCGGTGGGCGGGGCGGGGCGGCTGCGCGGCGCGCCGGCCTCCGCCGCCGGGGCGGTGCTGCCGGCGGAAGCGGCTGGCTTGGCCGGAGCCGAGGACGGCGCGGCGGAGGGAACCGCGCCGTCGGCGATGGTGCCGTCCTTGCGCATCTCCGCCTCGACGCGGCTGACGATGGTGCGGAAGCCCTGGGCGCGCAGGAAGTCGATCAGCTTCTGGTGGTCGGGCTCGCGGACGCGCAGCTCCTCCAGCGGCTTTGGCGGCGGGGCGTGGTCGTCCAGCAGGACGAGGCGGCGGGAAATCCGTGCCTGCTCGGCGAAGTCGATCAGCTTCTGGCGGCGGGCCGGCTGCTTGATCTCGCCGGCGCGGGCCAGCAGCGATTCCAGGTCGCCGTATTCGGTGATGAGCTGGGCGGCGGTCTTCACGCCGATGCCCGGCACGCCCGGCACGTTGTCCACGCTGTCGCCGGCCAGCGCCTGCACGTCCACCACCTTGTCCGGGGCGACGCCGAACTTCTCGAACACCTCGTCGGGGCCGATGGGCTTGTTCTTCAGCGGGTCGAGCATCCGCACGCCGGGGCGGACGAGCTGCATCATGTCCTTGTCGGACGACACGATGGTGACCTCGCGCCCGGCCTCGTTGGCCAGCCGCGCGTAGGTGGCGATCAGGTCGTCGGCCTCGTAGCCCTCCAGCTCCAGGCAGGGCAGGCAGAAGGCCTCCGTCGCCTCGCGGATCAGGGCGAACTGGGGCTTCAGCTCCTCCGGCGGCTCGGGGCGGTGGGCCTTGTATTCGGGATAGAACTCGTTGCGGAAGTTCAGCCGCTTCGAATCGAAGACCACCGCCACCGCGGACGCCTTCAGGTCGGCCAGCAGCTTCAGCAGCATGTTGGAGAAGCCCAGCACCGCGTTCACCGGCGTGCCGTCCGGGCGGTTCAGCATCGGCAGGGCGTGGAAGGCCCGGAAGATGAAGCCCGACCCGTCCACCAGATACAGGCCGCTGCCGTCCCCGGCGGAAGCGGGGGCGTCGGTGACGGTCTGGAGCGTGTCGGTGGTCTTTTCGTCGGACATGGTGCGGCCTCTTCCCTTCGGGGCGATACCATGGCCGAAGGCGGCCCGAGAGTCGAGCGTGCCCGACGCCGCCGGAAGGCCGGTCTTGGAGGGCCGGACTCTCAGTCGCCGGTTTCGCTGTTCGGGGCGGCGACCGGCTTGGATTCGGGGGAGCCGCGTTCGCGCAGATAGATGCCGAGCACGATCAGAACCCCCATGGACAGGAACTCGCTCTGCCAGTTCTGGAAGCTCTCGTACCAGAATTCCGGATCGGCGAGGGTTTCGCCCATGGTCCGGACGGGCTGGTGATGCCACGCCGCCTCTTCGTTCGACCGCCGCGTGCTGCCCGCCAGATGCAGGACGAAGGACATCACGAACAGGCTGACCAGCGCGATGCTGAGCGAATGGGAGTAGAGCCGCAGCAGCAGGCCGCCCCGGTGCACCGGCCAGGGCGCGTCGGGATCGTCGCGCCGCCGGTCGGGCGCCTCGTCCTCCGGATTCGCCTTCCCCGGCTTCTTGGATTCCGAGGAGCCTTTCTGGACCAGGATGGCGGTCAGGAGCACATAGACCGACATCTGGAGGAACTCGCTCTCCCAGTTCTCGAAGGTCGCCGACAGGAAATGGCCGGTGGTCAGATAGTCGAGGAAGCCGACGGGCGGCTGGGCGTGGAGGCGAAGCTCCTCCGCCAGGGTCCGCCATCCGGCCAGCACCTGCCCGACGATCGAGACGAGGAACAGCCCGAACAAGGCGACCGACAGCCCGTTGTCCCGCAGGAAGCGACGCATGTGCTGCCCCTTGCCTGATGCCACGCCCTGGTCCGTCAACGCTTGGCGGCGCAAGAGGTTTCCCCGGTGCCATGCGACACCGCCCATGGATGCCGGGGGGCCTTGCCAGGAACCTTGAAAGGCACGGTCCTGTTGACCGGTGGCCCCCCCCCACAACAACCTTTGGTCCATTTCCCATGAACCACTCTGTCGCCGGAGCCATCGCCGGACTGGCCGGCACCGTCGCCATGACGGCGGCCATGCGCGCGATGTTCCGCGCCCTGCCGGAGAAGGACCGTTACCCCTTGCCGCCGCGCCTCATCACGGACCGGGTCGTCGGCCCGACCGGGCTGATGGACGCGCTGGACGAGCCGGAGCGCCGCGATCTGACGCTCGCCCTGCATTACGGCTACGGCGCCGCCGCCGGAGCGCTGTATCCGGTGGTGGCGCGGCGAGTCGGCGGGCCGGCGGTGGTGACGGGAATCGGCTACGGCCTCGCGGTCTGGGGCGCCAGCTATCTGGGGTGGATTCCGGCGATGCGCATCCTGACGCCCGCGACGCAGCATCCACGCGCCCGCAACGGCCTGATGCTGGCCGCCCACGTGGTCTGGGGAGGGGTGACCGGGGTCACGGCCGCGTTTTTGGTGGGAGGGAAGAAAGAGGACCGGTCCGGTGGCGAAGCGATGGAAGGCGCTCGGGAGTCGCCCCCTGTGATTCGAGAATTGGCTTAGCCGGCGCAACAGTTGTATAGGGTCATTTTTGCCCTACTGCTTAGATAATCAAAGTTCTTAAAAAATCTTCAGATTAACAAGGGATGGAGGAGAGGCCGGTTTCCCAGCCTCTCCTTGGTCTTAAATGAAGAATACAGCCAAGGCCGCAATGATTGCAGCAATGTCGACCTTCACTTGGACATTAACCTGAATGCTCATGTTGAGCCCTCAGGCCCACGGCGCCGCAGACCTTAAAGGTTGCGGTTCTAGGTCGATAACGGGATGAGCCTCCCGTTCACGACATCATAGGCCTATCTTAGGCATCGTACGCATACCCTCGATAGCCCCTTGTTGGCTCGCCCCCTGGTCTCAAGGCCCACATCCATGGGCTTTACCTCCAGTCTGGGTTCGATGGCCCACATCCATGGGTTCTACATCCAGTGGCGCAAGGGATGTGTGGCATCTGGTTTGTTTTCCACCTGCCAAAGTGGTTCGCTCCAGTCCACACTCAACAAAATTGGTCTAAAATTATTCTATATGCAAGTGAAAGAGGCGGGCTTGGCTCTGTCAACGGCGTCGGCAAAGCTCTCTGCTCACGCACCGAAAATATGATGGCTGCTAAAGTTGAAATGAAACGAAAAAGGCCTAGCCCGCATTGCGGCTAAGCCTTTGAAATCGCTGGCGGACCCGAATGGATTCGAACCATCGGCCTCTGCCTTCGGAGGGCAGCGCTCTATCCAGCTGAGCTACGGGTCCATCATCAGCGGAGGCGCACCATAGCGAAAAGCCTGACCGAGTGCAAACACTCCTTTCGACATTTTTCACGCCCCGCCGGGGGCCGCCCATCCGCGCTTACTTCGCGGCCAGGAGGCTGCGGTTGCGGTCGGCGCCGCTCGCCAGGGGCTGCTTGGGATTCTCGATCCAGGCGGCGATGTCGTTGACCACCACCTGACCCTTCAGGTCGCGCAGCAGCATGTGCCAGCCGTCGGGATACACCGCCACCACATGCCGCCCGCCGGATTCGAACTCCTCGACCGCGCGGTTGACCGGGGTCTTCGGCAGAACCTCCTCGTGGGCGCCGTAGAGCACCAGGGACGGCACCGACAGATGGCCGCAGGCGGCCAGGGCCGTGCCCATCAGGTCGGTCAGCCCATCCAGCGTGTCGACGCGCGAGCCCTTGATGACCAGCGGGTCGCGGCCCAGCGCGCGCAGCATCTCGATGTTGTCGGACGCCTGGATCTTCAGCTCCTTCGGCGGGTGCACCACCATGCCCGGCACCGTGTTGTAGCTGAGCCAGAGCAGCGCCCGCGGGAAGAAGCCCATCGCGTCGCGGCCCCAGACGGCGGGGGCGACCAGGATCGTGCCGTTCACCGTGGGAGGATTCGGGCCGGTCATCGCTGTCAGCACCACGGCACCGCCCATGCTCTCGCCCATCAGATAGACCGGCAGGCCGGGATGGCGGGCGTGGATCTGGGACACCGCCGTCTTCAGGTCGGCCACCAGCGTGTCGGTGCCCGGCCAGATGCCGGTGTTCCGCGTGGCGCCGAAGCCGCGCTGGTCGTAGGCGTAGACGGCGATCCCCCGCGCGGCGAGGCTGCGCCCGGCCCCGTCGAAGGCGTTGGAGTAGTCGTTGTAGCCGTGCAGGGCCAGCACCGCCGCGCGCGGCGCCCCGTCCTCGGGCAGCCAGCGGCGCAGCGGCAGCTCGAAGCCGTCGGCGGCGATCAGCGCCTTGTCGGTCAGCGCCGGCTGGGTCACGGGAAGGCCCATCGGCTGATAGGCCGCGGTGCAGCCCGACAGCAGAAGGCCGATCCCGACGATCAGTTTCGCCATCCGGCCGCCCGCCCTACGCCGCATCGTGCGCGATCTCCTTGCGGGCGTGGGCGCCGCCGGTCAATTGCAGGAAGATGTCCTCCAGGTCCGATTCCTCGGTGCTGAGATCGACGACCCCCAGCCCCGCCCCGGCCAGCGCGGCCAGGATGCCGTCCACCCGCTGGCGGCTCGGCTGGTAGCGCACGATCAGGCGCCGCGGATCGGCCAGTTCGGCGGTGAAGGCGGCCAACTCCGCCGGCACGGCGTCCAGGTCACGGTCGACCAGGACGGTCAGCGCCTTGGCGTCCACCCGGCGCAGCAGCGTGGCGGTCGGCTCGCAGGCCACCACCGCGCCGTGGTTGATGATGGCGATGGAGTCGCACAGTTCCTGCGCCTCCTCCAGATAGTGGGTGGTCAGCAGCACCGTCGAGCCCTCGCGGTTCAGCTTGCGCACATGCTCCCACAACTGGATGCGCAGTTCCACGTCCACCCCGGCGGTCGGCTCGTCCAGCACCAGGACGGGCGGGGTGTGCACCATCGCCTTCGCCACCATCAGCCGCCGCTTCATGCCGCCGGACAGGGAGCGGGCGTAGGCGTCGGCCTTGTCGCGCAGCCCCACGGCCTCCAGAAGCTCCTCGGTCCGGCGCTCGGCCTTCGGCACGCCGTAGAGGCCGGCCTGAAGCTCCAGCATTTCCCGCGGGGTGAAAAAAGGGTCCATGTTCAGTTCCTGGGGGACCACGCCGATCGACGCCCGCGCCTGACGCGGATGGGCGTCGATGTCGGTTCCCCAGATCGACACCGTGCCGCCGGTCTTGTTCACCAGCCCCGCCATGATGTTGATCAGCGTGGACTTGCCCGCCCCGTTGGGCCCCAGCAGCCCGAACACCGCCCCGCGGGGAATCGCGAGGTCGATGCCCTTAAGGGCTTGTTTCGGGCCGGCCTTTCCAGAGGCCTGGTAGGTCTTGGTGAGGCCGCGCACCTCCACGGCGTAGGCGGGGAGGGCGTAAGCGGGCAAGGCGGCGGGCAGGGCGGCGGCGTTCAGAGGGGCGTGCGCAACCATGGAATCGAAACGGGCCTTTCCGGTCGTGCCCCGAGTCCGAATCCCCGGGGTCGATCACTGTCCAATCACTTGATCCGTCCGGCGCGTTGGGTATGATCCGACCCCGCGCGCGTGCCTCATTCGGTGGGCATCTTAACGATGGCGTTAACGCGCGCGTGTGTCAAAGTGGAGGATGTCTGCCATGCAGCCAATTGAAACGATTGAAGTCGAAACCCTGACCGTCGGGTGCGACGGCGGCGGCGGCGCGCTCGGCCACCCGCTGGTCTATCTGACGCTGGGCGCCGAGGGGAAGGTCGAGTGCCCCTACTGCTCGCGCCACTTCGTCCTGAAGGAAGGCGCCAATACGGGCACGCACGGGCACTGAGGCCGGCGGCGCCTCTTACAGGGCGGAAATCCCGCGCACAGCGAGGGCCGGAGCGATCCGGCCCTTTTCGTTTGCCGATGGTCCGAATCAGGACCCGAATCGATGCCCCGGACCGACTCTGTGGCCTTTTCGCCACCCGGCGCTGTGACGATGCAACGTGCGGGCGGCGGCGGTCATATGCCTCTTTTGTTGCAATTGTGAAAAATATAAAACGAACCGTCTTGACGCGCGTCGCGATCCGCCTTCTACTTTTTTGCGGCGCAAAAGAGGCGCTCATCGCAATTGCCCGCTCAGGTCCTTCGCATGCTTTTTCCTGAGGCCAACGCTCTCGCGCCAGATGAGGCCCGGTCCATGAGCCAAGAGACGGAAGAGCAATACAGAAGTATTTTCGAGAACGCGGTCGAAGGTATTTACCAGACCACGGTGGACGGGCGTTATTTGCGGGTCAACCCGGCGCTGGCGCGGATCTACGGCTACCGGTCGCCGGGCGACCTGATCGACAATCTGACCGACATCGCCGGCCAGCTCTACGTCGATCCCGGCAAGCGCGAGGCCTTCGCCCGCCTGATGGCCGAGCGCGACGTCGTGCAGAGCTTCGAGGCGCGGGTCTTCCGCAACGACGGCTCGATCATCTGGATTTCGGAGAACGCGCGCTGCGTGCGCGACACGCAGGGCCGCATCCGCTACTACGAAGGCACCGTCCAGGACATCACCGAGCGCAAGCAGCACGAGGAGAAGATCCGGCTGCTCGCCACCGTCTTCGACAGCGTGGCCGACGGCATCCTGATCGTGGACCCCGACCTGTCGGTGCAGGCGGTCAACCCGGCCTACGAGGTGATGACCGACTTCCAGCGGGAGGCGCTTCTCAACCGTCCGCTGGTGATCTTCGCCCCCGGCTCGCACGAGCGCGCCTTCATCGACGACATCTGGCGCACCGCCCGCACGGAGGGGCGCTGGCAGGGCGAGGTGACCAGTTTCCGCCATTCCGGCGACGCCTTCGCGGCCTCGCTCTCGGTCACGGCGGTGCGCGCGCCGGGCGGTGCGCTGGAGCATTACGTGCTGACGCTCGCCGACATCAGCCAGCGCAAATATCAGGAACACCAGATCCGCTACCAGGCCAGCTTCGACCGGCTGACCGACCTGCCGAACCGCTGGCTGGTCTGCGAGCGGCTGGAGGAGGCCATCGCCCGCGCCCAGCGCATGCGCACCAAG
Source organism: Azospirillum sp. TSH58 (assembly GCF_003119115.1). Classification (NCBI taxonomy): domain Bacteria; kingdom Pseudomonadati; phylum Pseudomonadota; class Alphaproteobacteria; order Rhodospirillales; family Azospirillaceae; genus Azospirillum; species Azospirillum sp. TSH58. The sequence goes on from NZ_CP022366.1 coordinate 447,767, forward strand.
GTCGCCGTGGCCTTCCTGGACCTCAACCGCTTCAAGCAGGTCAACGACACGCTGGGCCATCATGCCGGCGACGACCTGCTGAAACTGGTGGCCAAGCGGCTGCGCAACTGCACCCGGGTGTCCGACACGGTGGGCCGGCTGGGCGGCGACGAGTTCCTGATCGTGGCGCCCGATGCGGTGGACCGCGCCGCCGGCGCCCGGCTGGTCGAGAAGGTGCTCTACTCGATGGGCGAGCCCTTCGCCGTCCACAACCAGGAACTCTTCTGCGGCGCGTCGATCGGCGTCGCCTTCTTCCCCGACGACGGGGAGACGGCGGACCAGCTTCTGCGCAACGCCGACCTCGCCATGTACCACGCCAAGCGCAACCCGGAATGCAAGTTCGTCTTCTACGAGGCGGGCATGCGGGAGCGCACCGGCTTCACGTTGGGGCTGGAAAGCGACCTGCGCCGCGCCGCCGCGACCGGCGAGGAGTTCGAACTGCATTTCCAGCCCAAGGTGGACATGCCGCACCGCGGCTTCCACCGGGTGATCGGGGCGGAGGCGCTGATCCGCTGGCGCCACCCGGTCCGCGGTCTCGTCAGCCCGGCGGAGTTCATCCCGCTGGCCGAGGAGACGGGGCTGATCTGGGAGATCGGCGCCTGGACCCTGCGGGAGGCCTGCACCCGGCTGGCCGACTGGCTGGCCGCGGGGCTGGACATCGCGTCGGTCTCCGTCAACCTGTCGCCGCGCCAGTTCCAGGACGCGCGGCTGGTCAATTTCGTCCGCGACGTGGTGGAGCGCAGCGGCGTGCCGCCGGAGCGCCTGGAACTGGAACTGACCGAAGGCGCCATGATCGGCGACATCGAGAAGGCGGTGACCATCCTGCATGGGCTGAAGGGAATCGGCATCCGCCTGTCCATCGACGATTTCGGAACCGGCTATTCCTCCCTGGCCTATCTGAAGCGCTTCCCGATCAACACGCTCAAGATCGACCGCAGCTTCGTCCGCGACATCGTGCAGTCGGCCACCGACCCGGCCATCGTCAACACCATCGTGAATCTGGCCGACAGCCTGGGCTTCGACACCATCGCCGAGGGCGTGGAGACGGAGGAGCAGGCGGACATGCTGCGCCGCCAGCGCTGCACGCGCATCCAGGGCTTCCTGATCAGCCGTCCGCTGGATGTGGAGGCCTTCAGGCGCTTCCTGGTGGAAAACGCCGGGTAACCTCCCGGAGGCGATCCTCCCTAGGCGGAGTCCCCTTCCGACCGCGCGCCGTCGCACCGACGGCGGCGGCGGCGGCGGCGGCGGCGGCGGGACGCCCGCGTCATACGCACGCCAGGGGGATGCAAGCGGGCACGCCGGGGGCGGGTTCGCCGCCCTTCGGTCCTCCGCAACCCCGGCGCGACATTCCCCTCCATTCCCAGTGCGTTCGTGAAACAGTTCGCTGAGCGAACATAATCGCTTGCGGGCTAGTGGTATCTGGTATACCGTATCACCAATCCAAGCCGCTTCCCTTCTCCAGGGCAACGAAACCGCGGCCCAGACCCCTTCAGCCGGGGGCCCCTCCCACGCGAGGGGAAAGAAGAGTCAGGGACGGGAACAGCCATGCAGACGATGAGTTTCTCGGTCGCACCCCTTGATCAGGGGATGAGCTTCAAGGCCAAGGCCTACCAGGCGCTGCGCCAGGCCATCACCCAGATGGACATCTACGGCGGGCCGAGCGAGATCCGCCTCGACGAGCGTCAGCTCTGCGAGGCGCTGGGCGTCAGCCGCACCCCGGTGCGCGAGGCGATGGCGCTGCTCGAGCAGGAGGGCTTCATCCGCTCCATGCCCCGGCGCGGCATCTTCGTGGTCCGCAAGACCAAGGCGGAGATCATCGAGATGATCACCGTCTGCGCCGCGCTGGAGGGCATGGCCGCCCGCCTCTTCGTCGAGCGCGCCGACGAGCGCGGCATGGCCGACCTGCACGCGACCTTCGACCGCTTCGCCGAAGGCGAGCTGGCCGACCACGTGCTGGAATATTCCGACGCCAACGTCGCCTTCCACCAGTCGATCATCCAGGCCTCGGGCTGCACGCTCATCGCCGACCTGACCGACCGCTTCTTCATCCACATGCGGGCCATCCGCCGCGTCACCATGCGCCGCGGCGGCCGGGCCGAGACGTCCATCGTCGAGCACCGCGACATCATCGACGCCCTGACCCGGCGCGACGCCGACCTCGCCGAGCGGCGGGTGCGCGAGCACACGCTGGGGCTGGCCCGCCATGTCGAACAGCACTGCGATTTTCTCGATTGACCGATCGTGAACCGAATAAGAGTCGGGGAGGAGTAACCCTTATGTCAGCCGTCACAGTCCTCAACAACCAAGCCACGGCCGCCACCGATGCGGAACCGGCGCTGACGGATGGTTTCCAGCTCGTCATCGATGCCCTCAAGCTCAACGGCATCGAGAACCTCTACGTCGTGCCGGGCATCCCGATTTCCGACCTGCTGCGCATGGCCCAGGGCGAGGGGCTGCGGGTCATCTCCTTCCGCCACGAGCAGAACGCCGGCAACGCCGCGGCGATCGCCGGCTTCCTGACCAAGAAGCCGGGCGTGTGCATGACCGTCTCGGCGCCGGGCTTCCTCAACGGCCTGACCGCGCTGGCCAACGCCACCACCAACTGCTTCCCGATGATCCTGATCTCCGGCTCCTCGGAGCGCGAGATCGTCGACCTCCAGCAGGGCGACTACGAGGAGATGGACCAGCTGGCCATCGCCAAGCCCTTGTGCAAGGCGGCCTTCCGCGTGCTGCACGCCCAGGACATCGGCATCGCCGTGGCCCGCGCGATCCGCGCCGCGGTGTCGGGCCGTCCGGGCGGCGTCTACCTCGACCTGCCGGCCAAGCTGTTCTCGCAGGTGATGGACGCCGCCGAGGGCGCGCGCTCGCTGGTCAAGGTGGTCGACGCCGCTCCGGCGCAGCTGCCCTCGCCGGACTCGGTGGCGCGCGCCCTGGAGGTGCTGAAGGGCGCCAAGCGGCCGCTGATCATCCTCGGCAAGGGGGCGGCCTACGCCCAGGCCGACGAGGCGGTGCGCGAGCTGGTCGAGAAGAGCGGCATCCCGTTCCTGCCGATGAGCATGGCCAAGGGCCTGCTGCCGGACACCCACCCGCAGTCGGCGGGGGCGGCGCGCTCGATGGTTCTGAAGGACGCCGACGTGGTGGTGCTGGTCGGGGCGCGTCTGAACTGGCTGCTGTCGCACGGCAAGGGCAAGACCTGGGGCGAGCCGGGGTCGAAGACCTTCATCCAGATCGACATCGAGCCGCGCGAGATGGACAGCAACGTGGCGATCGTGGCGCCGCTGGTCGGCGACATCGGGTCCTGCGTGTCGGCGCTGACCGCCGGCATGGCGAAGGGCTGGACGCCGCCGCCGGCGGAGTGGACGGGGGCCGTGGCGGCGCGCAAGGAGGCGAACATCGCCAAGATGGCGCCCAAGCTGATGAGCAACGCCTCGCCGATGAACTTCCACGGAGCGCTGGGCGCGCTGCGCCGGGTGGTGCAGGAGCGGCCCGAGGCGCTGCTGGTGAACGAGGGGGCGAACACGCTGGACCTGGCGCGCGGGATCATCGACATGCACCAGCCGCGCAAGCGCCTGGACGTCGGGACCTGGGGCGTGATGGGCATCGGCATGGGCTTCGCGGTGGCCGCGGCGGTGGAGTCGGGCAAGCCGGTCCTGGCGGTGGAGGGCGACAGCGCCTTCGGCTTCTCGGGCATGGAGGTGGAGACGATCTGCCGGTACAAGCTGCCGGTGTGCATCGTGGTGTTCAACAACAACGGCATCTACAAGGGGACGGACGTGAACCCGACGGGCGGGTCGGACCCGTCGCCGATGGTCTTCGTTCCGGACTCGCGCTACGACAAGATGATGGAGGCCTTCGGCGGCGAGGGCGTCAACGTGACGACGCCGGACGAGCTGTACCGCGCGGTCAGCGCCGCGATGGACAGCGGAAAGCCGACGCTGATCAACGCGGTGATCGACCCCAACGCCGGGTCGGAGAGCGGCAACATCGGCAGCCTCAACCCCACCAGCGCCGTCCGCAAGGGGCCCAAGCAGTAACGCCTTCCTAAATTATAAAAACAAAGCCCCCCGGGCAAATCCGGGGGGCGGTTCCAAAAAGACTGCACGACATCCCAACGTTACGAAGAATCAGCCTGAGACGAGAGGGGAGGGCGGACATGGACACGGCCATCGTCGCCAAAGACGACACGAAAAGGCGCGCCATCCATCCCGGTTCGGGGCGCCGGAACACCCGGCCCCAGCCGAAGGGCCGGCAGGTCGATCCGGCGGCCCTGGCGGAGGTGCAGGCGCTTCTCGGTGACCGGTCCCGGCAGCGGGACCTGCTGATCGAGCATCTGCACCTGTTGCAGGACACTTACCACGGGCTGCACGCCCGCCATCTCGCGGCGCTCGCCCACGAGATGCGGCTGGCCCTGGTGGAGGTGTACGAGGTGGCGTCCTTCTACGCCCACTTCGACATCGTGATGGACGGGGAGGACGCCCCTCCGCCCGTGACCGTCCGGGTCTGCGACAGCCTGTCCTGCTGCATGGCCGGCGGTGAAAAGCTGCTGGACGAGCTGAGGGCCGCCGACATGGGGCCGGACGTCCGGGTGGTGCGCGCGCCCTGCATGGGCGCCTGCCACAACGCCCCGGCGGTGGCCATCGGCCACGCCCTGCACGAGAACGCCACCGTCGAGAGCGTGGTGACCGCCGTCAAGAACGGCGAGACGCACCCGCAGCTCCCCACCTATGTCAGCCTGGAGCAGTACAAGGCGGAGGGCGGCTACCGCCTGCTCGCCGACTGTCTGACCGGCAACGTCCCGGTGGACGACATCCTCGGCAAGCTGGAAGGGGCCAACCTGCGCGGCCTCGGCGGCGCCGGCTTCCCCACCGGCCGCAAGTGGCGCTTCGTCCGCCACGAGCCCGGCCCCCGCCTGATGGCGGTGAACGGGGACGAGGGCGAGCCGGGCACCTTCAAGGACCGCTACTATCTGGAGAACGATCCGCACCGCTTCCTGGAAGGCATGCTGATCGGCGCCTGGGTGGTCGAGGCGACCGACGTCTACATCTACCTGCGCGACGAGTACCCGCACATCCGCGAGGTGCTGGAGCATGAGATCGCCCGCGTGGAGCAGGCGGGCCTTGCCGGGCACACCCGCATCCATCTGCGGCGCGGCGCCGGGGCCTACATCTGCGGCGAGGAGTCCGCGATGCTGGAGAGCATCGAGGGCAAGCGCGGCCTGCCGCGCCACAAGCCGCCCTTCCCGTCGGTCGTCGGCCTGTTCGGCCGCCCGACCCTCATCAACAACGTGGAGACGCTGTTCTGGATCAGGGACATCCTTGAGAAGGGCGCCGACTGGTGGGGCAGCCACGGGCGCAACGGACGCAAGGGTCTGCGCAGCTACTCCGTCTCCGGCCATGTGAAGGAGCCGGGCGTGAAGCTGGCCCCCGCCGGCGTCACCATCCGCGAGCTGATCGACGAGTATTGCGGCGGCATGGCCGACGGCCACACGCTGAAGGGCTATCTGCCCGGCGGCGCGTCGGGTGGCATCCTGCCCGCCAGCATGGACGACATCCCGCTGGACTTCGGCACGCTGGAGCAGCACGGCTGCTTCATCGGCTCCGCCGCGGTGGTCGTGCTGTCGGACCAGGACGACATGCGCAAGGTCGTGCGCAACCTGCTGGACTTCTTCGAGGACGAGAGCTGCGGCCAGTGCACGCCCTGCCGCGTCGGCACGGAGAAGGCGGTGGCGCTCATCAAGCAGCCGGTGTGGGACGAGCCGCTCCTGACGGAACTCGCCCGGCTGATGAGCACGGCGTCGATCTGCGGCCTGGGTCAGGCCGCGATGAACCCACTCAAGAGTGCGCTGAAGCACTTCCGCGACGATCTGCGCGGGGAGGTCCGGTGATATGAGCGACCGCATCCTGTTCCACCTCGACGACGAACTCGTCGAAGCCCACGCCGGCGAGACCATCTGGCAGGTCGCCAACCGCCTGGGCACCGAGATCCCGCATCTCTGCTACGCCGACGAGCCGGGCTACCGCGCGGACGGCAACTGCCGGGCCTGCATGGTCGAGATCGACGGCGAGCGCGCCATGTCGGCCTCCTGCGTGCGCCATCCGACGCCGGGCATGCGCGTCCGCTCGGCCAGCGAGAACGCCAAGTTCGCCCGCAAGATGGTCATCGAGATGCTGGTCGCCGACCAGCCGAAGCGGGAGGAGGCCCACGACCCCGACAGCAAGTTCTGGCGCTGGGCCGACCGTCTGGAGGTCTCGGACAGCCGCTTCCCCAGCCGTGAGCACGCGCCGAAGCCCGACTTCAGCCACCCGGCCATGGCGGTGCAGCTCGACGCCTGCATCCAGTGCAACCTGTGCGTCCGCGCCTGCCGCGAGGTCCAGGTCAACGACGTGATCGGCATGGCGCTGCGCGGCCACAAGGAGACGATCGTCTTCGACTTCGCCGACCCGATGGGCGACAGCACCTGCGTCGCCTGCGGCGAGTGCGTCCAGGCCTGCCCGACCGGCGCGCTGATGCCGAAGACCCAGGTGGACCTGAACAGCGGCGTCTTCGCCGCCGCCCCGGACCGCCAGGTCGACAGCGTCTGCCCCTATTGCGGCGTCGGCTGCCAGCTCACCTACAACATCAAGGATGAGAAGCTGCTGTCGGTGACGGGCCGCGACGGTCCCGCCAACAAGAACCGGCTGTGCGTGAAGGGCCGCTTCGGCTTCGACTACATCCACCACCCGCACCGTCTGACCAAGCCGCTGATCCGCAAGGAGGGCGTGTCCAAGCACGACGTGGACATCGACCCGCTCAACCCGCTGACCCATTTCCGCGAGGCGAGCTGGGAGGAGGCCCTGGAGGTCGCCACCGCCGGCCTGCGCAAGATCCGCGACGAGCGGGGCGGCTCGGCTCTGGCCGGCTTCGGTTCGGCCAAGGGCTCCAACGAGGAAGCCTACCTGTTCCAGAAGCTGGTGCGCGTCGGCTTCGGCACCAACAACGTCGACCATTGCACCCGCCTGTGCCACGCCTCCTCGGTGGCGGCTCTGATCGAGGGCATCGGGTCGGGCGCGGTGACGGCTCCCTTCATGGCGGCCAAGGACGCCGAGGTGATCGTCGTCATCGGCTCCAACCCGACGGAGAACCACCCGGTCGCCGCGACCTTCTTCAAGAACGCGGCCAAGCGCGGCGCCAAGCTGGTCATCATGGACCCGCGCGGGCAGGTGCTGAAGCGCCACGCCAGCCACATGCTCCAGTTCAAGCCGGGCCGCGACGTGCCCATGCTGAACGCCATGCTGAACGTCATCATCACCGAGGGGCTGTACGACGCGCAGTATGTGGCCGAGCACACCCAGGACTTCGAGGAGCTGCGCACCCACATCGCCAGCTACACCCCGGAGGCCATGGAGCCGGTCTGCGGCATCCCGGCGGACCAGCTCCGCGAGGTCGCGCGCCTCTACGCCACCTCCAAGGGCTCGATCATCTTCTGGGGCATGGGCGTGTCGCAGCACACCCACGGCACCGACAACGTGCGCTGCCTGATCGCCCTGTCGCTGGTCACCGGCCAGATCGGGCGCCCCGGCACCGGCCTGCACCCGCTGCGCGGCCAGAACAACGTCCAGGGCGCCTCCGACGCCGGCCTGATCCCGATGATGTTCCCGGACTACCGCCCGGTGGACGACCCGGAGGTCCACGCCTTCTACGAGGATTTCTGGGACACCAAGCTGGACTCCAAGCGCGGCCTGACGGTCGTCGAGATCATGGACGCGATCCACGCCGGCTCGCTGCACGGCATGTACGTGATGGGCGAGAACCCGGCCATGTCCGACCCGGACGTGGAGCACGCCCGCGACGCGCTCGCCAAGCTCGACCATCTGGTGGTGCAGGACCTGTTCCTGACCGAGACGGCCAAATACGCCGACGTGGTTCTGCCCGCCTCGGCCTGGCCGGAGAAGACCGGAACGGTGACCAACACCAACCGTCAGGTCCAGCTCGGCCGCCAGGCCCTGCCGCCTCCGGGCGAGGCCCGGCAGGATCTGTGGATCGTCAACGCCATGGCCCGCGGCCTGGGTCTGGACTGGAACTACGAGCATCCGCGCGACGTGTTCCGGGAGATGAAGGGGGCGATGCCGTCGCTCGACAACATCACCTGGGAGCGGCTGGAGCGCGAGCGCTCGGTCACCTACCCCAGCCTGTCCGCGGACGATCCGGGCCAGGAGATCGTGTTCGGCGACGGCTTCCCCACGGCCACCGGCCGCGGGCGTCTGGTCCCCGCCGACGTGATCCCGCCGGCCGAGGAGCCGGACGCCGAGTTCCCGATGGTCCTGACCACCGGGCGCCAGCTGGAGCATTGGCACACCGGGTCGATGACCCGTCGCGCCCAGGTTCTGGACGATCTGGAGCCGGAGGCGGTGGCCTACATGAGCCCGGCGGACCTGCGGCGGATGGGCGCCAAGGGCGGCGACTGGATGAAGGTCACCACCCGGCGCGGCACCATCGAGCTGAAGGCGCGGTCGGACTACAACGTCCCGTCCGGGCTGGTGTTCGTGCCCTTCTGCTACGCCGAGGCGGCGGCCAACGTGCTGACCAACCCGAAACTGGACCCCTACGGGAAGATTCCCGAGTTCAAGTTCGCCGCGGCCCGGATCGAGCCGGCGGCATAGCCAACCGGCGGCCTCCGCTCCCCGCAAGGGAGAACCGGGGGCCGCCACACCCGAGGACGCAAACGGCGCGGATGCAACAGCGCCGGACGATTTCGAGAGGGATGGGACGATGAAGACGCAAGCGCTGATGATGGCACCCCCGGCCCCGCGGGCCGAAGGCCGCGCGGAGACGGTGGACCGTGCGGCGAAGGGCAATCTCGTGCAGTCGCTGTCGCGGGCACTGAGCATCATGACCATCCTCGGCCAGTCGGACAGCCCGATGAGCCTGACCGCGGTGGCCGAGGCGGCGCATCTCTCGCCCTCCACGGCGCACCGTCTGCTGACCACGCTGCAGGAGGAGCGCTACGTGCGCTTCGACCAGGGCAAGCGCGGCTGGGCGGTCGGGGTGCAGGCCTACATGACCGGCACCGGCTTCCTGAAGACGCGCAGCCTGCTCGACGTCGCCCGCCCGCGCATGCGCCGGCTGATGGAGGAGACCAGCGAGGTCGTCAATCTGGCGATCGAGGAGAACGGCGAGGCCATCTATCTGCACCGCGTCGGCGGTCCGCGCGTCGCCCAGGCGGCGCTGCCCGTCACCGACCGCACGCTGCTGCACTGTTCCGCCGTGGGCAAGGCGCTGCTCGCCGGCATGCCCGACACGCGGGTGCAGAGCATCGTGACCCAGCGCGGCATGCGCCAGTTCACCCGGACCACCGTGTCGTCGATCCCAGCGCTGCACCGGGAGCTGATCCTGACGCGCGACCGCGGCTACGCCGTGGACCAGGAGGAGCGGGTCAGCGGCCTTCACTGCGTCGCCGCGGCGATCTACGACGAGCAGGCCCGCGTCATCGGCGCCCTGTCGCTGTCGAGCACCAACCGGCGCCTGGACGACGCCCGCGTCGTGGCCTTCGGCGAGATGGTCAAGCGCACCGCCGCGGCGGTGACGGCCGAGATCGGCGGGCGCTTTCCCACCTGATCGTCTGGCCTGAGCCTGGGCCTGATCCAGGCCACTCTAACGGAATTCGAATTCGCGCCGGCCGGGAGGCGCGATCCGCCCCGATCCGCAAATCCTTCGGATTGGGTCGAGGCGGCTGTTACCCCGGTTTTCCTTCCTGTCACGTAGTGCTGCCCTGAAGAAACTGACCGCGCCCGCAACGGCGCGGTCTTTTTTTTGCCAAATACTTTGTTTCCGCAATGTGGAAACCCGCGATTCCCTTGTTGCGTCCCGACGAAGACTCGGGCATCATTCTTCTTACACAGGGTTCATCACCCTTTGTATCGGGCGGGTTGTTGCTCCGCATTTTATGCGAGCCTCTCGGATACTGGCCGTGCTGGAAACAGCACGGCCTTTTTATTGCCGCGACGGCGCCGGATGAGGAGGTCATGCTGCGGTGCGGCAAAACAGCGCGGAGGTCACCGCGGATCGAGCAGGCGCGGGCCGGGACCGTTCTCCGAAAGCTCGTCCCAGGGGTTGCGCAGCGGGCATTCGCCGAGCGACAGGCAGCCGCAGCCGATGCAGTCCTCCAGCCCGTCGCGCAGTTTGGTGAGCACGGCGATGCGCTCGTCCAGATCCGCTTTCCAGGCCGCGGACAAGCGTTTCCAGTCCTCTGCGGTGGGCGTGCGGCCGTCCGGCAGGGTCTTCAGCGCCTGCGCGATGGTGGCCAGCGGGACGCCCAGGCGCTGGGCGACCTTGATGACGGCGATGCGCCGGAGCACGTCGCGGGGGAAGCGGCGCTGGTTGCCGCTGCTCCGCCAGCTCGCGATCAGCCCCTTTGATTCGTAGAAGTGGATGGTGGACACTGCCACACCGGAGCGTTCCGCGACCTCGCCCACGGAAAGGTCCTTGTCGATGTCGGCGGGATCGAGAATCGCCATCGCCGGGCCTCCCCTGGGGTTCGGAACCTCTTGACCTCAAGTGAAGTTGAGGTCGTATCGAGAGAGAGTCAACCGCGCGCCGCATCGAGGGTAGCCGATGATTTCACCAACCTCCGTCGACTGGACTTCGCTCAACACCCTGCGCGCCACGCCGGGGCCGGAGGTGACGGCTCTGCCGGCCTCGTTCCTGACGATCACCAAGGCCGCGAACCTGAAGCCGGCCATCGTCCGCCCGGTGCTGGACGGGCTGCTGCGCCAGGGCTTCGTGCGTGAGTACGAAACCCAGTACGGCAAGGCCTACGCCCGCACGCCGGAGGGCAACCAGCGCATCCGCGAAGTGAGGGAGTGGCTGCGGTAAGGGTCGGGATTCCGGCGGCAATCCGTGAAGCCCCCGTTGTCCGACAAGAAACCTGCTCCTGCACAAAAAAGGACGGCGCCCCTTTCGGAGCGCCGTCTTCATAAGGCATGCCGTCAGACTGTCGGGGACCCGATCAGACAACCTTGTTGGCGTGCAACTCGGCGATCTGTTCCGGGGTATAGCCGAGGCTGGCCAGAACCTCGTCGGAGTGCTCGCCGAGCAGCGGCGACCCGGTCACTTCGACGGTCATGTCGGAGAACTTGATCGGGCTGCCGACCGTCAGGTACTTGCCGCGGGCCTTATGATCGACCTCGACGATCGTGCCGCTCTTGCGGAGCGACGGGCAATCGGCGATTTCCTTCATGGTCAGCACCGGGGCGCACGGGATGTCGAACTTGCGCAGGATGTCGACCGCCTCGTACTTCGTCTTGTCGGCCAGCCAGCCTTCGATGAAGGCGAAGATGTCGAAGATCTTGTCCTGACGCGCCAGGGCGGTGTTGTAGGCCGGATCGTCGATCCACTCCGGCTTGCCGAGGGCCTTGCAGATCGGCGCCCAGGCGTGGCCCTGGATGGTGAAGTAGATGTAGGCGTTCGGATCGGTCTCGGCGCCCTTGCACTTCAGGACCCAGCCCGGCTGGCCACCGCCGCCGGCGTTGCCGCCGCGCGGAACCACGTCGGAGAACTCGCCGTGCGGGTACTGCGGGTACTCCTCCAGGTAGCCGACGCGGTCGAGACGCTGCTGGTCGCGCAGCTTGACGCGGCAGAGGTTGATGACCGAGTCCTGCATCGACACGGCGACCTTCTGGCCCTTGCCGGTCTTCGAACGGCCCATGAGGGCGGTCAGGATGCCGATGGCGAGGTGCATGCCGGTGTTGCTGTCGCCCAGCGCGGCGGCGCTGACGGTCGGCGGGCCGTCCCAGAAGCCGGTGGTCGACGCCGCACCGCCGGCGCACTGGGCGACGTTCTCGTAGACCTTCAGGTCCTCGTAATGGTGGCCGTCGCTGAAGCCCTTCACCGAGGCGACGATCATGCCCGGGTTCAGCTCGTTGATGCGCTCCCAGGTGAAGCCCATGCGGTCGAGCGCGCCCGGCCCGAAGTTCTCTACGAGGACGTCGGATTCCTTGATCAGCTTCTCAAGGATTTCCTTGCCCTGCGGGGTCTTGGTGTCCAGCGTCAGCGAGCGCTTGTTGCTGTTCAGCATCGTGAAGTAGAGCGCGTCGGCGTCGGGAATGTCACGGAGCTGGTTGCGGGTGACGTCGCCGGAACCCGGCCGCTCCACCTTGATGACGTCCGCGCCGTACCAGGCGAGGAGCTGCGTGCAGGCGGGGCCGGCCTGAACGTGGGTGAAGTCGATGATCTTGATCCCTTCGAGCGGCTTGCTCATGGCTCGTTTACTCCCTCTCACTTATTGCGATGCCGTTGTTGAGCACTGGACAACACGGACAAACTGGCGGGATGGGTTGTGGGTTACGGACTTGCGGACTCCAACTCCGACAGGCGTCGGCGGAGCTTGCGCTCCTCGGCCCAGCGGCTGCTCTCGTCGCGGATGATGGCGACGATTCCGGTCACCGTGCCGTCCGGCGCGGTCAGCAGGGCGACCGTGAAGGCGATGGACAGGGCGTGCCCGTCCTTGTGCAGGGCCGGGACGCGCAGCACCTCGCTGCCGTAGCGCGTCCGGCCCGTGCGCATGGTGTTGGCGTAGCCGTCCCAATGGCGCTGGCGCTGGCGTTCCGGGATGATGATGTCGAGCGACTGCCCCAGCGCTTCGCCCTCCGTGAAGCCGAACATCCGCTCGGCCGCCGGATTCCACAGAGTAATGGCCCCTTCCGCGTCGGACACGACGATCGCGTCCCCGGCGGCCATGACAAGCTGTGCGAAATCGACTGTTGCGCTCATGAAAGCATTCGCTCCGACACCGGACCCGAAACCTTCCGGCGCCGTCATGTTTTCTTCAAAACACGCCCGCACCGTTGGTTTTGCACTCCGTTTCCGAAGCGCGATGGGATGTGAGATACCGTATACCAGATGCGAAATGCCTGGCAAGCCCTTTTGTGCGTTAGGCGAACTAATCGCGCTCCGGACCTTTCGCGGCAAATGCCGGGGAGTGGGAAGGGGCGGGCGCCGGGCATGAAAAAGCCCCCCGGCCGCGCGGACCGGGGGGCTTCTCAACCCATTTCGCCGAAGGGGAGGGGGACGTTAGGTGGCCCGCGCCGTGGGCAGGGTGAAGGACACCGACTCCGGGCGGCCCGGCAGGGCGAGCCGCGCCTCCACCGGGGCGCAGCGGCTGACCACGGCGCCGCGGCGCAGAACACACAGGCGGGTGGCGCGGGTGCGGATCGCCTCCACCGGGTCGGCGGCCTGGAGCACCACCAGATCGGCGTGGCAGCCCACCTCCAGCCCGTAGCCGTCGAGGTGAAGCAGCTTGGCCGGAGCCTCGGTCACCGCGCGGAAGCAGGCGAGCATCCCGTCATAGCCGGTCATCTGCCCGACATGCAGGCCCATGTGCGCGACCTCCAGCATGTCGCCGGAGCCGAGCGGGTACCAGGGGTCCATCACGCAGTCGTGGCCCAGCGCCACCGTCAGGCCGGCGCCCATCAGCTCCGGCACGCGGGTCATGCCGCGGCGCTTGGGATAGGTGTCGTGACGGCCCTGGAGCGTGATGTTGATCAGCGGGTTGGCGATGACGCCGAGGTCGGCCTCGACCATCAGCGGGATCAGCTTGGAGACGTAGTAGTTGTCCATGGAATGCATGGAGGTGAGGTGCGAGCCGGTCACCCGCCCCTGCATCCCCAGCCGTTGCGTCTCGTAGGCCAGCGTCTCGACATGGCGGGACAGCGGGTCGTCCGACTCGTCGCAATGCATGTCCACCAGCAGCCCGCGCTCCGCCGCGATCTCGCAGAGCAGCCTCACGGAGGCGGCGCCGTCGGCCATCGTCCGCTCGAAATGCGGGATGCCGCCCACCACGTCGACGCCCATGTCGAGGGCGCGCTTCAGCAGGTCCATCGCGCCGGGGGAGCGCAGGACTCCGTCCTGCGGGAAGGCGACGAGCTGCAGGTCGAGGTAGGGGGCGACCCGCCGCTTGACCTCCAGCAGCGATTCCACGGCCAGCAGGCGCGGGTCGCAGACGTCCACGTGGCTGCGGATCGCCAGCAGGCCGCGCGCCACCGCCCAGTCGCAATAGGCCAGCGCCCGCTCGACGATGGCGTCCTGGACGAGCTGCGGCTTCAGCTCGCCCCACAGCGCGATGCCCTCCAGCAGCGTGCCGGAGCGGTTGACCCGCGGCAGGCCGTAGCTGAGCGTGGAGTCCATGTGGAAGTGCGAATCGACGAAAGGCGGCGTGACCAGCCGGCCCGTGGCGTCGATCTCCTCCCCGGCGGGGCCGGGCAGGTCCTTCTCCACCGCGGCGATGCGGCCCTCGCGGACGCCGATGTCCATGCCGGTGCGGCCGTCGGGCAGCGTGGCGCGGCGCAGGATCAGATCGAACATCAGCGTTCTCCTTTGCGGTACGGGATCATCAGCGCCCGCGGGTAGGAGGCGCGGCGCGCCACCAGCACCAGCGCCAGGATGCTCAACAGGTAGGGCATCATCAGGAACAGCTGGTAGGGCAGGACGCCCCCCGCCACCTGCTGAAGCCGCAATTGCAGCGCGTCGAAGGCGGCGAACAGCAGCGCGCCCAGCAGTGCCTTGCCGGGCCGCCAGGAGGCGAAGACCACCAGCGCGATGCAGATCCAGCCGCGCCCGTTGACCATGTTGAAGAAGAAGGCGTTGAAGGCCGACAGGGTGAGGAAGGCCCCGGCCAGCGCCATCAGCGCGCTTCCCGCCACCACCGCACCGACGCGGACGGCGGTGACGCTGAGGCCCTGGGCCTCCGCCGCCGCCGGATTCTCGCCGACCATGCGCACCGCCAGACCGACCGGCGTGCGGTAGAGGACGTAGGCGACGACGGCGACGAGGATCAGCGCCATGTAGGTCATCGGCGTCTGGGCCAGCGCGCCGGGCAGGTCCAACGGCTGGAACGGCTCGACGGTGGGCGGGGTGCTCGCCTGCGGCAGGACGAGGCGGTAGACGAAGTAGGACAGGCTGGTGCCGAGCAGCGTCACGCCGATGCCCGCCACATGCTGCGACAGGCCCAGCGGCACCGTCAGGGTGGCGTGCAGCAGCCCCATCAGCCCGCCGCAGAGTGCCGCCACCAGCACGCCGGTCCACAGGTCGGCGCCCTGGTAGACGGCCATCCAGCCGGCCATGGCGCCCATCGTCATGATGCCCTCGATGCCGAGGTTCAGAACGCCCGCCCGCTCGCACAGCAGTTCGCCCAGCGTGCCCAGGATGTAGGGGGTGGCGATGCGCAGCACTGCCGTCCAGAAGGCGGCGGAGACCAGGATGTCGAGGATCGTTTGGAACAGCTCCATGGCGCTCACCCCCGCCGCAGCCGGTAGCGCGTCAGCAGCCCGGCGACCAGCATGCAGAGCAGGCTGGTGGCGACGAGCACGTCGGCGATGTAGTTGGGCACCGGCATGGCGCGGCTCATGGCGTCGGCGCCGACGAAGATGCCGGCGATGAAGACCGCCGCCCCGACCACGCCCACCGGGTGAAGCTGCGCCAGCATGGCGACGACGATGCCGCTGTAGCCGAAGCCCGGCGACAGGTCGAGCGTCAGGTAGCCCTTCAGCCCGCAGACCTCGATCACCCCGGCCAGCCCGGCCAGCCCGCCGGACAGCAGGGCGGTGCGCAGCATGACGCGGGTCACCGGCATGCCGGCGAAGGCCGCGGCGCGCGGGTTGGCGCCGACCGCCCGGTTCTCGTAGCCCCAGATGGTCCGGGTGTCGATCAGCCAGAGCAGGGCCGACAGGCCCAGCGCGACCAGCAGGCCGGTGTGCAGCCGCGTCCGCTCGACCAGCTTGGGCAGTTCCGCCGCCTCGACGACCGGGGCGGACTGCGGCCAGCCCATGCCCATGGGGTCCTTCAGCGCGCCCTCCAGCAGCATGGAGACGAGCAGCAGGACGATGAAGTTCAGCAGCAGCGTGGTCACCACCTCGTCCACGCCGAAGCGCACCTTCAGCACGGCGGGGCCGAGCAGCGTGGCGCCCCCGGCGGCGGCCCCGGCGATCATCACGGTCGGCAGCAGCAGCCAGGCCGGCAGGTTCAGCATGCCGCCGCCCAGCACGACGGCGGCGAGAGCGCCCATGTAGAGCTGCCCCTCCGCCCCGATGTTCCACAGCTTGGCGCGGAAGGCGACGGCGGCGGCGAGGCCGGTGAGGATCAGCGGGGTGGCGCGGGTCAGCGTCTCGGTCAGGGCGAAGCGGGAGCCGGCGGCCCCCTCCAGCAGCAGGCCGTAGGCGCGCAGCACCGGCGCGCCGGTCCAGGCGACCAGCAGCGCGCAGAGCGCCAGCGCCGCCGCCACCGCCGCCACGGGTGCCAGCAGGCGGGCGGCCAGCGGGGTATGCTCTCGCGGTTCAAGCCGCATCGACGATCTCCGGCAAAATCTCCCAATGCCCGGCCATCAGCAGGCCGAGCTGGCGGACCGACACGCGGCCGTGCGGCAGAACGGGGGTGAGGCGCCCGTGATAGGCGACGGTGATGCCGTCGGCCAGCGCCAGGATCTCGTCCAGATCCTCGGAGATCAGCAGCACCCCGGCCCCGGCGGCGCGGGCCTCCAGCAGCCGCCCGTGGACGTAGGACACCGCGCCCACGTCGAGGCCGCGGGTCGGCTGGCTCGCCAGGATCAGGTCCGGCCCGTGGGCCAGCGTGCGGCCCAGGATCAGCTTCTGCATGTTGCCGCCGGACAGCAGCTGGGTGCGGGCGTCCGGACCCGGACAGCGCACGTCGAACGCTTGGATCACCTCCTCGGCGTAGGCGCGGGCGGCCCCCCGGCGGATCAGGCCGAAGCGCTGGAAGGCGGGGTCGTGGTAGCGCTCGGCGATCAGGTTCTCCCACACCGCCATGGCGCCGACGAGGCCGGCGGCGTGCCGGTCCTCCGGGATGCGGGCGACGCCGCGGCGGACCATCTCCGCCGGACCGGCGCTGCTGGCGGGCTCGCCTTTCAGGGCCATGGTGCCGGAATCCGGATGGATCAGGCCGCTGACCAGCTCGGCCAGCGCGGTCTGCCCGTTGCCCGACACGCCGGCGATGCCGACGATCTGGCGGCGGCGCACGGTCAGGTCCACCGCGTCGAGCAGCGGGCGCCCGTGGCCGGAGGCGACGGTCACGCCGGACAGCGCAAGCACCGGCTCGCCCGGCTCCAGCGGGGTCGGGGTGGGCGGCTTCAGGGCGCGCCCGACCATCAGTTCGGCCAGCTCCTCGCGGTCGGTCTCGGCGGTCCTGCGGGTGGCGACGAGGCGCCCGCCGCGCAGCACGGCGACGGTGTCGCTGGCCGCGAAGACCTCGTTCATCTTGTGGCTGATGAAGACCACGGCCAGCCCGTCGGCGGTCAGGCGGCGCAGCGTGTCGAACAGGCTGGCGGATTCCTGCGGGGTCAGCACCGCGGTCGGCTCGTCCAGGATCAGGACGCGGGCGTCGCGGTAGAGCGCCTTCAGGATCTCGGCGCGCTGCCGCTCGCCCACCGACAGGTCGCCGACCAGCGCGTCGGGCCGCACCTCCAGCCCGAAGCGGCGGGCGAGGTCGAGCAGCTTCGCCGTGGCGGCGGCGCGGTCGGAGCGCGGGCGCCACAGCGACTCCGTGCCCACGGCGATGTTGTCGAGCACCGACAGGTTGTCGGCCAGGGTGAAGTGCTGGTGGACCATGCCGATCCCGGCGGCCAGCGCCGCGCGGGGGGAGCCGGGGGGAAGCGGCTGGCCGAACGCCTCGATGCTCCCCTCGTCGGCGACGTAATGGCCGAAGAGGATGTTCATCAGGGTCGTCTTGCCGGCGCCGTTCTCGCCCAGCAAGGCCAGCACCTCGCCCTTGTGGAGCGTCAGCGAGATGGAATCGTTGGCGACGAGCGGCCCGAACCGCTTCGTGATGCCGGAGAGGCGGAGGACGATGGGGGGTGATGTCATGGATGTCCGCGGGGTGCCGGGAGGCAAAACAACGTTCCCTCTCCCCCTGGGGAGAGGGTTAGGGTGAGGGGGCGCCCGTCAGGGCGTCCAAGCGCTGCAATGAGCTTGCGTGTCCGGCCTGCGGCCGCCCCCTCATCCCGACCTTCTCCCCGGAGGGGAGAAGGAGATGTGGATCACATCGTCGACTTCGGCTCGTTGTCGTTCACCTTCACGGTGAACTTGCCGTCGAGGATCTCCTGCTCGCGGGCCTTCACCTTGGCCATCACGTCGGCGGGAACCTTGCCCTCGAAGGTGCCGAGCGGGGCGAGGCTGGAGCCCTTGTGGACCATCTGGCTGTAGGGGCCGTAATCCTCGGCCTTGTAGCTGCCGGCCTTCACCGCGGCAATGGCGCGGTCGACCGACGGCTCCATGTGCCAGAGCGCGCTGGCGACCACGGTGTCCGGATACTGCGGCTGGGTGTTGATGACGTTGCCGATGGCCAGGACCTTGCGCTCCTTGGCGGCGTCGGACACGCCGAAGCGCTCGGCGTACATCACGTCGGCGCCGCGGTCGATCATGGCGAAGGCGGCTTCCTTGGCCTTCGGCGGGTCGAACCAGGAGCCGATGAAGCTGACCATGAACTTCACGTTCGGGTTCACCTCCCTGGCGCCCTCCATGAAGGCGTTCATCAGGCGGTTCACCTCGGGGATCGGGTAGCCGCCGACCATGCCGATGACGTTCGACTTGGACACCGCGCCCGCAATCATGCCGGTCAGATAGGCCGGCTCCTGGATGTAGTTGTCGAAGACCGAGAAGTTCGGCTCCTGCGGCTTGAAGCTGGAGCCCATGACGAAGGCGGTCTTGGGATAGTCCTTGGCGACGGCGCGGGCTGCGCGCTCGACGCCGAAGACCTCGCCGAAGACGAGCTGCTGGCCGCCCTCGGCGTACTGGCGCATCACGCGCTCATAGTCGGTGTTGGCGACCGATTCGGCCCAGACATACTCGATGTCGCCGCGCGCCTCGGCGGCCTTCAGGGCGGTGTGGATGCGGCTGACCCACTGCTGCTCGATCGGCACGGTGTAGATGCCGGCGACCTTGACCTTCGACTGCGCCCAGGCGGGCAGAGCCATCGCCGCGACGGCGGCCGCCGCCGCACCGCACAGGACGGCGCGCCGCGCCACGCCGAATACCTTCCCCATGGGAACCCCCTCCGTCTGCTTTGCTGTTTCGGCACAGATGTGCAGCAGAGGCGTTGCAACGGCAATGCCATTCCGTGCGCGTCAGCCCTGCTGCGGCTCTCACGGGTCGGCAGGGTGGCATGTGACCAAAAGGGCGGCAACGATTCTCAGCGGGTGCCGTAAAGCCGGTCGCCCGCGTCGCCCAGGCCGGGCAGGATGTAGCCGTTCTCGTCCAGCCGCTCGTCCACTGCAGCGGTGAAGACCGGCACGTCGGGGTGCGCGTCGTGGAAGTTGCGCAAGCCCTCCGGGGCGGCCACCAGGACGGCCAGCTTGATCGAGGCCGCACCCGCGTCCTTCAGCCGGTGCACCGCCGCGACGGCCGTGTGGCCGGTGGCGAGCATGGGATCGACGAGGATGACCAGCCGCTCCTCGATGTCCTCCGGCACCTTGAAGAAATACTCGACGGGGGTCAGCGTCTCCTGGTCGCGGTAGAGGCCGATGTGCCCGATGCGGGCCGACGGCAGCAGCGTGCGCATGCCGTCCAGCAGCCCTTGCCCGGCCCGCAGGATGGAGACGAGGCACAGCTTCTTGCCGGTCAGCAGCGGCGCGTCGAAGCTGGCCAGCGGCGTTTCCACCGGGCGGTCCTCAAGGGGAAGGTCGCGCGTCAGCTCATAGCCCATCAGCTGCGACACCTCCCGCATCACCTCGTGGAACCGGGCGGTGGGGGTCTCCCGCCGCCGCAGAAGGGTCAGCTTGTGCTGGACCAAAGGGTGGTCGATGACGGTGAGTGTCGGGATGGGCAACGTCGGGTTGGGCATGGGCGACCCTTCGGGTGGTTGACGTCACATCAGAAGACGGTCCCGTCGCTGCGGATGCGGATCGGCGGGCCGCCGCCGGGGCGGCGCTCGCGGGCGATCCGGCGCCCCGCGGTCCAGGTGCCGCCCTGGAGGACCTTGGCGAGCGGGAAGCTCTCCGCGGGCACGCCCAGCCGGGCGCGGACCTCGTCGGCGAGGCGGTCGAGCAGGGCGACGGTCAGGGCGCGCCACTCCACCACCGCCTCATCCCCGACCTCCAGCTCGTCGGACAGGATGCGGGGATGCTTCGGCACCAGCACGCCGCTGTCCACCAGCAGCCCGCCGTTGCGGTATTCCGGCAGGCCGGTCAGCCGGTCCAGCCCGGTGACGGCGATGCCCGCCCCCTCCAGCGGCTCGACCAGCGAATAGCTGAGCCATTGCGACAGCTTGTGGAAGGGGACGAGGCCGACCGCCGAATGGCTCCAGGTATCCCCCAGATTGACGCCGCCGCGCTCGATCCGGCCCGGCCAGATCGGCCCCAGCCCGCGCAGCACCGCGTCGAGGATGGCGGTGGCGGGAAGCGTCCCGTCCACGGCCTGCGCCTTCAGCGCGTCGTAGAGGGTGCCGACCCGCCCCCGTGTGCCGAACAGGTCGGGTGCAGCGGTCAGCGCACTCCCCAACCGGCGCAGCAGCGCCGCGCGCCCCTCCAGCCCGACCAGCGGGTTGTCCGGCCCGGCCTGGAAGCCGCGGGCGAGCGCCGTCTCGGTCATGGCGGAGAGAGCCGCCGCGTCGGCGCGCAGAGGCGTTCTCTTCGAATCATCGGCGAAGCCGCCCGCGCGGAACAGGTCGAAGCTGGCGATGGCCAGCCCTTCGGAGCGGGCCAACTCCACCCCCGCCGCGTCGCGGTAGCGCCAGCGGTCGCCCGCCCCGGCGTCCAGCAGCACGCTGGTCACCGCGAGGTCGAAGCGGATGCGCGCGACCTCGTCCGCATCCACGTCCAGTCCGGCGGCAAGCGCCGCCCAGCGGTCGTCGCCCTCCATCACGAAATGCCGCCAGCGGCTGTGGTAGGGGACGTCCAGGTCCGGGTAGGACTCCCGCGTCACCGTGGCGACCAGGGCGGCGGCATCGGGCAGCCGCTCCGGGCGAAGCTCGAAATGGGCGAGGTCCCCGCGCCCGGCCTTCGCCAGGATCGCGTGGGCGCGCTGGCGCACCGCGTCGGCGGAGAGCAGCCACCCCGCATCATCGTCGGCGTGGGCGCTCAATCGGTCAGCCCCCGGCCCTTGGCGACGGTCAGCTCCTCCGCGGTCGGCACGGCGGGGGTGAAGTAGCCGGCGGCCTTCTTGGCGTCCATCTCCACCTTGGCGTCGTCGGGGATCAGCTCGTCGGGGATCGGGATCTGTTCGACGATCTCGATGCCGGCGCGGCGGATGGCGTCGGACTTCATGTTGCTCATCGACACCATGCGGTCGATGCGGGTGACCCCCAGCCAGTGGAAGACGTCGGGCATCAACTCCTGGAAGCGCATGTCCTGGACGCCGGCCACGCACTCCGTGCGCTCGAAATAGGCCTCCGCCCGGTCGCCGCCGGGCTGGCGCTTGCGCGCGTTGTAGACCAGGAACTTGGTCACCTCGCCCAGCGCGCGCCCTTCCTTGCGGTTGTAGATGACGAGGCCGGCGCCGTTCTCCTGCGCGGTGCGGATGCACTCCTCGACGCCGTGGGTCAGGTAGGGGCGGCAGGTGCAGATGTCGGAGCCGAAGACGTCCGACCCGTTGCACTCGTCGTGCACCCGGCAGGCGACCTTGCGCGCCGGATCGGTCAGCGCCGCCGCGTCGCCCAGGATGTAGACGGTCAGCCCGTTGATCGGCGGCAGGAAGACCTTCAGGTCGGGGCGGGTCACCAGTTCGGGGAACATGCTGCCGGTGTGCTCGAACAGGCCGCGGCGCAGCGCGCTCTCGGTGATGCCGAAGCGCTTGGCGATGCCGGGCAGGAACCACACCGGCTCGATGGCGACCTTGGTCACGCGCGCGTCGCCGCTGGGCAGCAGGATCTGGCCGTCCGCCGCCAGCCGCCCGGCGCGCATGGCGTCCACCAGCTCCGGCATCTTGATGCGGGCCTTGGTCACGGCGATGGTCGGGCGCACGTCGACGCCGCGCGCCAGATGATCGCCGAAGGCGTCGCTGACCATATGGCCGAAGGGGTCGATGGAGACGATTTTGTCCGGGTCGCCCCATTGCGGGTGCGGGCCGATCGGCTCCGCCGGAGCGGTGTTGGTCAGGTCCGGCACATGGTAGGCGCTGAGCTGCCCCGCCGCGACGGCGAGCGCCCGGTAGACGGCGTAGCTGCCGGCGTGGGCGCCGATGGCGTTGCGCTGCGCCGGGTCGGAGAGGGAGGCAACGACCGGCCCGCGCTCCGCGGCGGTGGGGGCGCCCCAGTGGACCGGGGTGTAGCGCGGCTTGGCGCCGCCGGTCGGGTGCGAGGCGAGAACGATGTGACGTTGCGGCTGGTTACGGCGGCTTTCCATACGGACGCTCCGGGTGCCATTCACCATGCGACAGTGTGACACAGTTTCGGCGACTGCGAACACCAAATCGAATGGCCGCAACCTCTGACGTTCGTTCGGTTTTCGACCCGTCATTTCCGCCAGGGGGCACCTCCTTCGGGGAATAGGGGGTGCCCGAAATTTGTCCCAGCCCGGATGGTTGGAGCCTGAGCTTGGGCGCACGATCTGCTGTTAGGATCGGGTCAATCGATCGCAGAAAAAGGATGCAGGGAATGTCCGTCCACTCAGGCGCGGGCCATTCAGGCAAAGGTGGAATTGGCAAGCGTGGATGGGGTGTGGCGCTGGGAAGCCTGGTGCTGACCGTCGCGCTGGCCGCACCGGCGCTGGCCGACGACCACAAGCATTGGCGCAAGCACAAGCACAAGCATCACCACCGCGGCCACGGCCCCGTGGTGATCTACGAGCCGCCCCCGCCGGTCGTGGTGATGCGCCGCCCGCCGCCCGTCTACTACGCCCCGGCCCCGCGCGTGGTCTACGCACCGCCGCCGCCGGTCTACTACGCGCCCACTCCGGGCCTCAGCGTCCAGATGAACATCCCGCTGCGCTGAGGCTGCCGTCCTGCGGAAGGCGGCCCGCGACCGGGGGCGCCTTCACCGCAGGACCGTCACCTCAGGACGCGGCACGGGTCCACGATCAGCATATCCACCGGCTCGTCCCCGCCCTTGGCGGGCATGTCCTCATGCTTGGGGATCAGCAGGCAGCGCCCGTCCTGAAGCAGGACGGCCTTGACCCGGAACCACATCGTCTTCGGGTTGCTGCCGAAGGTGATTTCAAACGAATCGCCCGCCGCGATGCGCGCGGGCACCGAGACGTTGCCATACTCGCGGCACGTGTGGGTGAACACCCAGTTGCGGCACAGCTTGAAGGTGGCCGACCCGCTGGTGGTCACCAGCGACACGCTCTGCCCCACGGCGGGCACCGGCGACGCCTGTCCCGGCGCGCCCGCAAGCGCGATTGCCAGGGCCGCCGTCAGAGCCGCCATCCTCAGGGCCACCACAATCCTCATGACCGTCATCGTCCACCATCCGTCACGGCGCACAGTGTAGCACGCGCGGCTTCGCCCGCGGGTTGACACTTCGGAAGGGCGGGACTCCGCGCCGGCTCGCACCGCGCTGTCCCTACCGGGACGACGGCCGCATCCCGGATGTGAACCGGCTGGCGTCCCCCCTGTGACCAGGCTGGGGCAGGGCCGCCGAACGGACCTGCGAACGGGCGGCGGCGACGGCCGGGGCGCACCGCCGCAAAGCCAGTGCGGGCCTGCTGTTGCGCCGCCGCATCAGGCAAAGCCTGCCGCCGGCCGCTCCTATTTGCCACAAATGGTTAATTTATTTTAAAGGAATTGTTAGTATCTCGTTAACTATCCAAGGGCCAGGGTCCAGCCATCGAAACCGCAATGGAATAGACAAATGGCGACGACCTCCACTGGTTTGACCAAGTCCAAAATCGTCGTGAACGCCTATGGCACCTCTTCGGACGCTGTGAATCCTCACTTTCGTCTGATGATCGACGGCAAGGATGTTGGTCAGGCGTCGGTGGGCTCGGCCGAGCCGAAAGCCTATACATTCGACGTTGACGTTTCTTCTGGTCAGGCGCACAAAGTCCAGGTTGTTTATGACAACGATGACGTGAACGCCGGATCGAATCGTGACCTGGGCATCAAATCCATCGTCATCAACGGCCACACGCTGAGCCCGACCGACGCGAGCTACGAGCGCCATGACGACGCCGGCGGGACCATGGCCGGCCAGGAAGGCCTGTGGTGGAACGGGGCGCTGACCTTCTCGACCCCGGCCTCGCTCTATGGCGTCGCCTCCGATACGGCCAATTCCGGCGGCAGCGCCGCCGCGCCGGAGGCCGACAGCGCCGCCACGGGCGGCAGCGACGCCTCCGCCGCCACCGGGTCCTCGACGATCACCATCAACGCCCGCGGCACCGCCGCGGCGGGCCAGAACGCGCACTTCACGGTGCTGGCGGACGGCAAGGCGATCGGCGAGGGCACGGCCGGCACGGAGTCGAAGGACTTTTCCTTCAAGACCGATCTGGCCGCCGATCAGGCGCACAAGATCCAGGTCCAGTACGACAACGACGCCACGGTGAACGGCCAGGACCGCAACCTGCATATCGGCAACGTGACCATCAACGGCCACGAATACGCCCCGACCGACTCCGCGGTCAGCTACGACAAGGGCGCGCTCGACGGCAAGGACGTCATCAAGGGGCAGGCCGACCTGTGGTGGAACGGCACGCTGGTGGTCGACGCCGACAAGGGCCTGTTCACCTCCGGCTCCGCCACCGCGCCCTCCACGGCCCCGAGCACAACGCCGGGCACGACCCCGGCCGCGCCGACCGCCCCGGTGACCTCGCCTTCGACGGACAGCGGCGCCGGGTCAAGCGGCGGCTACCTGCACACCGACGGCAGCCAGATCGTCGACAGCGCCGGCAACAACGTGAAGCTGACCGGCGTCAACTGGTTCGGTGCTGAGGGCTACGCCTTCGCCCCGCAGGGCCTGTGGCAGGACAGCTACAAGAACATCATGGACCAGATGCAGGACCAGGGGTTCAACACCATCCGCCTGCCCTGGTCGGACGCCATGCTGGACAACGGCCGCATGCCGACCGGCATCGACTATTCGAAGAACCCGGAGCTTCAGGGCAAGACCAGCCTCGAGGTGTTCGACAAGATCATCGACTACGCCGATCAGACCGGCATGAAGATCATCCTCGACCACCACCGCTCCGGCGACGGCGCCTCGGCCAATGAGAACGGGCTCTGGTACACCGACCAGTACCCGGAATCGAAGATGATCGAGAACTGGAAGATGCTGGCCCAGCGCTACGCCGACAACCCGTCGGTCGTCGCCGCCGACCTGCACAACGAGCCGCACGGCCAGGCCACCTGGGGCGACGGCAACCAGGCCACCGACTGGAAGGCCGCGGCGGAGCGCATTGGCAACGCCGTCCAGTCGGTCAACCCGAACTGGCTGCTGATCGTCGAGGGCGTCGAGAACTCCTCCGAGGGCACCTACTGGTGGGGCGGCAACCTGGACGGCGTGAAGACCGACCCGGTCGACTTCAACATCGACAACAAGCTGGTCTATTCCGTCCACGACTACCCGCCGTCGATGGCCGGCTTCGGCTGGTTCAACGACCCCGCCTACCCGAACAACATGAAGGACATCTGGACGGACGCCTGGGGCTGGATCGTCCAGAAGGACATCGCGCCGGTCCTGGTCGGCGAGTTCGGCACGAAGCTGGAGACCAGCCAGGACAAGCAGTGGCTCGACGCCATGGTCAAGTACATGGACGGCGACTACAACGGCGACGGCAAGTCCGATCTGGCGGCGGGCGACCAGGGCGTCAGCTTCACCTATTGGGCCTGGAGCCCCGGCTCGGGCGACACCGGCGGCATCATGACCGACGACTGGGCGGTGAACACGGCGAAGATGAACGCCATCGAGCCGGCCCTGTTCGACGGCACGATCGCCTGATCGCACCCTTGGACCGGTAAGGAACGGCCCGGCAGCGGATGATCTCCGGCGCCGGGCCTTTCCCGTTTTCCAGAGCCTCCGTCAGGCCGAAGCCGCTCCGCGCGGGCGGAACAGCGCTTCCGCCTCGGCCCGCGGGTCGCGGAGGAGGGACGCCGGCTGTCCCGGACGCCCGCCGCCGGCCAGGATGGCGACCGTCTCGGCCAGCCACAGATAGGGGCCGCTGCGCCCGGCCTCGGGAAGGCGGGACAGGTCGCGCAGGTAATTGCCGACCGCCAGGGTCAGCGCCTGCTCGCCCGTTGCGCCCTGCACCCGTCCGGCGGCGGCGGCGAAGCGGCGGCGTTCCTCCGCGTCCGTCTTGACCCGTTCCTCAACGGCCTTCAGAAGCGCCGCCCGGGTGCGGGGACCGTTCAGCAGGTTCAGAGCCATCACGACCGGATCGACCGGCCTCGCGGGGCGCGAGGCGGAGTCCCCCACTGTGCGCCGCGGCTCGGCCCCGCGGCGCGTCGAATGTCCGTGCTGCATGGAATGTCTGGCTTTCTTTCCCCAAAAGGGCCGAGCAGCCCTTCAGATGGTGTAGGTTCCCTCGAACAGGTCGCCGAGCGCGAGGCGCATCAGGGACCGGGTCCGGGTGACGCGCCGATGCTCGTCGCGCGCGGTGACCATATGACAACGCCGGCACAGCCACCGCCGTTCCATCGCCTTCTCGGCGGACCGTTCGATGGCCGCGGCGCGGCGGCGGTACAGCCCGACGATGCTGCGCGAGGTTCGGACCCCGGCATACTCGACCACGTCCGGCCAGGGGGCCGGGTCGCCTTCGTCGCTGAACCAGATCCCGTCAGGCGACAGCCAGCGGCCGTCCGGCAGGCAGCGCAACGTATGGCCGTGCGGACGCCCGCAATGCTCGCACCGTGGAGCGGCGGTGCCGGGGGCGATGGAACGGGCCTGATGTTCGGCGGGACGGTCGATGAGGCGGGCCATTCTGACCAGGGATGGTGGCTGCGAACAAAACCAAAACCGAATCTAGCGCATCGCACGGTCCGTGGGAATCCCCAACGATGGCCCGGCCGCGGTAATTCTTCGATCGCAGGTTATGACGAAAGCCGTGCGCGCCGCCGCCCCGGCAGCTTGTGCGGGACGCGGCCGCCGCTTTTGCAAGCCGGTAGGGCCGGTGGGAGCATTTTGCCTCTGGTCCCTGTGCGCCACTGCCTATACGCTGTCAGACAAATCGGAGCTATAGGTCATGGAAAAGGTAACAGTGCCGCAGACTTCGGCCGCGTCGGTCCCCGACAATTCCACCGGCGGTGGTGTGAAACAGCGCGTGGACTTCGAACTGAACGGCGTCCGCATCGT